>MGVC01000012.1 GCA_001800285.1 Elusimicrobia bacterium RIFOXYA2_FULL_39_19 | reverse complement strand
TAGTTCCGTAGCTTTGTGTCCCCTGGTTTCCCAGGGTTTACCGTTTCGGGTTTCTTAAAATCATTTTATACAAAGAGCAGCTTCCTCATTCGTGCCTACTGCCATCCGATTGGAAGGATAGTAGGCCAGCTTCCTCATTCGTGCCTACTGGTATCCGATAAGAAGGATAGTAGGTGCAGTTACCACATTCGTGCCTTATGCCACACGTTAGGAAGTGTATAAGGCCAGTTACCACATTCGTACCTACTGGTATCCGATTGGAAGGATAGTAGGCCAGCTTCCTCATTCGTGCCTACTGCCATCCGATTGGAAGGATAGTAGGCCAGCTTCCTCATTCGTGCCTGTGGATACCAGTTTCAAACAACTTTTTTAAATCCACAGGATTCTCTAACAATTAATTCCGGTTCTATAACTATCTTTTTATATTTCATATCCGGATTTTTAACATTTTCAAGCAATAAATCCACGCTATTTTGTGATAATACATCAACCGGAATACGCACAGTTGTAATAGGCAAATTTAAATAAGTGAGATATTTAATATCATAAAAACCTACCAGCGCAATATCTTCAGGAATTCTTATTCCCCGTCTTGTCATTTCTCTCCAGTAAAATATTGCCATATTATCATCCGGTACCGCTACAGCCGTAGGCCGGGGATTCATGTTTAATATTTTATCAACTGATTTTGTAACTTCTTTCATATCAGTAATAAACATCAGGTCTTCATTAAAATCTATATTGTTATCCATTAGTGCTTGTTTGTAACCATGAACCTTTTCAGCATTAGGAATAGCTGTCATACTACCGTATGCATAACAAATATTCCTATGGCCCATCTTTATTAAATGTTCTGTCAGCATATATTGGCCTTTATAGTGGTTAAAACTAACACAGTTGCATTCAATTCCGGCATCGCCAAACATTAAAACAAAAGGAAACTTTTTATCTTTCAGCCTTTCAAGGCTTTTTACAAAGAGCTCGGGTTCATTGGTAGGCATAAGGGTAATTATGGCACCGTCTATTTTGCGCTTCATTAACAAATCTATATAAGCTGATTCTTTATCTTTCTTCTGTCCGCTGAAAAACAATGTAAAATCCTGTGCTTTATTGTATATTACATCTTCCAGGCATTCTAAAAACTCAGACCAGAACGGGTTTGTAATAGTATGTAAAACCAACCCAAGGGTTTGTGTATTCCTGTTTTTCAGAGACCTGGCAACCGTATTTGGAGTATATTTGTACTGTTGGGCTATTTTAAATATTCTTTCCTTAGTATCTGTACTTATATAAGGATGATTATTCAATGCCCTGGAAACCGTAGAATGGTTAACATTAGCCATTTTAGCAATATCTTTGATTGTTAAAAGCCCTTTTACTGACATTTTATCCTCGCGCACACGTGTGCTGGTTCTCTCAAAAAAAATGGACTACTCTCTAAAGTCCTATCTTCACTATAGTGATAGTATGAAAACCTAAAAAAGTCAAGGGTTTTTTAAAATAATCCAACACCTTTCCCCGTAAGGGGCAGTGTTTATGCCGAAGCCTAGGGCTGTGAGTAGTGTAATGATTACTTATGTTTTAAAGGAAGAATCAGGGTAGGCTGAGGCAAAAAATCGTCCATTTTAATGTTTAAATTGTCCAATTTTCAAATTTAACTGATAGGAGAATTTAAATGTTTTTTGAATTCTAATAAGAACCTATATCTTTGACAAGTTCCACCACTTTTTTGAAATCTTTCAGGCTTACGTTTGAAGGAACCGAATGGTCGGTTGCAAAGATATAGCCGCTTGATTCCTTTAATGCCGGCATAACTCTTCGTATCTCCGCTTCCATTTTTTCGATATCGCTCCACAATACGGCATTTATTCCGCCATGTAAAACAATCTGTTTGCCGTATTTTTTCTTTATCTCAATAGGATTCATTCCGGCTTTTACTTCCAGCGGATTTAACGCATCAATGCCGATATCAATAAATTCCGGAATAAAGGGATTCACATCACCGCAGGAATGAAGCCTCGTTTTTATTCCTTTTGCATGCGCCCAATCCACCGCACGTTTATGAACCGGTTTAAGCAATTCCCTGTAAGTGTTCACAGAAAAAAACTGATGATTCTTATACCCCATATCGTCGCACCAGAAAATACTGTCAAACTTATATCCTTTTTCCCATACCTTATCCAATAATGCCAGGTTGACATCAAGGCAATGATTAAACATATCAACACACCAGTCAGGATTTTCAACCAGAGCCATCAATAAACGTTCCGTGCCCACTACCCAGGAATGAGTTACATCAAAACCAAAAAACATGGTGGCGCGGATCCAGTACCCTTTTTCGCGCCAGGTTTTATAATTTGCCTTTAAGTAATCCCAGTCTATCCTGTCTTCGGAAGGGACCATTTTCTCTTTTGCTTCTTTCCATTTATCAGGATTTGTAATTGTAAAATCCATAAACTCGGGGGTTGATTCCGCGTTATTCCATTTTTTCAGGGTTACACCCCATTTGGTAGTAACTATTTTATAATCAGCTGTTTGTTCAATTACTTTCTCCGGGTACTGCGGTGATGTATCCACTTCCATTTTTGCTATGCGGTCAATATCAAGATAATCGGTATAATCCATATTTTCAGGCAGCCCTTCTTTATGCCACCTTGCAATAGTTGTCTTCCAGGGGCTGTCATAAATAGGAACCCGGTCCGGATCTTTGTGCTCAAAAACTCTTTTAATTCTTTCATAAGTTGTCAATTTTTCCATTTTAAAGCTCCTTTTTTATAACAATCATGTTATAAATATCCAACTTAGGGACAATGAACATTATTTCATCATTCTTTACATAAAATTTAAGTTTTTTTGTTTTATTATCCGGAAAAATGCATATAACATCTTTTGCTTTATTCTTTTTTACCCTGATTTTTATATTTTTAACGGGTTTTTTATAATTATAGTTCAACAGGTGCAAATATATTTCGCCTAATTGCTTATTTTGGGACATGTCTGTAACCACTGTAACCGGCGCTTTCACTTCAAGTGAAAGACTGTCCCCTGAAGCCCACTTGACTGACTCTATAAGTTCCTTGTAATTTTTTGGCAAATGCCAGTATTTGACGTCAACCTGCCACTCTTTTCCGCCGTAAATAAAAGGAACAACAGGAATAATCTGCGGTATATAAGCAATCCTTCCTTTACCGTATTCTGTTTTTTTGGCTGCTGTTAGTGTTTCTTCCTTAAACATACCGCCTAACCCATGTTTCTCCCGGGTTCTGTGCCATTCATCAAATAGTGAGGCATTTTCTGTAAACACTGCGCCTCCGCCGGCGTTTACAAAATCTTTAACCAGTTTTATTTGCCCGTCGTCCATACATTCGCTGTCAGGCAGAACCAGAACTTTATATTTTTTAAGGCCTTTCAGGTTATCGTCAAAAATAATATCAAAAGGAATGCCTGACTGTATCAGGGTTTGTTCAAAAAGAACAACGCCCAGGTGCGGGTTGGAATTATTATAAGCAAGGGAATTTTTGGACCTTAAAACTGCAACTTCTGCCATGCTTTCAGAATCCATGTAACGGTTTTTATTATTATTCAATAATTCAATATATTTTTTGTGTTCCGGTTCAAGATCCTTCATTATATTACCGGTAACACCTATCATTCCCTTATTAAAAACCAGAGTTTCTGCCAGTGAAAGCTCCAGCTGTTGCGGAGAAGAGCATTTGTTCTGGTATATTATCATTATATTTTTCCAGATTTGTCCCATTTTAAACGCTCTTATCCTGGAAGTAAGTATTCCCTCTTTATTTATCCCGGCCCTGCTTCCTTCTTCGTCAAACATCGCGTTGGTGTATTTTGAAATTGATGCCAGGTCCAACCCCCTGAAAAAATACTGGTTTTCACCGCAGGAATAAATCATCGCGTTTATTTCCACGACAGCTTCCGGGTTTAACTTGCGGATGAAACCGCTCAGCCTGGCAGTTGTATTAACTAACGATTCAGTACGGAAATTAACCCACTCCTGCGTTGCCGGATTTTTTATCAAAGACAAAACCTTACCGGGGCTTCCCCATCTTTCATAAACAGGCGGCTGGATTTCCTGCAGGTTATCAAAACCAAACCGTTCACGCCGTTTCTCCGGCGTGTCATATTTTTTTTCTAAATATTCCCTGAATGAGTTCCTGCAATTTTCACACCGGCAGGACTCGGGTTCAACTCCGTAGCCGTAATTATCAAAATGTATCATGTCTACTTTCGCATAATTGATTGCTTTTTCCAGCACCTTTTCCAGGTAGCTTAAAAAACCCTCGTTCATCCAGCACGGAGCTTTTCTAAACGGCTGGTTTACAAGATCCGCATCCAGCCCGATGGCTCTTCCGGACTGGTTGACCTGCAGCCAGTTTCTTGCTTCGGGAACTTCTATAAAAAAAGTCTCATACATTAAAGAACCGAACTGAACATAAGCAGCAACCTTGATGCCGTGCTTATGGCACAATTCGGTAAAATTTTTTGTATTCTCCATTTCTTCTTTTTCAGCTTCTATTCCAAAACCCTTGAAGAAATGGGTCATAGCAATGCTGACACCCTGGCTTTTAAGCCTTTTTACTGTTTCTTCGGAATGTTCCTGACCGTATTTTTTAACTTCATCCCGTGACTGAGAACCTGCACGCCGCCTGAAAATAAGCGGCTCCCAATTACTTGTGGCAACAAATCCTTCTTTTAGCCATTTAGGCCTGCTTAGCTCTTTGTCCTGGTTCATTTTATTAGTATGGAATCTTTTAATTTTCTGGAAAAATTTATTTGCTAATCTGTATTTTTATCAGCCTTCCACTCTTATGTTACTGACAAAGATTGTGATCTCATCTGGGCTAGTTTCTTCCCACTTCTGTTCCGGGAAAAATTTATAAGAAAAATGCCAGCCTTGTATTACCGAAAGGTCCAGCTCTCTTTCTTCTTCGTAAGGTTTTGCTTTAGTCAAATCAATTGATACATCATTCATGCCGGGTTTTAAAACAAAGGGGATTACTATCCACGTCGCGCGGCCCACCTTATTACTTACGCTATCCTTATCTTTAATCACAAGGCTGAATGTAAGGGCCTTGTCCTGGGGATTATAAGCATTGAAATTAAAACTAGTGAACTTAGCCCAGGACCTATCAACTTTGGGGCCGCCGCACCAACCGCGGCCGTTAAAATTAATTTTTACGCTTAGCCCGTCTTCGGATGCTGAATGTTCCTCAGATAATACTGCTGCAGCGGTGCCATTAAGCCCGACTATCGGCAAATCACCTTTTGACAAATCCATAACAGTTAACCTGAGCGAAGGCCCTGATGAACTGATTTTTTTTGTTTGTTTAATTTTTTTAACTGCTTTTTTATTTTCTGCGCCTATTGTTACACAAGTCATAGTAAACAGGACCAGTACAACTGCTGTAATAATGCTGACTGCCTTTTTGTTGAGTTTTTGCATCTCTTACCTCCAAATTTAATTTTCTAATACAATTACAAATCTGTTTCCATACTTATTTTTTCATGCTTAACTTTGTTGTCATTCCGGCACTGAAACAAGTTCAAGGTTACATTGTTTTAGTCAGCCGGCCATCCGACTATCCCACTATCTAACTATTCCTATCTTTCCGGTTAGTTTCCCGCCCAGAGAATCGGTAATTCTGTATATGTACATTCCGCTGGATACTTTTTCTTTTTCTTTGTTTTTTACATCCCAGGTATATTTACCGTCGTTGTTTGTTTCTTCCAACGATATTACAGGTTCACCTGTTAACGTATATATCTTTATCGTAGAATTGTTTGTTAATCCTTCAAAATTTATTCCCGTATTCCAATCTCCGGTTTCTGGTTTTCCATCATTTGGCTTGAATGGGTTTGGGTACACTATTACGTTAGTAAGCACATCTGCTGATTGTTTTGTACCAAGAATACGATATACACTGAAATGTGATACCTCAACGGCTACCGTATTTGCAAGCGGTGACAATTCCTGCGCCCCGGGCACTAATTCCCATTCATTACTGGTTTCATTAAGACAGTAAATCCTTAGCCCGTCTTCCGTTTCTCCCGTTACAGTAGAAGGATATGATAATACTATTGTTACTTTATCTACTAAACTCAACAAAGCATTGAATTCTGTACTGGTGTCTGTTAAGTCATTTATGGTCGTACTGATTATTTTTGTGTTGCTTTGTGCATTCGTGTTTGCCTGAATTATTTTTGGTACTTTTGTTTCCGGTTTCTTTATGTTTATATACACCCCGTCATTTAAACCGGGGGTTGCAACTACTTTTGCTTTCAGGTTATAACTATTCATTGTTATTTCATATACTTTCTGCCCGTTTATAGTTTCACCCAATCGGTTATTTATTGCACGCACAGGACCCACGCTTGATATGGCAGAGCTTACGTTTCCCGATAAATCCACAGCTAATACTCCAAAATAGTAATCCTGACTGTTTACTATCAAGCCTGTTACAACACAGCTGGATGTATTGGGATTTGAAACAGGCGACCCGCTGAAATACGTTGCACCTGTTATACTGCTAAAGGGCACCGGTGAATAGTAAACTTTATAGCCCGCCATATCGTTGTCTGAAACCTTGGTCCAGCTGACTATTACCTTTCCGCCCTTGTCTGTAGGATTATCCATAACACTTAAGCTGGTTACATTGCCGGGGGCTACTTTGTCTCCGTACATATAATTCATTGTGCTGTTGGCTGTCATGGTATTTGGAACACTCGCTAAGTCTTTAATATTGTTTACGGTTATTGTGTAGGTTGTTCCTACTGTATGCTGACTGGTAACAATGGTCACTGTTTTTAAGTCTACACCCAATACTGCGCTTACTATGCTTATACCGTTGTTTATACTATAGTTTGCTTTTGTCTGGGCTGATGCCTGTTCAACCGGCTCGCTGAACTCTACTGTTATTGTGGTTGCGGTTGCTACTGTTACCGATACTATCGTCGGCGCTGTTGTATCTGCACCAGAAGTTGAAAAACTCCCTGAAGCTGCGTCCGTGCTTTGATTACCGGCATCATCAACCGCATATACCGTATAACTATAAGTTGTGTTTTTTGTCAGGTCGGTATCTGTAAATGTTGTCCCGCTAGGGGAACCTGCCAATACCGCATTACGGTAAACTTTATAGTAGCTGGCATAATCTCCGTCATTAGCCTGCGCGCTGGCGGTCCAGCTTATTGTTAAACTCGTTTCAGTTTGTTCAGGACTGTTTAAACTTGTCGGTTCGTTAGGCGGGGTTGTGTCGCCGCCGGCTCCGGAAGTACTGAAACTGCCACTGGCTGCGCTGGCGCTCTGGTTTTCTTCATTATCTACCGAATAGACTTCATAACTATAGGTGGTTCCTGCTGTCAATCCTGTATTTGTATAACTGGTTCCGGAAGCAGTGCTTATTAAAACTGAATTCCTGTAAATCCTGTAATAACTTGCATAATCGCCGTCATCAGCCTGCACGCTCTCCGTCCAGCTTAACGCCAAACTTGTTTCTGTCTGATTGGATACCGCTAAATTTGCGGGTGGTTCCGGAGGTGTTGTATCAACCTGCCCGGAACTGCCGTTAAACTCATCTGCTCCTATATCCCAATTCCCGCTTCTTGCATCACCGTCAATATCAGCGCCAAATGATAAGTATGTATCTGTAGACAAATTTATCCCAAAATCAAGTGCATTGGCATCATCTTCTGCTATATGAAAGTCCTTATTAGTTTTGTTCACAAAGGTTACCGTAGCTGAATTTCTGGAATTGGACCCGGGTGCATCAGATGCTATATCCGATAAATTGTAATCGGATGATGCATCCCAACCTCCTCCGCTGAATCCGTCAGGACAATCCTGGGTTATGTTATTCATTAGTATATCCACCCCGCTGTCCCTGTAAAACCCGTAGGCGCAATTTACTAACGTGTTGTTATATATATAGTAAGTCCTGTTTGCGTTTCTTACATAAGCACCGTAATAATTGGCTCCCGCTCCTTTAAAATCATAAATAATGTTATTCCATATCCTTATCTTTGAACCGGCTGCACCTACATTGGGAGCAAAAATTCCGCGCTTATTGTTGGTGGCATAATTGCCCTTCCCTTTTATTATGCAGTTGCTGATCCTTATATCATCAGGATTGGTACCGTCGCCATAGATTTCTATACCATTTGATGTGTCTGCATCATCTTTGGATAGATATATTTGCAACCCGTTTATGCGCACATTGGCTTCGTTGATATATATTGAATCTGCATTGGCAGCACCAACATCCATTATATATGCGTTTGTATCCCACTTGCCGCTGTGTTTGTAAGCCGCGGGCGTCCTGATTTCTATATAGTTTGTTGTACTGGTGGTCCAGCCGTATATTGTTACCGGCGTTGGATCTTCCATAGGGTAACATTCCGCTACCGCTATTACCATATTGCCTGCATTGCCTGAGGTAAAATAATTACCCGCATCCACACGTATCTGCTCGCCAGACTGAAAGGCTCCGGCGGTAACGTTTAAATATAGCTGGGTCTGGGTGCAGTGATATACAGTACCGGAAGCTCCGGAGCTGGCACCGGTTACTGACGCACCGTCAGCTATCGTCCCGGTTTTTGTTCCACTGAACACTTTACTGCTGGCGCTGGTTAAATCACTGTCTATCGCTGCTTCCCAGGAAGCAAGTGAATTGTAATCCCCGCCGGTAGCTTTTATCGAACAGATGAATTCGCTGTACCCTGCAGGAATTATGTATGTACCCGTAAAATTCTGCGCTGTCTGATTATCACCCAGGCTTGTATAACTATTGCTTGCCGGGCTGAATGTTACACCGGTTTTGGAAGGCGCTACTACATAATTACCTGGATTTAAACTGCTGAACTGATAAGCGCCGGCTGCGTCAGTTGTAACGCTGCCGGTACCGCTGCCGCTTAGTGCTACTGTCACACCGCTCATAGCACTGCCGGTACTTGAGATTACTGTTCCGCTGATATTGTATCCGGAACCTGTATAAGCGCCAAAAAAGTTCTGGCTGCTTTGACCGCTGATAAGATTAGTGTAGGTTTTTTTTACAGGGTTTATTACCCAATCGGTTTTTGAAGGTGTTACTGTATAATTCCCGCCGGTAGATACGCTGAATGTGTAGAACCCGCTGGATCCGGTGGTATAACTGCCTGTATTGCTGCCGGTTAAATTTACTATTGCGCCATTTACACCGGCTGAAGAATTGTTGTAGACATACCCGCTTATGGTAGTCATACCGCTTGGGATAGGGACTTCCAATCTTAAATATTTGTTGTCTGCAACGGTCCATGTGTTTCTGCCTAAAGCCAGGGGCGCGCCGACATTAATTGTGTATGCGTAAAATGTTGTGCCGGGATGAATAGTTTCAGTGTGAGTTTTTGGAACACCGCTTTCTTCCCAGCCATGCGTGATTATTACATCCGAAGTGGTTGGATCTTCGTAATAGGCATACATTCTTGGATTTCTGAATCCGCAATTGGTATATTTGCCAAGTGCATAAGCTTCCATTTTTACGTAACATTGATTTGTTACTGTGGTAAAAGTGTATGTGCTTTGAACAGGATAATCCCAACTGCCGAGTTCAGTATTTGTTCTTTCCGCCATTTTTATCCACGGGCCTGACGGGCCGGTTTCTGAAACAGACAGTACACACCTGGTATTACCTGTAAATATTACTCCTGTATCCAGTTTCTTTATGGCGGCAGGGCAGTCCAGTTTATAAATAAGTACCCCCGGAGACGCCGAGGGATAAGAGGCCCAGTCTGTTGTTGTCACGTGCCAGGTTTCTTTAAAATACCAGGTAAGGTTTGTAGAGGAATATTTCTTAGCATCAAAAATTGCCTGGCTGGACCAAATGTCAGGAGTAAATTCCATAACTGATAAATTGCTTGACTGATACTCTATATTATTTGTTCCCTGCTCAAGCCCTGCCATACTGTACATCATGGACCCTGATACCATTACCCGGGTATTTAACGTTAAACTGTCCAGCCCGCTGCCGCTTGTGAACTTAAATCTAACCAAGTATTGATACCTGCCTTTTACCAGATCTGTTATATCCTCGCTGAATGAACCGCTTAAGGTACCGTAATCCTGCCAGCTGGCTCCAAAATCTTTTGATACCTGCATTGTTACTGTTCCTGCTGCATTTCCGCTTATTATGGCACCACGGGTGGCTCCGGCTAAGTTGGGATGGCCGGGAAGAAGCGCGGTAGAATAATCTGAAGGAAAAGCGCAGATTACATACGGCGTTCTCATGTTAAATACTACTTCTGAACTAGAACTGGTCCCCCTCAACTTCGGAGAACTGCCCTGGGATACTACATCTGTGCTTGTTGAAATTCCTTCAAAGCAGGAAGAATGGGAAAGGTCCGGCGTATAAATATATTCCCCGTTAGCCCACAACCCGTCTCCGAGGCCGGCACTGGTTTTTGTAGGAGGGTTATCAGGGGCCTTGGTGTACATGTAACCCCAGGTTTTCCACGGCGGTATTGCGGTGCTTCCGCCGGTTCCCCAGAATTGGTAAAAAGGGTACCACTGATAAGAAAAATACCTGGTAAAAACTTCACCGGGCCTTAATGTGAAATTCATTGAATGGACTGATAAAGCCCTTTTGTATTTCACCATTTTATCGAGAGTTGTAATGCCGGTAGCCGCGGTCCATAACCTGGGCCAATAATCCAATAAAAAATGCGGGTCCTCTGCGGGAGTCGGGTTATCGCCATAAGCTATTCTTGTGGTTTCATCCAACGCTCTTAATTCATCCACGCTCAATATTTTACCATCTAAGTCCATGATATAACCGCCCTTGTCGCCGTCAATATAATGCCAGGCGCCGTCATACCATACTTCAGGAACCGTATGATAGCCGATGTTTCTTATTCTTGATTCTAATCCGGCCTTTTCCCATAAACCTTGTAAAACAATTGAATGCATACCGCAAATTGCAAGCCCATAACTATATAGGTATTTCTTTATGTCATAGGGTTCAAATAAACCTTCCGGATAAAAACTGCCTGCGCCGACTGCTGTTATGGGCTCCTGAGCACTCGCGTGGTATATGTGGCACATTGACCACTTCCAGATTTTAATCGCTTTTTCCTTGTCTGTCATACTGTCATTAATAATGCGGGAATAAACATCTTCAAGGTTAAAAGCATCTATATAATATTTACTTGTTCTTTGCGGTGTAGGGGGCACTTTTACCCACGGCCCTGATACGCCCGCAAAGACATTTACATAACTGATTGCTGTAAATAATAACGCAATAAACAATACTTTGATGCTTATTAACTTTTTCATTTTTTTTATCTCCCTTACCAGTTAACCGGACTTTCGGTATTATTATATTTTGTTTTTTCAAACTGCGCTTTGGCAGTTTTCAGTTCTGTTCTTTTAAAAAATGGCGCTATTTTCCCCGAAGGAGATATATTTATTACCGTGTCACCTTTCCATTCCAGTTTATATTCCTTACCCATAACTTTTTCAGATTTTTTTTCAATTTCCAGAGGATACTCTACTACTGCCTGCTGGCCTATTTTTAAATTTTTCACCACAATATAACCTTCCTGCAATATTTTATTAATTTTATTTCCATTCACATAAACATTTACCGCATTTTTATTCACATTGCCGGGAATTCTCACATGTAAATCAGCATTAGTGCGCATTGTTATTTCAACTTTGCCTTCATATGGAATATAACTGTTTACCTGCGCCCATTTAGTATCGCGGTTGAGGGATAAATTAATCCAAACTCCCTCTTTGGTTTTAGTAACTATATTATTCCAGATTAAAAATGTGCCGTAAGCGCAATGGGGGCCGCAGCAGTTTTGTACCGTTTTTCTGCGCTTGGCTGCAGGGTGCACAAAATCATTTATACCGCCCCAGCCCACATAACATCCCAGAGAACGCTGCGGAATATTTTTAAATGAGGAAACAATGGTATCTTCTTTTCTTGCCCTGAGCGAAGCCGAACGGGTCATCCAGGATGAATCTGTCAGCTGGGCCTGGTCAAAATAATTGCGAATAAACTTTTCAGCAATATTCCAGTATTGCGGGTACCCTGATTTTGCCAGAAGCATTGCTGTATCAATGGCATCGGTTACCGTACAACTTTCACAGCTCTGGGTATAACCGTGTTTGAGTGATTCCTTGTTGCTAAGCGCCTGTTCAGCTATCCACCCGAAACTGCTGCCGTAAACTTTTATTATATAGTCAAACTGCTTTTTTACCCACTCTATATGCTTTTTATTCCCCGTATGCCCGGCAAGGCGCAATATGCCGGCAAGAGTGAACATCATTGAATGTGTATTGAAATCAGAGTTACTAAACCAGATTCCTTTTTTTAAATATTCAACTAAAAAATTTGCAAGCCCGCAGGCAAGGGAAAACGCTTTCTTATTTCCGGTATATTCATAATACTTTACCAGCGGTGTAAGCCAGCCGCCCATATTCTGCCCTACTACAGGGGCTTCATTTTTCCCGGGTTTATACCCCGGATTATAGGTATGCTTTGAAAAATAGCAACCATTGCCTTTTTTTATTGCAAATTTTTGCAGGCCTTCAATAATACCATCGGCACATTTTTTAGCTTTTTTATCTTTATCAACCAGATAAGACATGTAAAGAGCTGTAAATATACTGCGGTTTTCCCATAGATCCGTTGCGTGTTTACTTATGCCAAACACGGTTGATGCCGGCCTGTAGCTCATCCCGTCATTTTCGCTAAAATTGGAGTAAATTGTTTCTCTAAGGCGGGCTTCAACGGGTTTGGTTTTGTTTTCACCGGTAACCAAACGGGAAAAAAGCATGCCGTAAAGGTGACGCGCAGGATTTTCACAAAAATCCCAGTAAGAATGATGCCTGAATTCTGCCGGGTCTTCCTGGAAAACTATATAAAAGTACGGAATATAGTATTTTTTGTCCAGGCTGGCCTGCAGGAATCGCAAACTCAGACGCGCTTTTTTCTCCAGATTGATTGTTGCCGGTTTCATTTTTTATTTACCTGTACATAGCACAGCGTACCCGCCCTGGGGGATTGAAACAGCCGTACCATTATTTATTTTTATTTTTTTCTTGTTTACCAGAACGCATTTGTGATTGTAAAACGAAACGTTGGCAGTAAACGCTTTTTTTGTCTTTATGAATATTTCTTCATTTTTTGTGCCGTTCATAATAACAATATTTTTATGCAGTTCAATTTCCAGTATTTGGGTTGTAAAAATTAAACTATAAAGATGCGCTTTCGCGGCCTTAATCTGCCAGACGCTCATATCGCCTACCTGAGGCTCCCGTTTTTCTTTTAACAGCCAGAGATAGTCTTTATAAAAGCTCATCCAGCTTTTTATTACCTCCAGATGGCTTTTTGGCAGGCCCGGCAAGGGTGATGAAAAAGTGGGCACGCCTCCGGTAATAAGTTTTATCATCATAATGGCCAGATTCTCCGGCTTTTCATAAGGGGTCCACGCCAGGTAGTCATTGTGAGTAACAGCTGCATACGACTGAATGTAAAAACATCTCCATAAATCCAGGTCAATATCAAAAGGCGTATCTCCCGCACGCACCATACTGCCGTATTGGCTGGCGAGAACGTTGCCGTAATTCTGTTTAAGTTCAAGAATAACATCAGGTTTGTATGCTTTCATGGCCTGCCAGATAGCTTTCATCATAATATGCAAACCCTCAATCAGGGAGCCGCAGTCATGTTCGTGTGCAGTGCTGTCGCAATTTTCTTTTCCATAACTATTGTAAAGGTCTATTTTAAGCCCGTCAACGCCGTGCACTTTTAATAAACGGACGGTTTCATTGACAACATATTCGCGGGCTTCCTTGTTGCAGGGGCACATAGCATGAAAGGATTTATTGAGCAAATAATTAGCCCCGCCAACCTTCTTAAATAAATGTTCATATTTTGAAAACTTCTCCGAAAGGGGCGATATTCCGTGCGGCGCTACCCATAAAATAACTTTTGAACCCATAGCCTGGATAGTTTTTATTGTTTTATTAAAATCAGAAAATTTTGTTTTATCCGGGTAAAAATCCCCCATATTGTTTCCCGATTCCTGGTCCAGCCCCGGGCCATACCAGCCGTCATCTATCAATATGGAATTAATTCCCAGTTTTTTGGCAACAACTGCATTATCTATGAGTTTCTGGTCAGAAAGGCTGGAAAAATATGCTGTCCAGGTGCACCATACAGGTTCATAGGCCAACGGGTTCACAGGTTCAGTCTTATCCGGGATATTCAACCATTTTTTCTGTTCCTGGGTATATTTTCTTAACGCGTGGAACCAGGTTGGGCTTGATTCATCAGTAAAAAACATTTCCTTTATTTCTTTGGTTTTTCCCCATTTAAAACCTTCGTAGGGCCTTTCGATTTCCATGGTGAGTATGTTAGAACCAATCAAGGTATTATTCTTTTTTGAGGCACCCGGGCTTACGCAGGTATATTTAGCTTCCCGGTATTTGCCGATAATGCCGAACGAAAAATACGGGCGCCTGTTTGCATCCAGCAATGACATAAAATGATGCCCGTTAAAAGCAATACTCTGGTAAAATTTCATTCTCCACAAGTACAAAGGAAAGAAAAATTCGGTATAATCCCTGCCGCATTCCGGAATAATTACCTGAGAAATGCTCTGTAAAGGAAAACTTACGTTCATAATATACCTTTCAACATCCATTTCTTTGCCGTCATTTCTGCAGAAGCTAAATTCCAGATATTTATTTTTGGTTAATTTTAAGTTGTATTCGCCATCAATACGAGACAGCCCGCCGCTGACAATATCGTCAAATTTAAATTCTCTTCCGTCTGCGAAAATGGACAAAGACACTTTTAAGTTTTTCATTTATTCTATTAACTCCCCTCTATCCCCTTCAGTAAACCCCTCTTTTCTTCCCCTCTTTAGCGGTTAGGGGTGTTGACCATTCAGTGGGTTTCGCGCTTTGCTCAGAATCTGTTCGTTATTGAAATTCTATGTGTTACCCCTAAATCTCCATAAGGCACCCACGCATAATCTATTCCTATACCGCTTTTATCTTTATATCCAAACCCGCCTGATAAACCCGCTAAACTTTCACTGTTTCCTGAATTCTT
>MGVC01000011.1:15075-16326 GCA_001800285.1 Elusimicrobia bacterium RIFOXYA2_FULL_39_19 | reverse complement strand
GTTTGCATAGACTATTTCAGCATCCTGATTTACAGAGAAGATGGCATCTTTAGACTGGACAACAACATTGCGATAGAGCCTTTCTGTCTCAAGCAGACTTTTTTCTATTTTTCTATGTTCTGTAATTTCACCCTGTAATTGTCTGATGTCTGTTTCAAGCTGTTCAATTCTCTCAATAAACCTATGCTCAAGCTCATTATATTTTGCCTCTGCCCTTTGCTGTTCGGTGAGTCTTTTTCGGAGGTCTTTAAATTCATCAATAGGCGGCTTTTTAGTCTTGCGCTCTTTAACCATAATGTCACTGAAATTAGGAAAGAATTTCTTTTAAAGAGGCTGATGCTATATGAACGATTACTTTATATCAGATTGTAAGAATCAGGTCAACAAAAATATACCCAAAAAAATACCCTTGATTTATAGGCTGTCTAACTTGATATTCCATCTCCTTCATCTAAATATATTGACAGAGTGAGATAGGATAGATAATAATATATTTATTGTGAAAAAACAGGTTGCGCCTGTAGCTCAGTTGGATAGAGCAACGGACTTCTAATCCGTAGGTCGTAGGTTCGAATCCTATCAGGCGCGCCACAAAAATCAAACAATTACCTAACATCCATCCCCCCTGAAATAGCAAAATTGTGAAGTAATTGTGAAGTAGAATCAAAATAAGAGGTTTTTTTCCCATTAATTGCTGTGTCTAAAATCTCCATTGCCTTAACTTTATGACTTGGTGCAAGGTGTGCGTATCGTAAAGCCATGGTCAAAGTCTTATGCCCTAATAATTCTTTAACTGTTGTAATGTCAACTCCCGCCATAATTAAATGACTTGCGAAGGTATGCCTTAAATCGTGAAATTTAAAATCCTTTATCCCTGCCCTCCGGAGTGCTGTATTAAAGCTCCTCTTGGCTGTTCTCTCCCCCGATTAAAGCCCCTTGATTACAACCTTCAAGTGCAAGCTTCGGGGACAGGCTTAAATCATCTCAAGAGAAGGTGGAGAGAGTGTCTACCTTCAAATTAAAACCTCTGTATAAAGCATCTACGCCTGTTTAAAGCAAGTTCTCCGTGTCTTCTATGGTCTTTTTCTATCCTTCCCTGAATTAAACCTTTTCAGGACAGGCTTATCGGGTCCAATGCCTATCCCCTGAAGATGTTTTAAACCGCTATCTGTAAATCAATCTTATCGTATTTAACCTCTGGTATGTTTCGTTCCTGTTTCTCTTTGGTTCTCCTAATCTCCACAAGCCCTA
>MGVC01000011.1:0-15030 GCA_001800285.1 Elusimicrobia bacterium RIFOXYA2_FULL_39_19 | reverse complement strand
AGCCTTCTTTAAGCATAAGCACCGAAACTATTGCTTTGTGCGGGCTTTCAAGTTTATCTATATCATTTGCAGATTTACGGAGCTTCTTTAATTCCTCTTCTTTTTTACCGCTCACACTTTCAGCTATATCACCGTTATTTTTAGTATGGATAACCAGGACGGAGTCTTCACTTGAAAACTCCTGATATGTCCTTCTTATGTATTCGGCAACCTCATCACAGTTTTTAGTATCATCGGTCATTATAAACAACACAGCTTTTTTGCCGACTTTTAAGTGTTCATCATACGTCTTTTTCCATTCCAAATAGCCAAGGTGAATATAATCCTTATACTTTTCAGTATATTTTGAAGATTTTTGTTCCTGTAATTTTGCCCTGCTTGCAGGGTCTGGAAGCACCGGATGTTTAACCACATCCTGATATATGGCTTCAACCAGCGGATAATCGCAGATAGTTTGAACAAATATGGCACCGTTAGTGTGCTTTGGTGTAGCGGTAACATCCAGTTGCAGGGATAATTGCCCGCCCTTCATCTTCAAGCGGTTGTGAATATCTTCTATTGATTTAAACCATGCAAGCCTTTCATCGTGTATATGATGAGCCTCATCATTTAACACAACCAGTTCATCAATTTCTCTAACTATCTGGCTTAAATCAACCTTTGACTCATTTGTTGCGCCTGCAGGTTTCTTTCCAAGAAAGTAATCACGGGTATCTTCATCTTCAAAAGAAGCCGTGCTATCGTTGCTTTCATAAACTCTATGGATATTTGTAAGGAAAATATTCCCGGTCTTTCTAATTACACCCACTTCATCCTGAATATGTAAAGTTACTTGAAAATCATCACGCCAGTTTTTGCCGTCGTATCCGTTATCCGGCAGAATGGGGTCATCAAAAAAGATTTTAAGCCCGTCAAAATCTGCCCGGATTCTGTCTAAAACAATAATATTGGGTGTAATTACGAGGAAATTTCTTGCAAGCCCTGAACCTTCTTCATAAAGTTTGTGAAAATAGCTCCAAACAAGTGCCAGGCTCAGTATCTTTGTTTTACCGCTCCCGGTAGCCATTTTAACTACAAAGCGAAGCCAAGATTCATCAAACATCCCTGCTGAAACCGCCCCGGAGCTGTCATAACGGAGCAAATCATATTTATCTTTTACTTTCACAACCTCATACAGAAACACTATAGTCTCAATTGCCTCACGCTGTGCAAAGTAATATTGAAAAATGAAAACTTCGCCGTTTGCTTTTTCTTTTATATGTTCAGTTAAAAACCACCATTTAAGCAGTGCTTTGCTTGTTTCACTTGCTCCGTCATAACCGGAATCCCGCCATTGCTTAACCTTCTTGCGTAGCTCTGCTACAAGCGGGGGCAACAACTTATCGTAAGTCGTCTCCCGCAGAGCTTCATCTGCCGGAAACCATCTTACTTCCGGGTCCAGTATTGCAAACGGTGATTTAGGAAATTTAGAGTGTAGTGCCATGGTTTATTTCTATTGACTTTAACTTTTAAACTGCTATAATAATATCAGCATAACATTTAATGTTAGTAATTGGACTGGGGATTCCCGGTCGACAATAAGCTTCGGTGAAAACCGGGGCTTTTTGCTTTTCAGGGGAATATCTTCAGCCCGCTTACACGTCCTTTGTATATCTTATCCTTAACAATTTCATATGCTTTGTTTTCCTTGTAAGGATTATGGACATATCTTGCTACAGGATACGCAGATAAATCTGCAAGTTGTGTACCAATAATATTCATTGCTTTTGGAAAAAACTTAAGAGAAAATTCTATCTGCTTGAATCTTTCCTTACTGTTAAAAACTGTCCCTTCAGTTACTGTCCTTATAAAACTTAAGTACAATTCCTCATCTTCTTTTTTTCCTCTGCTTTCTGCAATTATTTGTACGCTTGTTTGTTTTTTATCTTCCAGAAACGGCAATAATCTTTCAAGGCAGAATACAATTGCTAAATCATAGGGATTATTAGCATTAATCCCATAAGTATCCTTGTGCTGTTGTTTCTTGATAACAGAAACTATCAGCTCATAATTCAATGCTGACATCAGCCCATTAAGGCGTTCAATAAATAGTTTTCTCTTTGATGAATCTGTTAAGATACCAAATTCTTTTTGTGCCTTGCGGATATCCCTGGAATGAAGAACCACATTTTCCTGGCCAAAGAAGTCAATCTTGAAATTGTATATTGAAGGCACTATTCTTGAGGTGTATTCTTCCTTTTCACAAATAAACATTGCCAGCGCAAATAATGGGAAATCCTTATCCACTAATTCCAGGCTATGGTCTCCAGATTCATCCAAATATACAAGATATGACATATGATTACCTCAATGCTTTGTTAACCGGAACTACTTGTTCTCCGGATCCAGTATTGTAAACGGTGACTTAGGAAATTTAGAGTGTAGTGCCATATTAAACCAGCTTAAGAATTTCGTCTATTTCAGATTTTAAGTATTGCAAATCAAAAACTTTAGCATTTTGCTGAAAATAACTAGAAATTATTACCTTATAATTTTCCAATGTTTTTTTCTTTATTGAAATAATATCAGACTTTTGATCTTTTTGGTAAGAAAATTTTGGGTCATTTTGAGATATTTTGTCTAGAAAATATTCGGGCAAATACCTTTCTATTCCAGTAAAACTTTCATCAAGTTTTGGATTACTTTTTTGTCCATCAAAACGATATGCCTTCAGATTACTGCTAATATTTTGATATTCCTGTACCTTTCTATCTGGAACATTCCAGTCAAGAATTTGAATAATAGGTTTTTGTCTATGTTCAATAACTTGTTTGTTGTTTTTGTAGTACGGGAGCAGAGCATCTCCACCAGATTGAATGTCAATATCATCGTTACAAAATAATTGAATTGAGTTATCTTTTTGCAATAATTGAAGGGTTTTTTCAAGTATAACCTTGTCGGTTTTCCCTTCTACAATTAGTAAAGGAAGATTTTGCTGAAAATGTAGGTTATGAACAAAATTATTTATTCCTAATAAAGCAGATTTTGCAATGATATCTTTAGTATTGGTTTTTTCAATCTGACTGTAATGGTCTTTGTCGAATTTAACTAAAATACAATTGTCTCCATACTGAGGAAATACGTCACTATGTGTTGTACAAAATATTTGAATACGAGATGAACACTTTCTGCTAATTTCTCCAAAGAAATTAGCTAATTCAATTTCAAAATTCCTATGAAGAAATGACTCCGGTTCTTCAATTGCCCAGATAGTTGCCACTTTCCAACCAAAATCTAAACTATATGCAGTATCCGCAAAGAATAAGACTCTAAACATTAAGTGACTTTGAAATCCAGATCCTTGTAATTCTTCTGGAATAAATTTATGATTTGTTAATTGTACTGAATAACCTAATGAAACAATCAAGTCTTGGAATTCTTTAGGTGTTTGAAGTACTATATCTCTTATTTCTGGCGAGTTCTTCTTTAATGGTGTAATAATTGGAGAAATTAATACGTTTGAGGCTTTATGTAGTATTTCGAGTACATTATCCATATTGCTATGTTGTCCTGTGACAGTTGATTTATTTACCCTCGAACTAAATCTTCGCAAGAGCTCCTTTCTTATGCGACCTTCTGTTTCTGCCATAATTTTAGCTGGATCGCGGTGAGCTGTAAGATATCTGAATCGAATAAACTTTAAAAAGCTTAGAGCTTTATCGTGCTGATCTTTTCTTTTTGTTTTGATTATACCTTCAGGTGGATCTTGATACCCCCAGGTTTTAGTAATTTCATATTTATCTGGAATATGTCCAATAGCATTTTTAAATTGAGGTAGTTTCTTTAATTCTTTTGTAATAAAAGTCAATTTAATAATGACTTCTTTTTTCTTTCTTCTTTTTGCTGGAAAATTACCATCTCTCTCTAATAAAAATCTAACACCGGGTTCCAATTCGCCATTAAAAAATAAGTTCATTGCACGTAAAATATTTGATTTGCCTGAATTGTTTAGGCCCAAAAAACAATTTAAATTATTTAAAGCGTTCAATTGTAAAGATTCACACGATCTGAACCCGTTTATTTGTATTGATTCAATAAGATTCATATGTTTACCTCAACAATTTTCATAGTGTCGTTGCCAAAAATGTCTATAACTTTCACAGCAATCTTACGCCTGCCTTTAGGGACTTCTCTGAAGGCACTGATAAGCTCAAGTTTTCTGTCCTTCTTTGTTCGGAAAGACTGCCACTCGTTTTCAAATATGTATTCACCTGTCCATTTCTGTTCAACTTCACCTTTGTCATTCTTAATCCTTATATATTCTTTTTTGCTTTCAAAATCAAAGTCAACAGCCCAGTAATCTATCCAGTCAGTCCACTTCTTTGTTAAAACATCACGCTTGGTAATACCGTCTTTGTCCTTTTCTATTTTGATAATCTGCCCGCTATCAACAACAAGCTTCTTCCCGCCTTCTTTTAGCTCTTCTTCAACTTGTTTGAGCGAGTCTTGATTATAGAAAACTGAAAAATCAGTAAGCTCTAAGGCAATAGAATTCTTTTTTACATGCGGTTTTATTTCTATATAAGATACATCGTAAAAAACAACCTGATTTTTCTCTATAGCCCTCTTGTCAAACACTTCAGGCGGGATATATTTAAGGGAAAGGTCAATCCCTTTGTTTTTTGCTTCTTCCTGAATGTTCGGGAAAAGCCCCATCTCAAATTCAAAAGCAAGGACATCTACTTTTGTTACCTTTTTTTTCAGGCATTCTGATATTACCTCTTCAACAAACAACCGTGAGCAGGGCATATTTATTGGGCCGATTGAAACAAATCTGCCCGCTTTTTTGCCATAAAAAGTATTAAAACCATCAATACTCTGAGCCTTGTATGCAAACAAAATAAGATTTACAAACTCCTTCTCTTTTTTTGCTATCTGTTTCTCTCTCTCCTTCTCCCGAAGGTTCGGATTTATTCCTATATAATGCTGACGTTCATACTTACCGAGATTCAATATTTCAAAAGCCCTGAAATCTTTGCCATCTTTTTTAAGTTCCCGCTGAACCCCTATAATTCTTTTGCGTGTTGTGTGAATTGCAAATTTACCCAAGTCAGAACCTATCCATTTACGCCCAAGTTTTTCAGCAACTGCAAGGGTTGTTCCCGAACCACAAAAGAAGTCAGCAACAATATCGCCTTCGTTTGAAAATTTTTCTATGATTCTTTTTAATAAATCCTCGCTTTTTTGAGTCGGGTAGTCTTTTGTAGTTTGATAAGCAGAAATGTCCGACCAAATAGTATCTGCCAATTTCTTCTCGGTGGGTTCTATCCAATGTTCAATTTTTCCAGATTCACTTTTCCTTATAAATTCTTCTGTTTTATCGGTTTTCATCCAATATATTTTTAACGAATCCATTCCTGAGTCAACAAATAATTTGTAATTATTTACTGCCTCTTTAGCTCTATCTTCACACCATTTCCACTGCCCTTTACTGGGGTTAACTCCGAGTAAATCATATCTCATAGTAGGTCTATCGGCATTACTCCAAAAATCTTTCCAGTATCCCGAACTGTCTTTTTCAGTTATTTTCTCTTTTTCTATGAATAAGGGGCTGAACCCTTGTTTATTATTTTTTGAATAAAAAAGAATAATATCGTGCCCCTCTTGTAGTTTGATAGTAGAGTCAAATTGTCCTTGTAAATTCTTTGTAACACGCTTTACGATGATTTGATTTTTATAATTGCTTTTGTCAAATATTTCGTCCATAACAATTTTAACATAATCCGATATTGTGGTACCAATATGAACAAAAATAAAACCATCATTGGCAAGCAAATCTTTCATTAGTGAGAGCCGTTCATAAATCATTGCAATAAAGCTATCAGCTCCCTTGCCCCAAGTATCACGGTAAGCAAGCTCTTCTAAAACTGTAGGCTGTTTTGTTAATTGCTCGACCTGCCCTGAGCCTGTCGAAGGGTCGCCAATTTCTATATTCATTGAAAAATCTGCGCCCACATCAAAAGGCGGGTCAATGTAAATCAACTTGATACCGCCCTGCTCTTCTATTTCGTCTCGCAATGCACCATTTTTAAGGCTTGAAAGTATCAGTTTGTTATCACCCCAAATAAGCTTGTTTGTCCAGCCCGCAATCTGCCTGCCTGAAAAATCAAACAAATCTCCTTGAGCTTTTATCTCACTTTCGCTTCTTGGTTCATCAATCTGCTCAATTACCTGAAATGGCAATACAACATTCGTCACCTCATTTGTTTTACCGTTCCAGACCAGCTCAACTTCCCGCTTTTCATCAAATATAAGGAAGCGATATTTGTCCGGCAAAGGCTTACCGGCCTCAATATACTTTATAATGTCCCGTTTTTCATTATCTGTCAAATTCATATTACATCCACTCCTAAATCCAACCTGTCCCGCCACAATAGAACAAGGGAATTTTACTGTAATTAAATAGGTTCTTTGTATTTGTTGTGAACACCATACAAGCCGTATAGGAACAAAAAGATTTTTGGGGTAGTCATTGAGGACTGTCTGACGCAGAATTCGAGCAGAGCGAGTGATTCGGAGGAGTTCCGCAGATGCCAAAAATCTTTGAAGTGACTGGCTTAAGGTGTGAACAACAAATCAAAGAACTTAAGTTTCTATTTCAAAATAACATCTTTTTCAAAATTCCAAAATAACTTTTAGGCGCGTACATCATATTCCAGTGCGCCAGACATTCCCACGAACAATAACACTTTTTACTGACTATATTTTCAAAACACGCTTTTCTGTTAAGCGCCATAATCTTTCTAACATCATAATCCGCTTCCCGCAGATTGCCCAGCTTCATGCCCAGCAGTTCGCAGGGAAACACATCTCCTACTTCATTTACCACCACCGTATTGCGCCCGGCACGGCACGGATGCACCGCGCGTTTCTCTTTTAAAGTCCTTAACACATTTTCATATCTCAACAAATCCACAGAATTAGCAAACCTGCCTAAAAGCGTAGAAGACCTGAACTGCTCATACTTGCCTTTAAACAAATATTCTACTGCACTTTTATAAACTTCCAGCGGAACTTCCGCATATTTGCCTTCTTCCACTGCTTCGCCGCGGGGATAATTAAGGCAGATATAATAAATTCCCAGATCGTTTTTAATATAATCAATTATTTCCTTAATATCATTTATATTAGACTTGTTTAACGTAATAATAATGCCGGTTCTTAAATTTTTGCGTTCTTTCTGCAGGATTGCCAGATTTTTTATAAGTGCTGTTGCGCGGTTAAACAATCCCGGGATACCGCGTATTTTATCATGTTTTTCTCCAATATTATCAATAGACACCATGGCAGAAAGCTCAACCGCTTTAATATCCTTACTGAGCCTGCTGATAGTTTCAAATGCTTTATCTTCCAGGAACCCGTTGGTAGGGATATTCAAATGCACAATGCCGTTATTTTTGGCAAAAGTTTTTCCTATTTCATAAATATCATCCCTTAAAAATGGCTCGCCTCCGGAAAGCAGAACCTCGTAAACGTTTCCCAGCTTAGCGCTGAACTTTTCTATCTCCGGCAAAGTCAGCTCATTTCTGTTGCCGGTTTTATTTTTCTGATAAAAGCAGAAATCACACTTGGCGTTACAGCGCGCAGTTACAAAAAACACCATACTGCTTAACCGGTTTCTACAAACTAAATTTTTAAGAAGTGTAAGGCTTTTCATCAGGCTATTCCCCAGTATTTCAGCCAATCCGTTAC
The DNA here is from genome assembly GCA_001800285.1 of Elusimicrobia bacterium RIFOXYA2_FULL_39_19. Classification (GTDB taxonomy): domain Bacteria; phylum Elusimicrobiota; class Endomicrobiia; order CG1-02-37-114; family XYA2-FULL-39-19; genus XYA2-FULL-39-19. The sequence continues at coordinate 7,299 of MGVC01000011.1, read as the reverse complement.
TGCAGTGTCTGCCTTAAAGAATTTTATCTGTTTGTAAGCATTATGCGCTATTTCTTTTCTTAATATTTCATTCTGCGCCAACAATAAAATACTTTCCGCAAACCTTTCATAATCTTCTTCCGGCATCAGGCACGCCGTTACCATATTTCTGTTTAACCGCCTTGCCTCGCCGACATCTGTGGCAACTACCGCAACGCCTGCGGCCTGATACTCCAGCATTTTCAGCGGGCACCTGGCCAGATTTACCGTAGAAGAATTTAGCGGCACCAGCCCTATATCCGCTTTCTTAAGAAATTCTATAACTTCCTTATAATTAATATAACCTAAAAATTTAACTTTGTTTTCACAGCCATAATCTTTTGCCAGGGCTTTCATTTTATCAAGCAGTTTACCCTCTCCTGCAAATACAAACTCCAGGTTAGGACAATATCTAAGCGTCAGCGGAATAACAAACTTAATAATATCAGCATGCCCCTGGATACCGTCAACACTGCCAATCATTGCCACTGTTACGGGCCCGGCGCTTTTGGCAGGCCTATTTTCATATACATACATTTCAGCGCCCACCATATTTGGCAGTATAACTGCTTTTTTACTTGTTTTATTTTTCAAAAATTCACTGCAAACCGTTATGCCGGAAAACAAACGAGACAAGCGGTAATCAGCAAATTTCTGCAGGGCTACTATTAAAGGATTTACATTGTTGCTTTCCATCTGGCCGTTTATGGCATCATCAATATCTATAAAAACCCTGTGCCCGCACAGTTTTAAGTATAAACCTGTGATTATTGAATACGGAAACGTGGTAAATACGTGTATAACATCCGGCGCAAATACTTTGATTTCTTTCTGTGTGCTTTTCAAAGATGCAAAAATGCTCAGCAAATACCTTATAACCGAAGGGTTTCCTGCCAGAGCGGGTGAGTAGGGCAGGTTGGTATACCCGACACTGATAACTTCTATGCCTTCAATAGTTGTATTTACTGCAGGCTTTTCATAAGTAGGAGCAAATATTTTTACTTCAAAACCTTTTGCTTTAAGCGCTTTGGCCAGCAAACCCACCCTGCGAAAGATAGGCCTTATTAAAATGGCTTCATTTACTTTTGCATAAACCGGAATTCCGCAGAAAAATGCTATTTTTTTGTTCATATTCTTTTTTTGTGGTTAAGTCACTGCTGTCCAATTTGGATACGTATGTAGTTAAGTGATTAGCAAATCACTATTTAATAACGCAAGTTAAAACTTGCGGCTACAAATTCTTAAATTATTTAGATATTATTTTCAACCGAAAATTTCTTTCAGCTGGGTTTTCATAGTTTCAATGGAATGGTTTTCCAAAATATACTTTCTTGCCTGATGAGGCGCCAAAAAATTTCCCGTATCTATAACTTTTCCGATAACTTTTACAAAATCTTCAGCGCGCAGGCCTGTATGAATGCAGTACGGCCCCAGCTTATCCAGGGTCTCACCTGTAAAATTCCCTACCACCGTTTTATTCATAGCAAGGTATTCCAGGGTTTTAAATGACATTCTCATTTTATTGCCGGGGTTATCCCGCATATAAACCATGCAGAAATCACAGGCAGAAACATATTTAGGCACGTCTTCCTGTTTAAGAAGTCCGGTTATGCGATAATTCCTTAACCCTCTGCCTTCAAAAGATTCCTTAAAACTGGTTTCCAGCGGCCCGCCCCCTATAATAAGGAAGAAGAGCTGTGGATACTTTCTGACAGCCTCGTTCATAGCTTCGGCTATAATATCCAAATCTGCCGCACCCCCATGAGTAAGAGTGCACAGAAATCCTGCTACTACTTTATTTTTCAGGTTCAGCTGGATTTTTGTTTCGGCACTATCGTACTTATCCGGGTCAAAGGAAACGGTGTCTACTATCTGGTTTAGCAGGCGCACATCTTTTGCACCGGCATTTTGCGCATGTTTTTTCAGGTATTCGTTATGAACCGTGATAAGAGATGCTTTCTTTGGGTAGGCCGCTTCAATACCTTTGGTAATATTTTTGCGGAACTGTGTTCTCTGGAAATCTGAATCCAAATCATCCCAGTCAACATAAACTTTTTTTCTGCGGAATTTTGCTATGGCTATACAAGGCACAGCAGGCAATATGAATTTTTGAATATAAATAACATCATAGGAAAGAAAAAGGCAGTAAAAACTGCGGATAGCCATGGCAACCAGGTAGCCAAACCCGTTATCCGCCTGCGGTATTGAAACAGCGCCTTCAATACTGCTGTTTGATTCTATATATTTTACATCAGCATTAATTTCTTTCAGACAACGGAAAATCTGGCGGGCCCGGTAAGTGGAGCCGTAACGTTTATCCAGAAAGTTTATTAAAAGTATTTTCATTTGCCTGTTAGTTTGCTTAAACTAAAACTTTTAAGCACGTGAAACGCCGCTTTTGCATGCGTGGTTAACTGCGCCGGTGAAAGTATCCTGGTAAGGTAGTTCCAGATATACCACGGCCTGAAATAAAATTCGTTATAGCCTTTCTTGCACATTTCTTCCAGGAATTCTTTGGTAAAATCCGGCCAGTAGGCATTATCAATGGGTACCAGCGGGTTTAATATATATTTTTCCCAGAAATCTTCTTTTATTTTTCCTTGCGCGGCCGCCTGGTTATAATATTCCGTTTTAGGAAGCAGGAGCGTTATGGCAAACACGGCAAAATCCAGCCGGCTGCTTTTGGCAAAATCTATGGTGGCCTGCATTTCTTCTTTTGTTTCTGTAGGGGAGCCCAGCATGAAATTGCCGTATGTCAGTATGCCTTCCTGGCGCGTCATTTTAATTACCTGCCGCACTTTATCCAGGTCCAAATTTTTATTCATGAGTTTCTGGATTCTTGCTGTGCCGGATTCTACCCCGAACTGGATAAGGCGGCATCCGCTTTTTTTAAGCAGTTTGATAATGTCTTTATTTACATCGCGGATTCTGGTTCTAATATGGAAACGGAATTTCAGATTTCTGCGCAAAAACTCATCGCAAAGCTCTTTTACGCGCTCATGCTCCAGGGTAAAGAGTTCATCAAAAAATAAAATATCTTTTATGCCGAGTTTTATATACTGCTCTATTTCATCGGCTACTATTTTTGCGTTGCGTTTTCTTATTTTTGTGCCTGCCTGCGGGCAGTACGCGCATTTAAACGGGCACCCGCGGGAAGTCATCATTACGGTTACGGGATTATTGGTGCTTAAAATGGAATGGTACTTATTATAAGGAAGCAGCGTATAATCTACCAGGGGCAAATCATCAAGTTTGTCTATAAAAAGCTGTTTAACTTCTTTGTTTGGAGAAGTTTTGCTAAGCACGCCTTCCATATCATCCAGCGGTTTCTTTGTTTCAATACGGTCCAGCATTTCACCCAATATGTAGTCTGCTTCTCCGCAGACCGCGTAGTCCACTTCAGGAAGTTTTATGGTTTGTTTTGGAAACAGCGTGGGGTGAGGGCCGCCTGCAATAGTAATAATGTCTTTGGATATTTTTTTTACTATCTGCAGTATACGGTAGCCGTCGCCTAAATACAAAGTGGTCAGCGTTACGCCTACCACATCCGGTTTTTCCTGCGCCAGGCGCGTTTCCACCCCGGCATAATCCAGAGCTTCGGCTATACAGTCAAGTATTTTTACTTCATGCCTGCTGAATTTTTTAAGATACGTGGCAAGATATAAAAGGCCCTGCGGCGGAAATACGCCGCCTTCATTTAAAATAAGTTTCGGGGGCCCCGGCATGCACGGATTTTCCTGTAACGGGTTAACTAAAATTATTTTCATTTTGTTTTTCCTGTGTTTATCATAACCTGTTTAATACTTCAAGCAGAAAAATATTTTTTCTTTTTCTAAACAGTTTTACAGTGATTCTTTACAATTTTTACCTAAAATTCAGGTACCGGTTCATTAAACCTAAATTTCCAAAACTTGCGGCCAGAAATAGGCCGCTTCAAACAATTGAAAATTTAACGGTTTAATTTCACTTAAAATTGTAATATCACTTAAAACTGTTTCGTTGGCTCTTTAAAATCAAAAGTATATTAAAAGATCATTTGGTTTTATAGATGTTTAAAAATGTGTTTAACAACCCTCTCCTGAAACCCTGGAAGGTTGCAAAAAACTGCTCCTTTGTTCTTAGTTTTGAAATAAACCTGAGCATATTAAACGGGTTTGTATAAAAACTCAGGTACGTCTTGCGTATTTTGTTTGCCACTACGTTGCCTGACAGGTATTCCCAGATAGGCTTAAAGTTGCCTTCTACGTAATCATCCCAATTAATATTTTCAATGGTTTTAAACTTTTTTTCCATATAATAATTGAATATTTCAGAGCCCGGGTAAGGCACCGGTACGCCGATAGATATTCTGTCTAAGGGCAGGGCTTTAATAAGGCCTGCGGTCATTTCCATATCTTCCATTTGTTCGTACGGATAACCCATAAGGAAAAAACCGTGAGTTATAAAACCCATTTTGCTGGCAAGTTTTACATTTTCATAGCCAACTTTCATACCTTCATCGCTTAAACCTTTTTTGCAGAGCTTCAAAATCCTGGGAGAGCCGAACTCTAAACCAAAAGCCATATAATAACAGCCGGCCTTTTTCATAAGCTCCAGCAGTTCTTTATCCAGTTTGTCTATGCGCACGCCGTTTATAAGCGCCCAGGAAATATCCAGCTTTCTTCTTAATATTTCATTGCACACTTTTACCGCGTGGTCCCGGTAAAAAGTAAAGTTGTCATCCGCCAGCTGAATTTCTTTGATACCAAAATTTTTATTCAGGTATTCCATTTCATCTACAAAGTTCATGGCGTCACGCACACGGAACTGGTAACTGAACACAGACATCTGCGCGCAATAAGTGCACCGGTACGGGCACCCGCGGGAAGAAACCACGGTAACTACCGGGCGCCGTTTGGCGGTATAGCCCTGTAGTTCGCCTTTATTATAATTAAGCGGGTTTAACAGTTTCCAGGGAAACTCAAGAGTAGAAATATCTTTTATAATTTCTGGTTTATTTAAAACTGCTTTTCCTTCTTTTCTGTAGCAAAGGCCGGCAATGGCTGAATAATCTGCGTTAGCTGAATGCAGTTTTACAAATTCCGGAAATGAAATATCCCCTTCACCCGCTATGCAGAAATCTGCGTGCAGTACGGTGTTAAGCGTATATTCCGGCAGGGCGCTTACGTGGGGGCCGCCCATAACGGTAACTATTTTATTGTTTATGCTTTTGATGTGTTTTAATATTTCCGCAGAGCGGTTAATCTGCGCGGTTAAAACGCTGATACCCGCATAATCCGGGTTAAACTCTTTAACTTCTTTTTCAATCTGGGACAATTCACCGGCATTTTCAGATGCCATATCATGCACTTTTATGGTATGCCCGTTTTTCAGCAGGGCCGAGCCGATATAACCCAGGCCCAGCATGGGCTGGGTGTATCTGTGCACCGGAAGGCCGATTAAATAAATTTTTGACATTTTAAGTTCCTTTTAGAATTAGTTATTTACATCCCACCGGCCGCCTTTATCGGGGCCGATACGTTTAATAATACCTTTATTTTTCAGTTTTGCTAATTGCTTTTCTACAGCCCGGCTGGTTATACCAAGTATTTCAGCAAGTTCCTGTGCTGAAATAGCAGGCCTTGCGCTAATTATCCGGAAAATTTTCTCCGAACTTTTCTCCGAACTGTTTTGAACATTGTTAATTTTTTCAGGACTCTTAAACACAGTTACAAAACTTCCCCCGGCTTCTTCATATACTGGTTCAGGAAGGCCCTGGATTTGGCCGGTATCTGCTATTCCTATATAAATTTTCCCGCCTTCCGTATTAGCAAAGGCTGAAATAGTTTCAATAATCTCCTTTATTTGTGATAAAGAAGGTTTTAATTCTACTATAGTTGATTCTGAATACTTTTTCATATTGTTTATTTTCTTTTATTTAACATTTCTTTTATAAAACCGAAATTCCATTGAAAAAGCACCTCAAAAAACAGCCAGAAATAGCTAAGCGTTTTCAGCAGGCCTTTTGTTCTGGTAAAAAAATACAGTAATAATAAAAGATTGGTAGTAATAAACAAAATAATCCCGAATTTAAGTTTTAAAATTAAAAACAGTATCTCTGCACTTATGCCTAAAAACAGTACTATGGGCACATACTGGATTTTCCTAAACAACCCGTAACTTTTTACCAGCATTGCCTGCACCTTGCCATAACTGTACATCATCTTTCTGAAATCCTGTATATTATCAATCCTGTAATGGCATACCATGGCGGCAGGATTATACATTAAATAATAGCCCGCTTTGGTAATTCTGTAATCCAGGTCCACATCTTCGCCGGGCCAAAGGTCAGAAAAACCGCCTATTTCATCAAACACTTTCTTTTTATAAATTGAATTGCATGACGGATTGTGGCTGGTTTTCTTTAAAATGGTTTTCTTGTTATAAGTAACAAAGCGCGGTTTCATATACTCTGTTGCAAAACCTATAACCTGCATAAAATCATTTATCAGCTTTCCGAACCTTGAATCATCTTCCGGGCTTAACTGGGACCCGCCCGCACCCACGATATTTTTTGCATTAAAACTGTGTGAATAATCATGGGTAAATGCTTTCATAAGCTCTGAGAGCCACTGCGGGTCTACCACACAGTCTCCATCAGTAAAGGCTATATAATCGCTCTTGGCCTGTTTTATTGCCGCATTGCGCGCTTTTGACGGGCCAATACCGTCAGTATCAATAACTTTTAAAGTAACTGTTTTAAACTCTGTGTTTCTTATAACAAAACTGTTTATAATTTCTTTGGTGCAGTCTGTTGAGCCGTCATTGATAATTATTACCTCATATTCAGGATAATTAAGCTCAAAAAGAGACCCAAGACATTTTCTGATAGTCTTTTCTTCGTTTCTTACCGGAATAATAATTGAAATTATTGGCCTTTCCATTTTTTACCTCAACTTATTTTAACGAAGACTTTTTTATTTTAGCTTTCACAAACTCAGCCACTTTCTTTTCCATTTTTGTACTGGCTTTATCAAATTCTCTTATTACCTTATCAGCCGGGAAAACGCCGTCCGGGATTAATATAGGCGTCATTTTAACCGACGCCGGTTTTTCCCCGTCATCTATTTTATCATGCTCAAAACCAGTTTTTTTATCCCACTTAAATACATGTTCATCTTTTGAAGCACCACGCCTTCACAGGCGTGGATTCTAACTTTATTTTCATCGCAGCAAAAACCCTACGCTGAAATACCCGGAGCGGACTTAATCGCTATCCATGCCTTTACCGGGCAGGTATCC
>MGVC01000010.1 GCA_001800285.1 Elusimicrobia bacterium RIFOXYA2_FULL_39_19 | reverse complement strand
TGGTGCAATATTACAATAAAAGACCGTATGAACAGGGACTTGGAATTCTTTTTTCTTGACGGTGTAGAAACACAAAGTGTAGATATAAGCCAGGCCTTAGCGAATAAAGGAATTGACCCGGAAGTTGAGCCTTATTATATGGATGTATTTGTCCGGGCAGAAGCAACCGGCATGATGGGAACAGGAAACGCAACTTTTAGCGGGCTAATGTTTGATGCTTATGCAAAGTCAGATAAAATAGCAGGAATAAATGTTTCTGGAGTAACTGGCCAAAAAGGCGGTTTTATAGCGGTAGACAAAACCAGCTTATCTGTAAAGGAATATGATACAGCAAACCAGTTAGTAAAAGAAATAGGTGCAGGTGTATTAACTAACCCTGAAGACACAGCCAAAGACAGTCTGGGTAATTATTATGTAAGCGATGCAGGGGATAACACCATAAAGGTATTTGATAAAAACGGCAATTATTTATCAGCAAAAACAATAAGCGGATTTAGTTCAATAGGAAAAATAGCCTGTCTTGCAGGAACAGGCGTGGCAAGCGATAAGCTATATTGTATTGACGGTAATTCAATAAAAGTATTTAATTTACAGACAAACGGATTAATAAATACCATAGGGGCAGGTTTAAATAATCCGAAAGGTTTGACAGTTGATACGGATGGCAATGTTTACATAGCCGATACCGGCAATAACAGAATGATTGTTTATGACACAAACAACACTGAAAAGTTGGTTATAACAGATAATTTAAATATGCCATTAGCAGTGGATGTAGACGATTATGGAAATATTTATATTGCGGACACAGGAAATAACAAGCTTAAGAAATATAAAAGCACTGGTGAATATGAATATGCATTAGGCGGGATAGATTTTTCAAATCCCGTAGACATTCAGTTAAATAAAGAAGATAATAGAACAGTGTATGGATTATCCAAATCACCCCGCCCTGCCATGTATGTGGCCGACAAAAACAATAACAGAGCGGTTGTATTATATGATTTTGTAAAACCATATTTTTGTTTGCCTCCAGCTGTAAAACTAATATTAAATAGTGAACAGTTAACAGTAAACAGTGAAGAAAACGAAACCTATTTTATTACTCCGGAAAATATACAGTATGATTTGCAAACCGGTAAAAAATCGCTGGTAATTAATGGTACTGCAAAAAGCTACGGCCTGGTAGCAAATGTAGGTACTGACAGCTGGGTGCTTTCATGCGGTGAAGGGAAAAACCCAGCCCAATGGACAGAAATAGCCTCAGGTACACAAAACAAGGAAAACGAAACACTTGCAAACTGGGATATAACGGATGTGCTTGCATCTCAACAGTTTGCAATAGCAGGCGGCGGTATATATACATTAAAACTTACGCTTTCATACCAGGCAAAAATATTAAATATCCCGTCAATAAAAACCGAAGAACATAAAATTACAATAATTCTGCCTGACTGGTCAAACATAGCTGACAGTTTTGAAAACAGCAGTGAAGATTATTTCTGGCTGTCTGAGTACCCCGATTTTATGCCGGATTTATGGACAGCAGTAAAGTCTAACCCCGCCGCAGGCGGTAGCTTTGCTAAAGTTACTGATGCTTCTGTAAGCCCTGTAACAAGCTACAAAGCAACTATACCGCAGGGTGGCTATGCTTATTACCTTATATCGCCTACTCTTGACCTCAGAGGAAAAACCAAAGCCGGGTTAAAGTTTAAAACCAAATATAATTTACCCGGCAATCCAGCCAACCCATATTTCCGTGAAAGCGCTTACGTAGAAATTTCAAAAGATAACGGCGGTACCTGGGAAAGGGTATACCCAGTAAACAGTTATCCTGATAATGCATATTCGCTTTACAGTGATATGAAACTTCAGGGTTATGCCGGTACAAATGATACTTGGACGCAGGAAATATTTAGCCTTGACAAGTATGCAGGCACTTTAATAAAAATGCGTTTCACAACAGACAGGGATGCCTCATCTGCTGGTGAAGGCAATTGGTGGATAGATGATGTAGAAATAGGAAGCGATATTGCAGTAAATCCTGTGGATTACACAGGTACAGCAGTTTCAGAAATTACAGAAGATTTTCTTCCGGGGAAAACTAATTGGATAAAAGGAAGCTCAGTTTGGGAAAACTGGCAGTTAAATGGTTCAGAATATAATAGTGTGCCATACTCAATATCCATAGACAATAATTATCAGAGAAACCAATATAAAACCAATCAAAAAGAGTATTTGTACTCACCAAAAATTGACCTTACAAATACAAGCCATGCAGTACTATCTTTCAGCCAAAAATATAATTTTGAAACTGATAAAGACGGCGGCAAGGTGGAAATATCTATTGATAACGGGCAAAACTGGCAGTTATTGACGCCAAATGGCGGTTATTCTTGTGCTTTAGTAGATGCATTAGGCACAGCAGGTTTTGGCGGTACAAATACAACCTGGTCTAAAATAAACTTTAATTTGGATAGTTTTACAGGAAATACGGCTATATTAAGATTATGTTTTGCAACTGACGGCCAAAACATTCCTGAAAACGGCGGTTGGTGGATAGATGATGTGTATGTAATTACAAGAAACAGTTTTGTTGATAATGTAGAAGGTTCAGAAGCAATGCTTTGGCAGAAAGAAACAGCGCCTGGCAAACTTGGGCAATGGGAAATAACAGAAGAACAAAATGTAACCCCAACCCACAGCTGGAAAGCGGGTATACCTGACGGAAATTATGATACTCAATATCCTGACTGTTGGATAAAATCACCTCTGATAGATTTAACAAACACACAAAGTCCGGAATTAAGATTTAAACACAAATACAGTTTTGCTCAAAATTATCCCGGTTATGTTTATGGTAAAGCAGAAATATCTGTTGATAACGGCAGTAACTGGAGTCAAATAAACCAGGGTTATTATGAAGGAAACAGCGGCGGCAGCTGGATAGACGCAAATTTAGATTTAAGCGCTTATACAGGCAATGTTGTAAGAGTAAGGTTTCATTCAATCAGGCGCGGCAGTGAATGGGCCAACGGCAGTTACTGGTATTTGGATGATATAAGTATAGGCGAAATTGACACTACTGCACCTGTAACATCTCTTATACTTGGCATTCCAAGCCATGTAGATGGTGAAAACAACAAATATATAGATTCTGTCACAGAACTTTCTTTACAGGCAGTTGATGAAGCCAGCGGTGTAAACTCTACACAATACCAGATAAACGGCGGTGAGTGGAAGAATTATTCTGTTCCTTTTAAGCTTACAGATGAAGTTGATTCTACGCCACCTTCCGGCATAATAGGTTATTGGGATTTTGAAGAAGGTGCCGGTGATACAGCAGTAGATACCAGTGGTAATGGTAATAACGGCACAATTTATGGCGCTACCCGGGTTCACGGGCCTGAGGGTACAGACAGTAATGCCCTGTCTTTTAACGGTATCAACAATTATGTAAGTATACCAAACAGCGCTTCTTTAAACGTTGCTGATAATATTACAATAGAGTTTTGGTTTAACCCGGCTGATATTCCTTCATATGCAAAATATCCATTAAGTAAAGGAACAAACACAGGAAACTTAAGTTACATATTTTATTGGATAGGCCATCCCGCCTGGTTACCTCAAAAGTTACTTATATTAGGAAATACCGATGGTATTTGGGGCAGAGCTTTAGCTCCGGAATCATCGGTTATACCGCTAAATGAATGGACTCATCTAGCATGGACTTATAGCAGCACAGTTGGAGGTAAATTATTCATTAACGGTGAAAAAGTTGGTGAAACAGCGCCAATAGGCCAATTAACAATAAACACAAATCCTATCGAGATAGCCCGGGCCTGGGGCAATGAATATTTTAAGGGAGCAATAGATAATCTTGCTATTTATAATCGCGCTCTAACAGAACCCGATGTTTTAAACAGATATTATCAGGTTTTAAATAAAATTCCTGAAGGCAATCATACCGTAAGTTTTTACAGTACTGATAACAAAGCCAATACAGAAAATCCGCCGAAAACGGAAACAGTAATAGTAGATAACACACCGCCTGAAACTAAATTGTATTTTACAGGCACATGGTTTATTCTTGACCCGCCAGTAGATATATCTACAGAAACATATACAACCGATACAAGCACATATACACCTACACCAGAACCCGAACCTGATCCAGTAGAAAACACCACAATCAGTAGCCGTGATAACCCCGAACCGCATAGGTTCGGTAATCCCGGAGTTCCAGGTAAAATTGATATTACTTATGTCCGGCCTGATACAGTATTTTTATTTCAACAAACAGATACTTACAGCGGTGTTTTAGAAACAAAATACAGAGTTGATGACAACCTAACCTGGGAAATATATGGCTCGGGATTTACATTAGGAGATATTGCAGAAGGCGAACATGAAATACATTTTTATAGTGTCGATAATTTAAATCATACAGAAACAGTTAAAAAACAGCCGGAAGACATAAATTTATTAGTGCTTGATAAAAGCCCGCCAGTGCTATCTGCAATAGAATTTGGTGTTCCTTATTATAGAAATAGTCAAACAGGAACTGATTATATTACTTCCGATTCACCCGTAAAATTAACAGCTTCTGACGGTGATGGTTCAGGTGTTTTAGAAATTAAATGGATGCTGGATAATTCCGGAACCTGGAATACTTATTCAGGCGATGAGTTAACAGTATATATGCGCGATTATTCAGTTTTAGACGGTGTTCATCAGATAAAATATTATGCAACAGATAATCTGAATTATGGCGATGAATTAAATGCGCTTACGTTTGATTTTATGGTAGATAATACACTGCCTGTAACACAGATAACTGTAGGTTTGCCGAATTATGAACTTGAAAATAAAATATATATGAATGAAACAACGGAAATAACTTTAACCGGGTCTGATTCCGGGGCAACAGCAAGCGAGCTTAAACGGACTGAATGGAAAATAAATGGAGGTAAATGGGTAAATTATCTCCATCCGTTTACTTTAGTTGAATATGGCACTGAACCGGCTTTACCTGTGGGATGTGTCGGCCACTGGAAATTTAACGAAGAATCAGGAGACACGGCAGTTGATATTAGCGGTAACGGAAACGATGCTGTAATATACGGAGCAACAAGGATAGTAGGTTCAGACCTTTTAACTGGTACTGCTTTATACTTTGACGGAATAGATGATTATGTAAGTATTCCAAATAATAGCTCGTTAAACATAACCGAAAATATTACCATAGAATTTTGGTTTAACCCGGCTGATATTCCTTCATATGCAAAATATCCATTAAGTAAAGGAACAAATACCAGTAACATGAGTTATATTTTTTATTGGTTAGGGCCTGCCAGCGGTGTAGCAAACCAAAAGAAACTATGGGTAACAGGTAAGGCTGAAAGCGGATGGGGCAGTAACTTAGGGCCTGTAACACCTGAAATAATGATAAACGAATGGACACATGTAGCCTGGACTTATAGTTCTTCAGATGGTGGTAAAATATATTTAAATGGAGAAAAAGTAAGTGAGGGGCCGTCTTTTGGGACTTTAGCATCAAACACAAATCCAATAGAAATAGCCCGGGCCTGGATACCTAACGAATATTTTAAGGGTTCAATAGATGATTTAGCAATTTATAACCGGGTATTAACACCTGAAGAGATTACCACCAGAAGCGAAGGCACCGCGACGGTTGAACTAACTGAAGGCGAACATGAATTATGTTTCAGGAGTATAGACAATTCGGATAATATTGAAGATTATGAACCGATAAAAAAACTCATAGTGTTTGATAAAACTGCACCTGAAATTACAAATATCTCAATAATGCCTGATAAAACCAGTGTTAACCCTGTTACTATTACATTTAAAACTTCAGAAAATTTGAAAGAAAATCCGCAAATTACAGTAAACGGCAATCAATCAGTGTTTGGTTCTTTTGATTCAAATACACTAACTTACAGTTATATATATTCAGTAACTGCCGGTGACCAACAGGGTGAAGCAGTAGTAAGAATAGAAGCGCAAGATTATGTAAGCCATATAACAGTAAATGAAACCGGCAGGTTTATTATAGACACAATAGCGCCTGTAGTATCGTTAAATTCTCCGGTACCAAAAATATTTAATCCAGCAGCCGGTGAAAAAACCACTATACCTATAGAAATAAATGAAGTATCGCAGGTAACAATTGAAATATATAACGCAGCAAATTTAAGTCTTATAGAAACACTTGGCCCGTTTGAAAACCAACAGGCAGGTGTTCATCCGTATGTTTGGTCTGGATTGACAGGAGTATCAGGTGAAGAATACTATTTTGTAGTTAAAGTTAAAGATTCACTAAATAATCTTACTACTGTTGACAGCAGGGATAACAGCTTTACAATGGAGATTCAGTCTAATCCTACAATATCATTATTGTCAGGTGAAAATACGTTTGATTCTCCTGATCCGATTGACCCACAGGCAAGCGAAACAATACAGTTTTCATACCAGTTATATGCAAACGCCGGCTGGAATTTAGAAGTAACTATTGGAATTTATGATTCACTTGAAGTTTTAAAAACTCAGTTAGGCCCTATTATTCAAATGTCAGGTATAAACAGTATTGTTTGGGATGGGAAAGATGGTACAACACCGTTAGATTATGGTACATACAAATATCGGATAGAAGCCCGGGAAGCTAAAGTTAATGGTTCAACGGTATATTCCGGCAGGTCTGCAAATGCACGGGAAGGAACATTAACCCTGTATTCAAACACAGCGCCAGCACCTAAAAAAAGTGAAGATGAGAAAGTGGCGGTATTGTCAGAACAACCTGTAACCATTATTGATAACCCTGTAATCCCACAGGATGCGCAAATAGCGTTAATATTAGCAGGTCAGCAGGGACAGTATTTGGTAAGCGGAATATATGATTTAGGGCCTGTTGGAACTACCTTTCCCGCTAACGCACCTGCAATATTAAGTTTCAGTTATGACCCAACATTTTATGGCGACCAGATAGCGCTATATACTTATAATCCAGAAACCATGCTTTGGGAAATGGTAGAAAACCAATATGTAGATGCGGGAAATAATCAGATAATAGCCCAGTTAACACATGTTTCATTATATGCAGTATTTAAGATAAGGGATACCGCAAAGCCCGAAATTGTAAACCTATCAGCAAACCCGGTAGTATTTTCACCGAACAATGACAGCAAAAAAGACATGACTGTAATAAACTATACATTAAAAGATAATATTTCCAGGCCAATCCCGCAGTTGAAACTAAACATTTATAACCAACAGAACGAGTTAGTCCGAACAATAGTAAACAATAACCGCAGGTTGTTGGGAGAAAATTCAGAAATTTGGAATGGTAAAAATGATTTTAGTTCAATAGTTATTGACGGTATATATGCATACAAAATAAAAGCGATTGACCAGTTTGGGAACATTTCGGAAGATGCAACAGGAGAAGTAACCGTTGATAACACTGCTCCTGTTGTCCAGTTGTTAGCACCTATAGGCAGTGAGAAATTTATAGCAACAGTTAACAAAATTAATGTAAATTTTAATGTAACAGATAATTTAGATCCAAATCCTGAGGTTAGTGCATATCTGTATAATCAAACCAGTGGAGAGAAGCTAATTGTGTGTAAGGGAAATGAGATAGAACCATTAAGTATATCAGCAGGAATTTGGAAATTGACAGTAGAGGCAGTTGATTGGGCAGAAAATACAACCAGTTCAACCACAGCAAGTTTTGAAGTGATACATGATGTTAAACCACCAAGAAGTCAATGGCAAGTGGTTAGTGGTAAGTGGTTAGTGAAAGACGAAAAAAATTATATATCTTCACAGACGCAAATTGAGTTAACTGCGGTAGATGATTTAATAGAATCGGGAGACGGGGTAGGGTTGGGAGTGGAAGCGATAAAGTTTACGGTTGACGGTTTACCGTTCACGGATTATATTGAACCACTTACGCTTACAACTGAAGGAGTTCATACAATAGAATATCAGGCAATTGATGTAATAGGAAATACAGAAACCTTACAATCTATAGTTGTTTATGTTGACAATACAGCACCGGAAAGCAAGCTTGAATTAATAGGTATGAAGTATGAATCTTTTGGAAATACAATAATTTCGCCAAATACGCAGATAGAATTAACAGCAACAGACCCTGTAGTAGAAGAAGTAGCTTCCGGGGTGAAGGAAATCAAATATTCAATTGGCGGTTCACCATTTACTGCTTATAACTTACCGTTTACCATAAGTACCGAGGGAATTCATACAATTGAATATTATTCATCAGACAATCTTGATAATACGGAAGGTAAAAATGTATTCACCGTTACAGTAACAGTGTTACCTGTATATGCATTGTTAGGAACAGAAGGGATAAATATTAACGGAAATGTAAAGGTTATAGGTTCATTAAGAAGTAACAACCAAATAGAGATTAATGGGAATCCAGGAATAACGGGTGACATTTATTGTGAAACAATAGCAATAAAAGGAAACCCGTTGGTAACAGGTGCAACTTATCAAAACGTAGGCCCAATTATTACTAATCCCGTAGATTTAACGCCTATAGTAGATTCAGTAAGCCAGTTCAACAATAACAATACAATCCCATTGTTAAACAACAATAAATCAGCAGTAGACAAAAAAGGCGTATTAGTGCTAAAGAGTAAAGAAGTATTAGCACTTACAACAGGGTTATATTATTTAAATGGTATGGAACTATCAGCGGAATCAAAACTTGAAATAACAGGTAAGGTTGAGATTTTATGCACTGGAAAAATAGTGTTAAGCGCTAATGCACAGTTGAATTATAATAATAACCCGTATAATTTAACAATTTATGTAAGCAGTTGGGGCATAAATATCTGGGAAGAAGATAATAAGAAAAGTAAAACAAAAGAAGAAAAAACAGAAATTAAGTTATCTGGTAATGCTTTGATAAATGCTTTAGTATATGCACCATATTCAGAAGCAAGGTTATCTGGTGAAAGTGGTTTTACCGGAAGTATTTTCTGTAAAAATGCAGATATCACCGGAAATGCAAGGGTATATGATTCAGTGAAAGAAGAAGTAGTTGAGGTAGCGGAAAATACTACACAAGAAGATACTAAAGGTAATAAAAAGGCTTTAAGTATAAAAGTTTTAGATGCAACATTTAGATTAAGAGATATTTATGCGTATCCAAACCCAGCAAAAAACGGAGCAAATTCAATTATACACATAGAATGCGGTATTGCAGATAATGTAGAAATAAAAATATATAATATTGCCGGTGAGAAAATAGCGCAGCAGCAGATAGATGCCAGTAATCCGCAGATAATAAATAATACGTACTGCTATGAATACACATTAAATGCAAACACAGTAGCCAGCGGTGTGTATATTTATTATATCCTTGCAGAAAAGTCCGGGGAACAGCCAATAAAAGTAATTAAGAAACTGGCAGTAATACAGTAAGAAACGCTAAACTCTGAATGCTAAACTAAAAAGAAAGTGGTTAAG
This sequence comes from Elusimicrobia bacterium RIFOXYA2_FULL_39_19, assembly GCA_001800285.1. Classification (GTDB taxonomy): domain Bacteria; phylum Elusimicrobiota; class Endomicrobiia; order CG1-02-37-114; family XYA2-FULL-39-19; genus XYA2-FULL-39-19. The sequence goes on along the minus strand of MGVC01000010.1, from coordinate 59,263 downwards.
TGGTTAGCATAGGTAAAACATAAAAACAGTAAACTACTTAATCCCGTCTGACGATGCAAAGCGCGGAAAAGGAATAATAAAATGAAAGTAATTATAGGGGGGTGCAAACAGCTGATTATCTGTGATTTGGATAATGGCGCTAAGATTACAGATTTCTGGAACAGCGATAAGCTGGGAGAGAAAAAAAATTCACGGTTATTTGAAGATATTGATGAATGTAAGCAAACAGCAGAAAAACTCCTGCTTACAAGTTCCGGTGACGGCGGCGTGCTGATCCTTGATAAAAATACATTTAAAGCTGATTTTATAGCGGAATTGAAAAATGCCCATTCCCTGGAGCTTCTGCCAGACGGGAAAGTTACGGCAGCGGCTTCTACCGGGGGTGATTGTTTATGCCTGTATGAACCTAAAGATGCGGCTTTGCTGGCTAATCCTGTACAGAAAATTGATTTTTTGCATGCGCACGCCTTGCGCTGGGATAAGAAACGCAGCGTATTATGGGCGGGTGGAAATAATACAATCATTGCTTATAGTTATGACGGGGAAAGTTTAAAGGAAAAGAAGCGGTTTGATAAAGTTATTGCTGAAATTCATGATATGTCATTTTTAACGGAAGATAGTTTTATAGTTACGGGTGATGAAAATGTAGTGATATTTGATTTAAATACAGGTAAGGTTAAAGAATTCGAAAAACTTGTTCTTTGTAGAACTGTGAAAAGCTGCAGCGTTAATGCTGAAGGTTTTTTATTATATACCCAGGCGCTTGAAGAATGCTGGTGGACGGATTCGTTTTTTGTAATTTCTCCGGACGGCACAAAAAAAATGTATAAATTGCCGTCAGGCACAGAATGGTACAAGGCAAGATGGTATTAATCAGTTGAGAAGTTGATAGGTTGATAAGATAACTACCAAACACCGCTTATTGATATTTATTGAGGGAAATATGAATAAATTAAGAAAAAAGAATTTAAAAATTATTTTGTTTTTTTTGGCTTCTATGCCATTAACCTTTTCTTCTGCTATTAAGGCAGAAAACATTCACCCTGATGCAGGAAGTACCGGCGCAACATTTTTAAAATTAGCACCAGGTGCCAGTCCGATAGCGTTGGGTGAAAGTTATAGTGCTGTAACAAAGGATTCTTTAGGCCTGTATTATAATCCGGCCGGTATTGCAGATTTTGATAAAAAAGATATAAGTTTCAGCCATAACGAGCTTTATGAAGGGTTAAGACATGATTTTTTAGGATATATTAATCCTTTTGATAACTATGTTCTGGGGTTTGGTGTAACAGTATTTAATGTAAAAGATGATATTGAAAGCAGAACCGGTGCCGGAGAAGATGATATTTATGACCCCATCACGCTTCCTGCGGGTTATTACGGAGCTAATGCATTTTGTTTAACCGGCAGTTATGCCCGCACTATTACAGAAAAAATATCCGCAGGTGTTTCCTTAAAGCTTGTTAAGGAAGCTATTGAGTGGGAAAATACCTATAGTGTTGCCGCAGACTTGGGTTGTGTCTGGAAAATTAGAAGTTCAGAAGAATACGAACACCCTTTAACAGCGGGTTTTAGTATAAGAAATATCGGCCCGGGAATAAAATATCTTGAAAAATCCTTCAGCCTGCCGTTATCCGCCAATGCCGGTATAAATTATTTATTAAGTGAAAAGATACAGTTGTTATTTGATTTGAATCAGTACACTGATGATTATCTTAATATTTCAGGCGGGTTTCAGTATAGCCCGATAAAACTGATTACGTTAAGAGCCGGTACAAAATACAGGCTTTATGACAATCCTTCCAAAGGGCTGGCTTTCGGTGTAGGGTTGAATTATAACGATTTAAGGTTTGATTATTCCATGAAGCCGTTTAATACCTTCGGTGTGACGCATCATATTTCCCTGGCCATGAGGTATGATAAGCCGGTATCAGAAGCAGAAAAGCAGCAGGTTAATATGGAAAAAACTGAACAGCCGTTTGTGTCTTCTGCGGGAGTTATAGTTGAAACCATTACATCAGGTGCGGGGAATAAAAACAGGCAGTACCGCGTGGAATATTCAAAAGATGACCTGAGAATTTATTTCAGAACACCAAGAGGTACTGACAGAAACATAACCATAGAGGTATTAACAGATACCGGTATGCAGGAATTCGGGGATGTGCTGGTGTTTAAATCCTTTGAAATTAAGTCCAACCTGAAAAAGTTTCCGGCTAATACAGTATATGAATTTAATGTTTCTAAGGAATGGATGGAAACAAACAGTGTAAGCATAAGCACTATCCGTATTTATGACAAGGAAACCAGAAAATTTATTGACTGGGATATAAACATTATTACCGACGACCCAGACTTGTACAGAATAAGAGTTGATAACCTGCCTTCTATGAACTTTGCCGTTGTGTTTAAACGATAATATAATGAACAAAGAACTGTTTGCCCGCAACCTGCGCATTCACGCGCAGTTATATGAACTCTTAAAAGAATTCAGCCGTGCCGGTATTGAGGTAATTCTTTTAAAAGGTATTGCTCTCATTGAATTATTCCCTGATTACATGCATGAAAGGGAAATGGAAGATATGGACCTGCTTATAAAACCTTCTAAAATAAAGAAAGTGCGGGAAATTATTAAAGCGCTGGGTTATAAAAAAGCGCCTCTGGATCCGGACGCTTATTATAGAGAAGGTACTTTAGCCGCCATAGACATTACGGACGCTCTATGGTACCTGTCAACAGAAGAAAACGCCGATTTATGGAAACATTCCTTAAAAATCCCGGTGCAAAGCGCTGTTTCTGATGTTTTTTATTTAAATCCGGTTGATTTTTATATTCATGTCCAGGCCCATGCAAGAATTCATCATGCAAAAAATGACGAAAAGTGGCAGAAAGACCTGGCAATACTTAAAGAAAAGTTTAAAGACAACCTTACAGATACCGGTTTAGATATATGGATTCAGAAATACGGCCTTTCAAAAGCGCTTTCAGTTTCTGTGACGGATATTCCCCGAATAGGGCATATATCACGGTTTGCTTTTTTACCGTTAAAGAAAAAAATGATTTATTTGTTTAAAGCCATTTTCCCGTCAAATGATTTTCTTTTGAACAGGTATGATTTGAAAAATGTATTTGAGATAACCCTGTACAGGTTTTCAAGGCCGTTTCTTTTGTTTTTAGAAACATTTAAGCTTTCATTAAGTTTTATAAGTAAATCGGAGAAAAAAAATGCATGATAATTACCACGAATCTCAAAAACCGTTGAAAAACAATCAGCCGGTTGAAACAATTAGTTTAGATAATATTGTGCTGAAAAAAAGGCCCACCCTTAGGAAAATAATGATGAGAAAAATCCGCAGAAAAAAAGTCATGGGTTTCAGCGGATTGTCCTGGATAATGCTGTTGATTATTCTGGCAGGCTCCATAGGTGCAGGGGCATTGATTACTTATATTACTGATAATGCTATTAAAGAAAAAGATAAAAAACCAGGGCCTTCAGGAGGCGCTCCTAATATGGAAGAAATGAAGCAGAGAATGATGAGCAGGCAGCAATAAAGTTAAAAAGCTATAAAGTAATAAAATAAAGGAGATACTGTGCTATGTTATGTAAAAAGTGTGCAAAAGATATTTCGTCAGATGTTAATTTTTGTCCTTCCTGCGGCACCGTTGTAATGGAAAAATCATATAAAGAAGAAAAAGAAGTTTATGCACAGGTTTTTTATGAGTTTGATAAAAAAGGATTGATTCCTACCTGGAGTTGGACAGGTTTTTTATTCGGATTTATTTGGTATTTTTTTAAAGGTATGTGGGTTAAGGGCCTGCTTATGCTTACTATGTCCATTTTTTCTGGCGGAGCGCTATGGTTTCCGTTTCTTATTTACTGCGGAGTATTAGGCAAGTGGGATTATTATTTATTGAAAACAAAAGACAAACAACTCTGGTAATGAAGAAGTGATTATGTGATTACGTGGTTACGGTAGCAACTTATATCAATTGATAAAAAACAAAATAATAGTTATTAAAAGCTTTTCTAACCACTCAATCACATAATAACTGTTTTTTAGTAGCTGCCCAGGGTTCCATTTTTCTTGCAGGAATTTAACGCAAGCTTCAGGCAGGCAGTTCCGGCAATATAGAGAATAAATCCGCTGAAAAATACTATTAAAAGATAACCCGGATTTAGCGTGCCGTCAAACAAAAGTTGTCTTATAAAAGCCAGCGCATAAGTAGTGGGAAGCAGATAGGAGATCTTTACAAGCCATAACGGCAAAAGATTTGAAGGAAAATAAACTCCGCTTAAAAGGTCAGTTAATGTAGATATCAGCCAGCCGGCCGGGTCTCCGCGTTTAAAAACTAAAACATAACTTGCATTTAACAGCCCCAGCCCGTAAAAAGAGAAAATTACAACCAGCCAAAACAAAACAAGGTAAAAAATCTTTAGCAGGCTCAGGCTTATACCGAAGAAAAACACACCAATTAAAATATAGGCCAGAAATTCAAAGAAAAAAAGTACTGTTTTTGAAGCAAACATAGAAAACAGAATGCGTTGATGGCCTTTCGGACATAATAACAGGCTTTCCAGCGTGCCCCAGTGCTGCTCCTGCCTTATGGAATCTGTAATACCGCTTAAAGTAAATTCAAAAATTTTAGAAAACAACAGCCCCGTAAACACAAAAGGAAAGTAGTTTTCGTTTACCATTTTGCCTAAAAAGAAAAAAACCGCAAACTGAAAACCAACCGTTGCCAGCTTTACTAAAAAATGAAGCCTGTAGGCTTTTTCTATTTTGAAATCACGGATTAAAAAAGCCAGGATTATTTTTAACGGCATCTGTTTTTCCTTCTGAAATTATTGTGCCTTCCTTGAGGATAAAATAGTGTGTTGAAAGGTTTAAGATTTCATTAATATTATGTGTAACAAAAAGAATGGTTGTGTTATTTATGGAGTTTATATTCTTTAAAATATTATAAATGTTTTCTGCAGAGGTGTTGTCCAGTGACTTGGAAAGTTCATCGATTAAAATTACTGCGGGATTTTTAATTAAGGCGCGCGCCAGGGTTAGTTTTTGTTTGGTTCCGGCAGAACAGAATAGAAACTTCGTGTTTTTAAATTCTGCAAGTGATAACAATTCAAGCATTTCGGCTATTTTTGTGCAGTCCGTTTCATAAAGCCGGCAAAAAAACTGCAGATTTTCTTTTACTGTGAGCTGGGCATAAAACCCGTATTCAGAGTTGAGGGCTATTCCGGTATTTTTCAGGCATGAAGTCCGGTTTGTTATGCAGTTAACCCCGTTTATTTCTGCAGTACCTATTGAAGGCAGAATAAGGCAGGATAATATTTTTAAAAGAGTTGTTTTTCCCGCTCCGTTAGGACCTGTTAAGGCAACGATAGCGCCTTTTTCGATATCAATGTTGATATCTGCAAGTACTTTTTTGGTTCCGAATGTTTTGCTGAGGTTTTTAATACTAATCACTTAACCACCTAATTACCACTTGATTGTTTCATTCTATCTTTTTAGTTTGACAAATTCAAATATTTTCGTTATACTAACTCTAATAATTATAATTAAAATATAGTTATTGGATTAATTATGGTTGAATTTATACTAAAAGACAACGTTACGCTTATGGCAGTCATCCTTCTCATGGGGGGATTAATATTGCTTGTACTTGTTTTAAGCAATATTTTCAATAAAACCCAGAACCTTCCGAAAGACCTTCAGGAGGTGGAGCAGCAAAACGATGACGAGGAAGGCTCCGTGCCTGTCCAGAACGACAGCGAATTATCTCTGCTTGAGGCTCATCTCAATTCCATATCCGAAGAAATAACAAACATTAAAACAAAGATGGAAAAGTTAGATAAGCTTGATAAACTGGAAAAACTGGATAAAATCGAAAAACAGGTTTCAACTCCTCAGAAGGCTGAATTAAATTTTGATCCCGAATATTTCAAAGAACAACTGGCAAAGCTTAACGCTAAAATGGATGCGATTTACCATGTCCTTTCTTCAATAGGAAAGGAATAAGTAAATACCGGATTATAGGATAATCGGCACCTTAAACGCTAAATGAAAAAAAACCCCGCCGTAATACTCCTGGGCCTTTTAATAATTATCACTGGAAGCACTATCTTTTCGCAGGAATCAAAAGAAACAAAACTATCAGAAACAACCCTCAGTAATGACCTTTCCTATTACAATAAAACCGCATCCCAGAACAAACTAAACGACAATGACCGCTATTACATACTTCAAAAAATATATGATAAATATAAAAATTCAGATGTAAGTTTAATAAGTCTTGAAGCAGAAATATCCAAAGTTAAGCCCGCAAAGAAACCTGCCCAGGCAGAAGCCACTCCACAAACAAATACTTCAACGTCAGAAACTACAAAAGTTCAGGAACCGGCTGTTGCTGTAAACAGTTCTGCATTACCAGCAGCTGATCCTGCTAAAGAAAATGAGGTTCCTGCAAAAACTCTCGCAGAATCAGATATTAAAAATTATAAAATAGACCAGGGCGACATACTAAGCATTAATGTTATGCCGGCAAAGGAATTATCGGTAGAATCAGTAGTAAAACCGGATGGTACCATAACCATGCAGCTGATAGGTGTAATAAAAGCTGAAGGGAAAACAGTAATTGACCTGGAAAATTCTATATCCCGGGCCCTTTCAGTATATGTAGCAAGCCCGAAAGTCTCTATCGGGATGAAGTATTTTAATAAACGTCAGATTTTTATTTTAGGTGAAATAAGAAAACCCGGGTCCTACCCTTTTAAAGAAAATTTCAGATTGTTTGATTTGATAACAGCTGCCGGCGGGCTGACCACTACTGCAGGGAAAAAAAATATTAAAGTGCACCGCGGTGAATCTCTGGAAAGAAAAACTATTGCAGTAAATCTGGAAGAAATAATGGCCACCGGGGATTTTTCGAAAGACCTGGTGCTTCAGTCAGGCGATATTGTGGAAATTCCCAAAGAAACAAAGAAAGTATCGGTAATCGGAGATGTCCGGTCTCCGGGAAGTTATGAATGGCGGGAGGATTTATTTATTCTTGATGTGGTATCCCTGGCCGGTGGCCCGAACGATACCGCAAAGATGAATTCGGTTAAAGTGTTCAGAGGCACAGAATCTGCCCGGCAGACATTTGAAATAGACTTAAAAAGAATTATGGATGGGGAAACTCAGCTGGATATGAGGCTGCAATCAGCAGACATTGTATATATCCCCAAAAAACCTCTGGCATCAAACCAGTGGTTTGTCAGCAATCTTTTGCCCTGGCTTAGTTTAGTAAGCATGGTATTTGTAATAATTACGTTTACGAACAAGTAAAAAAAGATAGTTGATAAGTTAATAGGATGACATGTTGATAGGAGACGGTTGTACTTATAAACTTATCATCTTATCAACTTATAAACATTAGTTACGTATCAAGGAATCTAAAATGGCGCAGTATGAATTAAGTTTGTACGATTACTGGCGGATAGTAAAAAGAAGAAAATTCATTCTGTTTTTTACTTTTACTTCAGTCATGCTTTCCACTTGGATATTTACAAGTATGCAGACTCTTGTATTTCAGTCCGTTTCTACCGTAAAGGTAGAGCCGTCACTTATTGTGCCGGGTATTGCCACAGAAGCGGCGGGCTGGGACGTACTGACTGCCATAAACACTGAAGTGAAAATTATTAAAAGCGCTGTTGTTGCAGAGAGAACGGCGCATATGCTTAAACTAATTAACGAAAAAACCACTCCCGCAAAAAAACAGGAGATACTGGAATCCATTCAGTCAAAAATAGATGCAGAAAGAACCCCGGATACTAACCTTATAAGAATTACCTGCATTTCTTCCGACCCTGAAGAAACCGCGCGCCTGGCAAATGCTACGGCAGAGGTTTATATTGAAAAAGGTGTAGAAGACAGAAGCCGCCGTGCCAGGGAATTACGCGAATTTATTCAGAAGCAGATGGTAGACGCAGAAGTAAAACTGAAAGATTCCGAAGATAAAGTAAAAAAGTTTTCTGAAAATAATAATACCAAGGGTATCGGCAATTCCCTTACGATGAAACTGCTGGATCTGCAGACCAAAAGAACCGACCTGCTAAAAAATTATACAGCCCATCATCCGGATGTAGTGATGATTGACCGGCAGATAGAATCCATGGAAGACCAGTTAAAGCAGCTGCCGAAAGAAGAACTGGAATATGCCCGGTTGATCAGGGATTTAAGGTTAAATGAAGAGCTTTATACCATGCTTGCAAAAAGATATAAAGAAGCCCAGATTTCTGAAGCTGACAGAGACCAGAGTGCATTTATTGTTACCCCTGCCATGGCACCTACAGCACCCATAAAACCCAATAAATTTGCCAATTACTCCATTGGTGTCCTGATTGGAATATTTATGGGTTTCATCTTTGCCCTTTTAATTGAACACCTGGATACGTCAATCGGCACTATTGAAGACGTGGAAACTTATATGCAGATACCGGTTATCGGCATAATCCCGCGCGTGGAAACAGAGTTCCATAAAAAATACGGTATCGGTTTTAGTTTAGGCCAGGAATCAACGGATGCAGAACTGCGTGCAAAACTCATTGTTTACCATTCCAGTAAATCGCCTTTTGTAGAGTCTTATCACACTCTAAGGACCAATATTAAATTTGCAAAAGAAGAATCCTTTACTTCCGGGAGCACTATGCTTTTTACTTCAGCCGGTGTAATGGAAGGCAAAACCCTGACCTCTATTAATTTTGCGCTGGCTGCTGCTCAGACGGGCATAAAAACAATGTATGTGGAAATGGATTTAAGAAGACCGTCCATACATAAAGTTTTCGGCATAAAAAGAGTACCGGGTTTTACAGACTGCGTGTTAGGTAAAAAACATCTCAATGAAGTAATCCGCGGTACTACGGATTTTCTTTTAGGAGAACTGGCCCTGGAAAAACTGCTTAAAACGCCGGGACTGGAAAACTTGAAAATATTGCCCTGCGGAACCATACCGCCGAATCCTGTGGATGTGCTGAATTCTCCTTATGTAAGCACAATGATTGAAGAACTTAAAAAACAGTTTGACCTTATAATATTTGACTGCCCGCCGGTTCTGCTTTTCGCCGACACTATGGTAGTGTCAAAATATGCGGATACCTGCGTGCTGGTTTACCGCGTAGGCAGAATTCCGCGCGGAGCCCTGAAAAGAACAAAAGATCAGCTTATAAATGCAAAAGCAAAAGTAGTGGGCATAGTATTAAACGATATAAAATCAACTGACATGGAACCCAGATACGGATATTATTACGCCTATAAGTATTACAGCAAAGATGAAAAAACCTCCAAAGTAAAGTGAAATGCAAACCTCAATAAGCCGCATATTTCTTTTCCTGGGAATCCTGATAATATCAATCATAGTAGGTAAAATAGTAACAACGCCGGGGCAATTATTGCCCCTGATGGGCCTTGTAATAATTGCGTTTCTTATTGTTTCATTCAGAAACCCTGAAACCGGGCTTATTATTCTGGTTTATTCCATGCTGTTGTCTCCTGAAATAACCCTGTCCCAGCTTCCTGGAAGAACTATTGCTATAAGGCTGGATGATTTTATGATATTGGTTCTTTTAATTGTCTGGCTGGCACATATGGCTCTTAAAAAAGACATAGGTTTTTTCAAAAAAACACCGCTTAACCGCCCTATTATTCTTTATGTTATCATCTGTATTTTATTTACTGCCCGGGCTATGATGATAGGTTTTGTTCAACCTGTAAAAGCCACATTTTATGTTTTAAAATATATAGAATATTTTGCGCTCTATATGATGACGGTAAATCTTGTTAAAGATAAAAAGTTTTTAAAGAAACTGCTTTTTGCCGGAGCTATTACCTATGTAATAGTAATCATTCACGGTTATGTGCTTATACTCCAGGGCGTACCCAGAATTTATGCCCCGTTTGACGTAGACCCTCTTTCAAAATCCGGAGAATGTGCTGCATTAGGCGGGTACCTGCTTGTGCTTATGTCTGTGCTTTTAAGTTTATTCTGTTTTACACCCAACAAAAAATCAGCAGTTACTTTTTTTACTCTATTTGCTTTTTCTCTTCCTGTCATGGCTGCCACTTTATCCAGGGCATCATTTTTAGGTTTTGCAGTTCTGTGTGTAATTATTATCATCTTTGCTACCCAAAGAAGAATGGTGGTCATAGGTACGCTGGTTTTTGGCCTGGCCATAGCCCCGATTTTTCTTCAGTATTTTGTAGATAAAATGATACAGGGAATGATGCAGGGTTACTCAAGCGGCGGCAGCACTATAATGTCAAAAATGGCCGCTCTTCCAAACAGCGTAAGAAATAGAGTGGGGGAAACTTTTGCCAGTGATGGCAGCGGCGGCGAAGCGGAAATGATGGGTATGGAAGTAAGAGAAACTTCAGCACTTCTTCGTATAGAAAACTGGAAGAAAGGGTTATATATCTGGCTTCCTAAACAGCCTTTTTTCGGGCACGGGATAACGGGAGTAGGTCTGGTAGATACCCAGATTCCTCTGACTATAGGAGAGTTGGGTCTGGTGGGTCTAATGGCTTTTCTATGGTTGTTGTGGAAAGTGGGAAAACATGCCTTATACAATTACAGAAGCATAGATGACTGGCTTGCTAAAAGTTTATCTTTGGGGTTGTTTGCGGCATTAATTGCATTGTTTTTTCAGTCAACCGCTGTAAATACGTTTATTACAATTAGGATTATGGAACCATTCTGGTTTCTAACCGGGCTGGTAATGGTATTGCCTGAAATCTATAAGGATACTCCCAGTGAATGATTCTACGGCAAAAAGAACCGCTAAAAATATTGTTTTCCTTAACATCTCAAGCATTGTTGCCAAAATAATAGGTCTTTTAACATCCATTATTATTGCAAGAAATTTAGGGGAAGCTCTTTATGGGCAGTTTACTTTTGTCTTTTCACTCACAAGTTTTTTTCTGTTGTTTAATGATTCCGGCATGAATATTCTGACTGCCCGCGATGTAGCCAGGGATAAGTCATTGATAGGAAAATATTTTTTTGAAATTGGTATTTTAAAAATATTTATCGCATTAATTCTTTCTGGAATATACTTTCTGCTTTTACAGCTCTTTCCTTTTGAAAAAGGTTTGAAGTATGTTTTGATAATTGGCCTGCTCTATGTGATAGTTAAGTCTTTCGGCATATTTATCAGTGCATTTTTTATGGCGCACGAACGGCTGGATATCTGTGCCTGGCTGGACTTGTCTTTCACTGTTATTGTTTTCGCGGGTGTTTTATTAATATCAAAACTGCAGGTTCTGACGCTGGATAAAACATTTTTTATTTATTTATTTGCTATTACAATCTGGTTTATTGCAGGACTTGTCATATTTTTAAGCAAATACAGGGGGTTAAAGCTGTCCGTAAGCAACAGCTTTGAATATCTTAAAAAAGGAAATATGTTTCTGCTATCAACGCTTATAGGCGTAACTATAATGCAGGCGGATGTGATAATATTGAGAACACTTAAGGGCGATACCAGTACCGGTTTTTATGGAATAGGCCTTACTTTTCTTGTAGGCCTGCTTTTTATCAGCACCAGCCTGGGGAGCGCTCTTTATCCGGTGTTCAGCCGGTTTTTTAATGAATCAAAAGAAGCTTTGGAGAGATATTTTAGAAAATCCATGGAACTGCTTCTTATAATTGTGCTTCCTGTGGCGATGGGCGGGTGTGTGTTAAGCAGGGAATTGATAGTGTATATATATGGCAATAATTATCTGCCTGCATACAGCAGTTTTATTGTAATTATGTGGGCCTGGTTGTTTTTATCTGCAGGGACTATTACTTCAACATTTCTCCAGGCGACTAACAGGCAGCACCTGCAGGCAAAAATCAATCTTTATGCCATGCTTATAAATCTTGTTTTATGTTTTGTACTGATTACTGAAATGGATTATTTAGGCGCTTCCATAGCACGCCTGGTAACTATGGTGCTTATTCTTATTTTGTCTTTGTTTGTTTTAAGGGACAGTTACAAAGTATTGGACCTTTTTAAAGTATTATTAAAGCCTTTGCCGGCAGTTGTTATTATGGGGTTATTTATATATTTATTCAGAAATTTAAATTTAATTGTATTAATTGCATCCGGAGGAATTATTTATCTTCTGATGCTTTATATAACCAGAGGCATTGATAAAGATGAATATGAGTTACTTGCCTCTTTAATCAAACGATAGAAAGAGCTTTGTATGGAAAAACTTAAAAGTGTAACTATTGGTATAATAAATTATTATACCTGTGATTTAACGGTTAAGTGCATAAAATCAATATATGAATCCGGCACAAAAAGCAGTTTTGAAATCTGTGTAGTAGATAATGGTTCCAATGACGGACTGGCAGAATTGCTGAAAAAAGAATACCCGGAAGTAAGATTTATCCAAAATGAAAGAAACATGGGTTTTGCCTATGCCAATAATCAAATTATCAAACAAACACAGTCAAGCTACTATCTTTTACTGAACTCAGACACTGTAGTACTAAAAGGCGCTTTGGATAATATGGTTGAGTTTATGGATAGAAATCCTGACGCCGGTGCTTCCGGATTTAAGATTTACGTAAAAGGCATGACTGTTTATAAGTCCTGCAAGAGATTTCTTGATTATAAAACATCATTTGTTATAGATACTTTTTTATATAAGTTATTTCCGTCATTGATTGAAAAGTACTATTTTAGCGAATTTGAATATGAGAAAACCATTGAAGTTGATCAACCCATGGGTGCGGCTTTGATTGTTAATAGAAAAACTATAAATGATATAGGACTGCTTGACGAAAGGTTCTTTTTCTTTTTTGAAGAAGCAGATTGGTGTATGAGAATGAAACAGCAGGGCTGGAAAATATATTTTAACAATGATTCTCATGTAATACATCACAAAGACTACAGGGGCCAGAGGGAAAATCTTGACAGAATTTATTTGTGGCATCGCGGAAAGTACATTTATTTAAATAAATACCATGGCCCCGTAAAGACTATATTAGTAAAAGTATTTGTGAATATCTCGAGCCTGTTATATATTTTAAGATGGGCATTAGTATTAAAAACAGAAGAATGCAGGTTTTATTGGATGGTAATAAAAGCAAGTGTATAAAAAACTACTAATTATCTTATTTATTGCAGTGTGTTGTTTTCTAATTTTGAAAACTATTGACGGTGCAAGGCCTGTATCAGAAGATATTGCTGTTTATGCCCTGCTGGCCCAAAGCCTGGTTTCAGGCCAGGGATATAGTGATTTGTGCTATTCTGGAAATCCCGTGCATACAAAATACCCGTTTGTGCTGCCATTGATATTAATGCCTTTAATAACCAATTTCGGTTATAATTTTCTCATTATGAGGCTGTTAATGTTTTTGTTTGCGGTAGGAATAATTATTTTTTCCTATGTATTATTTAGAAGACAAAGTTCAGGTCTTCCTGAATTGGTGGTTTTATTTGTTGCATTTTCTTCTTGGTTTTTATACTACACCTATAACCTTGCAATTGACATACCATACCTGTTTTTTTCTCTAGCAGCATTGTATTATCTGGATAAATATTTTAAACACTCAACCCAGGTTGGTTTATATTTGTCATTTATTTTTATCGTGCTGGCTTTTTATACAAAGGTTACTGGTATAGCGTTGATAGCAGCGCTGGCGGTTTATGCAGCAGTGCACCGGAAATATGTAAAGTTAAATAAGGTAATTATCCTGCTCGCAAGTGTTTCACTTGTTTGCGCTTTATGGTTTATAAGGTCAAAATATCTTGAGAGTTCAAACTCCGGTGTTTTTAACAGCTACTCAAAAGAGTTTTTTGCTGTGACTGATTTTTTTACTTATGAAAAACATGACGGCAGTTTATTGGGTACGTTAAAAATAGTTGTAAAGAACATTTATGCGTTAATGTTCTATGCATTTCCGCAGTGTCTAACGGGACTGACCATAGACAAACGGAATTATTTAGCGGTAATACCGGGAATAATTGTTTTAATGGGTTTCATAAAAGCTGTAAAACAAAAAATTGGCATTATAGAAATCTACTTTATTACGTATATTGCAATGCTTATGCTGTGGGCGGCGTTTGCAAAAGCAGGCACCCGATACATTGTAGGGATTTTACCCTTTGTTTTTTACTACTTTTTAACGGGTATAAATATGATTGTCTGGAACAAAAGAAAAATTGCTGCAAGTATTTGCGCATTATTTATAACAGTAAACGCAATACTGTCTTTTAATTATGCTTTCAGGCAAAACAAGGTGAATAACTCAGAATTCCTGACTATGTGCGGCTGGATTAAAGATAATACGCCGGAAAATGCTGTCTTTGCCAGCGAAAGCATGCAATACTGGCTTTATATGTATTCCGGCAGAAAGTCAGCACTGCAGATACCCGTAACCAGAGATACCAGCCTGGTATATGATATTATCAAAAGCAACAACATCAAATATCTGACAGTTTCTCCGGAATTTATGCTGTCTTATGATGTAATTGAGCCGGTGATAAGAAAAAATGCAAATAAGTTCAAGGCGGTTTATAACACTAATGGAAACATCGTTTACAAAGTACTTTAACAAAGCGCTCAGGTATTTCAGGCCTTTTGACTGGGTGAATGTGGAAATCACCTCCAAGTGTAATCTCAAATGCACCATTTGCCCCAGAAGGTCTTTTAAGTCCTGTGATGAGCATATGACCAGGGATTTATTTCTGAAAATTGCCCGGGAATTCGGCCTGTTTAAAATGGTGGACCTCACAGGCTGGGGTGAACCACTGCTTCACCCGGACATATTTGAATTTATAAAAAAAGCAAAGGACAAAAAGTGCATTGTAAAATTTACTACAAACGGGCAGGCGCTGGATGAAGCAAAAACTCAAAAACTGGTAGAGCTTGGTGTAGACTGGATGGCATTTTCTGTTGACGGTGCTACAGAAGAAACCTACAAAAAGATACGCGGTGCCAGCCTGGAAAAACTGCTTAATAATATTGAAAGGCTGAACTATTTTAAGGAAAAATATTCAACAGGTTCGCCTTTAATTGATATAGCTATTGTAATTAACAAGCAAAACTTAGAAGACCTGCCCAAAATGGTTCAAATGGCAAAAGATTTAAAAGCACACAGGCTACTGGTAAACCAGCAGCATGTAGTATCCAGAGAAGAAGAGATTGATTTGCTGCTATATAAAATTGATGAGCAGCAGTGTATTGATGTGCAAAAAAGAGACAATATAGTAAAAGAAAGCAGGGCTTTGGCCCAAAAACTTGGAGTAACAATAGAGTTTTGTTTTAAATCCTTTGAACCGCAGGCGCCGGGCCTGTGCCCGTTAAATATAGAAAAAACCATGTTTATTTCCTGGGATGGCAACGTTTCTCCCTGCTGTGATTTGGGGCATCCGGTACCCGGAGTTATAAGCAGAAACAAAATAATTCAAAACACGCAGTTAGTAATAGGAAATGTAAATAATAACACAATTAAGGAGATATTCAATTCTTCAAAATATAAAGAGTTCAGGAAAATCAGCAGGGAAGCTGTTGCTTCCGAGTGCAGGCACTGCATGTTGCTTAGGGGAATATAGTGATTAAAAAGTACGGAAAAAGTACATTAGACCACGTGTTAAGATATCTGCCCGTAATTGAATATCTTAAAAATCATAAAAAAGAGACTGATAAAATTCTTGAAGTTGGTGCTAATATTTTGGGTATCACTCAGTTTTATCCGTTTGAAATTACTGCTCTTGATGTAGATCTTTACCCGGACAATCAACCGCACATTAAAAGAGTAACCTGTGACGCTGCTAAAATGCCGTTTAATGATAACAGTTATGAGTATGTGATTTCCCTGGATATGCTTGAGCATATAGAGGCATCAGCAAGAGAAGCTGTAATAACAGAGCTTCTTAGAACAGCGGGCAGGGCTGTTATTTTAGGCGTGCCCTGCGGCCACAGTGCCAGAAATCATGAACAGAAATATAATAACAGATACAAAAAGGTTTTTGGAAAAGATAACCCGTTTCTGCAGGAACATATGAAATACGCTTTTCCGCAGGTAGAAGAAATATCAGCTGCTGTTAAAAATGCTTCAGAAAAACTAAAAAAATCAATCAGCATAAAAGTAAAAAACAACGTGAATGTATATTTGTGGTATTATTCAAGAATTTCAAATCTTCCCGGCAACTACCTGCTGCTTCCTTTAAGGGGCAGGTTCGGCCTTTTGCTTTTGTTTTTATGGAAACATTTTAATTTTGGAAGCTGTTACAGAAAAATATTTACAATTGAGATAATATGATAAACAGTGAGAAGTTGAACAATACAGTGCCTGACAATGCTATACTTTTAAAACTTAAATCCATAGTTAAGTCATTCTGGTATGCCGGCAATAATGTAGAATGCCTCTGTTGCGGCTGGAAAGGCAGGAAATTTCTTGAATTAAACGGCAGGGAAAATGTGCAATGCCCCAGGTGTTTTTCACTGGAAAGACAGCGCCTTACATGGAGCTACCTGCAGAAAAAAACGGATATATTAACAAATAAACATGCTGTTTTACATTTTGCGGCTATAGGCCCTGAAAAGATAATCGGTGATAGGCTGAAAAAAATTAAAAATTTATCCTACCTGAGCGTTGACATAAGCAATAAGCAGGCAATGGAAAAAATGGATATCACAAACATAAAATATCCGGACGGTTTTTTTGACGTTATAATATGCGTTCATGTGCTTGAACATGTCGCAGATGATAAGCTGGCATTAAAAGAACTTTATAGAGTCCTGCAACCCGGCGGCTGGGCAATAATTATGGCGCCGCTGGATAAAACCCTTATACAGACAATACAAGACATTTCCCTTACCGATCCCCTGGAGCAAAAAAGAAAGTTTGGGTTGGAAGGCCATATAAGGCTCTATGGAATTGATTACAAAAATATTCTTGAATTATCCGGATTTAAAGTAAAAATTGAAAATTATGCCGCAGAGTTTACGCCAGAACAGGTTAAGAAATACTCATTAGACATAAGTGACGATATATATATATGCACAAAACATCAGAGTAAGGGTTGATTGAATATGAATATCTGTTATTTTGGAACTTTTGAGCCTACTTATCAGCGCAATAGAATAATAAGGAAGGGCCTGGAAAAAAATAGCCATGAAGTAATTTTGTGTAATACGCAATATTCGGGTTTTATGAAAGTGTATGTTAAGTTGTTTTTTAAATGGCTGAAGCTTAATAAAAATATAGATGTAATTATAGTAGGGGAAACGGGTTTTGTGCTGATGCCTCTGGCAAAAATGATTGGTTTGTTGTGGGGAAAGCCCGTTATTCTGGATGCTTTTTTTTCCGTTTACCAGATGAATGTCTATGACAGAAAGCTGATTCCTGAAAATTCCTTTGCGGCAAAAAAAATGTACCTGATAGAAAAAATCGGTTGTTTATTGGCAGATGCAATAATTCTGGATACTTTTGCACACATAGATTATTTTAAAAGAACATTTTTTCTTTATCATAAAAAATTCTTAAGAATTCTGGTTGGAGCGGATAGTGAGGTTTTTGATTGCAAAAAATATCAGCACCAGGTGCGGGAAAAATGCTTTACTGTGCTTTTCTGGGGTACTTTTATTCCTCTGCATGGCATTGAATACATAGTGAAAGCCGCTAAAAGGCTTGAAAACCAGAAAGATATAGTTTTTAAAATTATTGGCATGGGCCAGACTTATCAGGAAATAGTAACAATAATTAATGAACTGGATATTAAAAATATTGAGCTTATCGGAACTGTTGATGAAGGTATTCTTCCAGGATTGATTGCTAAATCAGATATTTGTTTAGGCATATTTAATAATTCGGATAAAGCAAGAAACGTGCTGCCTCATAAAGTTTACCAGGCGCTGGCTATGAAAAAACCGGTTATTACCGCAGAAACACGTGCCGCTGCAGAAGTACTTAAAAACGGTGAAACAGCAGTATTTTGCGAAATAGCAAATGATGAATCACTGGCTTACGAAATAATGTACCTAAAAAACAGCCCGGAGCTAAGAAATAAAATTGGTGAAAAAGGCTATACATTATATATTGAAACATTAACACCAGAAAAAGTAGTGAAACCTTTTTGTGAATACGTGAAGGCCAGGTGGCTGTAAAAAATGGATTTATCATTTATTCTTACATTATTCGTTTTTATAACTGCACTGATATTTATATTTTCAAACGGTTATAACAATTCCGCAGACATTGTAGCTACCATTGTATCTACTCAGTCATTATCTCTTAGAAAAGCTGTTGTGCTGGCGGCAATATGTGAATTTTTTGGCGCTGTTTTTCTTGGTACAGGAGTTGCAAAAACCATGATTACCGGAGTCATAGACCCCATGGTTTTGCAAAGCAGCCAAAGTGCCGGAGTGACTATGATTTTTGCATCCTTATTAGGAGCAGCTTTATGGAATATATTTTGTACCAGGCTTGGGTTTCCTGTTTCCGCGTCACATTCGCTTATAGGCGCGCTTACAGGAAGTATGTATATCGGCTATGGCGTTCATTCCATAAAATGGTATGGAATTCTAAAATTAATTTTAATAATGATAGCAACCCCGTTTATTGGCCTGTTAATAGGTTTTCTGGTAACAAAAATTACTTATTTCCTTGTCGAAGGCAGTACCCCGCGGATTAAAAAGGTATTCAAAGTTCTGCAGATATTGTTTTCTATGCTTATGGCATTTTCGCACGGGGCCAATGATACGCAGAAAACCGTGGGTATAATAATGCTTTCACTTCTGGCAACGGGTAATGCCGCTGCGGGTACTGTATCGTTATGGGTAAAAATACCCGTAGCTGTTTTTATGTCTTTCGGCATATTATTCGGCGGGGAACATGTTATTAAAACAGTGGGTGCAGGAATATACAAAATCAGGCAGATAAACGGTTTTGCAGCGCAGTTTTCAGGAAGTATAGTCCTGTATTTTTCTACGGTATTTGGATACCCGGTGTCATCAACACATATTATTTCATCGGCTATTATGGGTACGGGCTCTGCAGAAAAAGCAAAATATGTAAAATGGGATAAAATAATTGAAATTGTATTTGTGTGGGTTATTACCATGCCTTTGGCTGCAGTGGTTTCAGGTTTAATACATTTATTGTTAAAGAAAATGCTATCTATATAACACCGGAGGATAATTTATGTTGTTTTGGAAAAGAAAAAGGTTTGATTTTATTGGTATGATTATTTCACAGTCGCAGAAAGTACAGGAAGGGTTAAGCCTTTTAAATGAGTTCATGCAAAACCCTACAAAGGAAACCGGTCAAAAAATTTATCAGATAGAAGAAGAGGCTGATGAATTGCGAAGGATACTTATTGATGAGCTTAACAGGTCTTTTGTCACGCCTATAGACAGGGAAGACATTTTTTCTCTTTCAAGGACAATTGACGACATGATAGATTATGCCAAATCTACAGTAGAAGAAATGCTTTTGTTTGAGGTAGAAACAAATGAGTACTTTATTGCGATTTCAAAACTGCTGCTTGATGCCAGCAGGGAGATAACAGCTGCTTTAGGCACTTTTAAGTCACATCACGGTGTATGTTCAGAACATATAATAAGGGCAAAAAAAATTGAAAATTCTGTAGAAAGAAAATACAGAGAAGCCCTGCTTGAACTTTTTAAAACTACGGATGTTATAAAAATACTTAAAACCAGAGAGTTGTACAGGCATCTTTCCAATGCCGCAGACAGAGGCGATGAGTCTGCCAATATTATCGGCGACATTATGATTAAAAATGCCTGAAAAAGGCAAGAGTTGAAGATCAGAGTTTAATCAAATACTTTAGTTGGAATTCAGGTTAGCATATTTTACAAGAAGTTTTTTCATGTTGCCGTTTTCAAATAAAACAGTAACTTTCATTTCTTCTTCTTTTCCGCTGATGTTTACAATCCTGCCGCTGCCGAATTCCGGATGTTTTACTTTCTGGCCTCTTCTAAACCCTGTTTTAGGGTGTCCTGCCGAGTGGTGCCTTGGTGTGTCTGCGATTTTATTTATACTTTTCATTTCAGTGTTTAACTGAGCCTCCTGTATAAACCTTGAAGGTGCATTGAACCTTATCTGGCCGAATAAACGCCTTGCCTGGGCGTAGGTTAAAAACAAATTATTTCTTGCTCTTGTCATGCCTACATAGCATAAACGCCTTTCTTCATCAATATTATCTTCCATAAGGGATGAGGCAATAGGAAAAAGCCCTTCTTCAAGCCCGGTAACAAAAACTGTGTCAAACTCAAGGCCTTTGGCTAAATGAAGCGTCATAAGCGTGACGTTGTCCGCGTTGCTGGTTTTATCAAAAGTATCAATTTCGCTCATCAAAGTAATACTGGCAAGAAATTCTTCAATATCTGTTTTGTTTGTGGTTTCGCTGTATTCCTGTATGGCGGAAATAAATTCCATCAAGTTTCCTATTCTTTCCTTGGATTGTATAGAGTCTTCAAGTTTCAGGTCATCAAGATAGCCCGACTCATTTATAACTGCGTTAGTCAGGTCAATACCGTTGGACTGTTCTTTTAACTGCCTGAAATGGTTGATGAGATTCTTAAATTCTTCCACATTTCTTGCAGTTTTGGGCATTATGTCTATTTTGTTAGACTGTTGCAGGGTTTCCCAGAGCGATATGTTATTTTTTGCCGCATATTCTTCCAGCATTTTTACGGTTGTTTCACCGATATTTCTGTGCGGGACATTGATGATGCGTTTTAAACTTAAGTTGTCGTTAGGATTTACAATGACTCTAAGATAGGAGATGATGTCTTTTATTTCCTTGCGTTCATAAAACTTCAGGGTTCCTACTATATTGTAGGAAATTCTTTCTATTCTGAAAGCATCTTCAAAAACACGGCTCTGGGCATTGGTTCTGTAGAAAACTGCAAAGTTTTTATAAGCAACATTGTCGTTTTCATGCATTTCTTTTATCTGCCGGGCAATGGATTTAGCTTCCGAAACCTCATCACTAAAATCAACGGCTGTTACATTGGTTTCGGCTGCCTTTTGGGTCCATAGGCGCTTTTCTTTCCGGCTGGGATTGTTTTTAATAACGTTCCAGGCACAATCAAGGATGTTTTTTGTTGACCGGTAGTTTTGTTCAAGTTTTATTATTTTAACTTCAGGATAATCCTTTTCGAAATCAAGAATATTTCTTACATTAGCTCCGCGCCAGGAATAAATGGCCTGGTCATCATCGCCAACTACGCAGAGGTTTCTGTGTTTGCAGGCAAGGTTTTTAACCAGCATATACTGGGCTTTATTAGTATCCTGGTATTCATCAACCAGGATATATTTAAACCGGGACTGGTATTTTTCCTTCAGCTCGGGATAATTGTAAAAAGTATCCATAAGCCTTAAGAGCAGGTCACCGAAATCAAGAGCGTCGCAGCTGTTAAGTTTTTTCTGGTATAAAGTATAAACATTCGATACGACCTGTCTTAATTTGTCATTTTCCGCCAGAGCGTAGATGCCGTAGGAGACGGCGTCTATAAGGTCATCCTTGGCTCTGGAAATAGCATTCTGTATAACTGCCGGTTTGTAATGTTTTTCATCTATATTAAGTTCCTTCATGCATTGCTTAACAAGGTTTCTCTGGTCTGTTTCATCATAAATTACAAAATTTTTATTAAGTTTAATGTAACCGGCTTCAGACCTTAAGACCCTGGCGGCAAAAGAATGGAATGTAGATATCCAGACATAGGCGCCTTTATCCTGGGCCAGGTTAATAACCCGGTTTTTCATTTCTCCGGCGGCTTTATTGGTAAAAGTAATGGCAAGAATATTGAAAGGGGGAACAGCATTATTTAGTAAATGCGCTATACGGTAAGTTATGACCCTGGTTTTGCCGGTACCGGCACCTGCCAGAACCAAAAGAGGGCCTTCTGTATGCAATACAGCTTCTCTTTGTTGTTCATTAAGGTCACTTGTAAGATTTATCATTTTTACCCGCCTTCGCAGAATGCCCGAGTTCTACTCGGGATGAATGCGTTTTAGGGTATCCCCTAGAGCTGCTTATGCAATACGACAAAAAGCTGTGAATATTGCAGAAGCGGTTAGCGTTGGGGGATGTGCTTCGGCGGGTTTTGCCGAAGCTGAAGCGGTTGCTACAGTGCTTCACTTATGGACTAATTTTACTGCGATTTCAAGATGTGGTGTATGAGGGAACATGTCAAACGGTTGTACAAATGTTATTTTATAATATTGGAGGAGGTTTTGCAAATCATTGAGTATGGATTCCGGTTTGCAGGAAACATAGATTATCGATGACGGGTTAAGATCAATAACAGCCTGTACGGATTTCTTTTGCAAACCCGCCCGTGGGGGGTCTATGATGACCGTTGAAAGCTTGACTTTAAACTTTGAAAAATCAAACTTACTAAGGTAATTTTCTACCCGGTCGCAGACAAATTCACAGTTCTTTATTGAGTTCAAATTTGCGTTTAAGGCGGCATTCTCAATAGATTTTGGGTTTAATTCTATCCCAATAATTTTTTCAAAAACTTTTGATACGTAAAGTGCAATCCCTCCGGATCCGCAGAAAAGGTCAAATGCGGTGGTCTCTTCCGAGTGGCCAGAGAGTTCCCTGAGAGTATTATACAGTTCTTCGCAGACATAACTATTGGTCTGGAAAAAGGTGTAGGGAAAAATCTTATAAGTCAGTTTTCCTATTTTTTCATCTATAGAGTCATTGCCGTAGATCAGATAGTTCTGGTCTGCCAGTGCCACATCAGACTTGCTGTTGCTTAACCCAACGGTCATGCAAGCCAGGCTAACATTTGCTTTTTTAAGCCTTTCTGCAAGATTAAGTGCAAGTTTTTTGAATTCATATTCAAAGACATAGGGTGATACAGAAACTATGAGGTTACACATGAGTTGTTTGGTTTTTTTTGTTTCTCTTAACACAAGATAGCGCAGTATCCCTGTTTGTTTTTTTATGCTGAAAATAGGAATTCTGTTGTCCATTGCCCACTGGCGTGCCGTATCAAGTATTTTCCCGGTGTTTTCTGAGAAAGCAGAACATTCCTTAATATCTACAATTTTATTATACCTGGCTTTCTGGTGCAGTCCCAGGGCAAAAGCTCCGGATTCATCATCAAAAACAAATTCCATTTTGTTTCTGTAGTAAGCATCAACCGGGCAGGGGGCTATCTGTCTGATAACGTTTGAATTATCGCATAGAAAATGAAAGGAATCGTGAACCAGCTTCTGCTTGGTTCTTAATTGGTCTCCGTAGGGAATATCCAGGTGCGAGCAGCCGCCGCAAATACCGAAATGTTTACAGTTCATTTTCATTCTCTCATTCTTTTAAGGTAATAAATAGCTTTTTCGTCATTGGGATTGGTTTTCAGCACAATGTTGAAATGTTCCGCGGCATCCTTAAGTTTTCCTTCGTAATAATAAAGAATACCGATATTGCTGTGGGCGTCAATTTGGGCAGGGTTTACAGAAAGGGATCGCTGATAATATTCAATAGCTTTGAGCCTGTTTTGGGAAAGAAAATAAATGTTGCCGATATTGTTATAAGGGCCGGGATTTGATGGATTGAGTTTTATTGCTTTTTCATAGTTTTCTATGGCTTTACCGAACATTCTTTCTTTTGAGTAAGCCCAGCCGAGTTTTTCATAAACCTTCGGTTCGCCGGGGTGTTGCTCAGAAATTTTTTCAAGCCCTTCTATGGTTTTTACAGGCTCAAGTATTTTTTCGTCAAAAAAATCAGGTTTTTCGTTCAATGACTGTTGGACAAGATAGGGTTTAAGGATTTGGGGCAGCAGTCCGGCTCCTTCAAACAAAGGTTTAAAGTTTAATTTATTTTCTTTATAATCATAGTGAATAAAGGAACAAATATGGATCCGGTTATTTTTTTCAATACCGATAACTCCGAAAACAGCCAGAATTATTACAGTAATAATTAGAGAATAGACTTTTTTTAATTGAAAATTATAAGTGAAAAAAGTGTTGCCGAAAGAACAGAGTAGGCCGATTACCAGAAAAAGGTAAAAAGCAGAAATTATGAAGCGCATATCAACAGAGAAAACATTCTGTGCCAGGATTGCTGCCGCACTGCATAAAAGCCCTGAAAGCATATATTTATTCCGGGGTTTCTGTTTGTAAACATCAAAGCCGTATTTGAAAAAGAAAAATATTATGGCAAAAAAAATCGCAAAGCCGATAATGCCGGTTTCCGCGAGTATCTGAACATACTCATTATGGGCATCGTTTATTATTTGCTGCGACTGGGGCCAGATTTTTAGCAGTTCCGGAGAGGCAAAGGCAGGAAAATTAATATGGAAAGTACCAGGCCCGGTGCCGAATAAGGGGCTGCTAAGCCATAAACGCAGGGTGTCTTTCCATATTAAGGGATGGGCCTGGTGCCTGAGCCATACCTGCCAGGTAAGTAAGGTAAACCCGGCTATGGAAATACCGGCAATTATGAGAAAAGTAAGTTTGAGTTTCTTTGATTTTATATTGATTATGCCGAAAAGTACCGCTGAGAATGCAAAGGCAATCCAGGCCGCTCTTGTCTGCGTGTAGTAAAGCGCAATTAAAGCCGAGAAAATAATTATTATCAAAAAAAAGCGGTAGCTATTAAAGCTAAAACTGGATTTCAGGTCTTTTCTAAAAGAGTTTAAAAGCAATCCTGATACAATAGGAATAAATATAATCAGGTGTGCAGCAAAAAAAATAGGGTTTCCAAAAGTTGATGCGCAGCGTCCCATTTGCGGGACGCTAAAAACAACTCCGAAAAATCTTATGTTTCCGAAATGCTGCATAATTCCATAAATCACCGCTATGGAAGACCCTATTAATAAACCGGCCAAAACCAGGTTTCTTTGTTTGCGGCAAAGAGATTCGTCGGGACTGATAATGTTTGCGGATAGAAAAAATATAGAGGAACAAAGAAGCATTCTTTTAAATTCGTTGAATGCCACTGATTTATTATCGCTGAACATATAACAGGTAAAGATATAAATTATGTACATCAGAATGGGGACATTAAGAGGGTTAAGCCGTATGCGGATTGTTCCTGAATTTAAGATTTTAATAATAAAAACAAGAATGGCGGTAAATATACCCAGCTCAATTACCATTAATTTGGGCCGGGTAATCTGGACATCGGGCAGGATGGGCGCTAGAACTAAGGTAAGAGCGAGTACTACTGCCGGAATATAATCTGAAAACGGCAGTTTTGCAGGTTCTTGTGGTGTTGTTTTCTGAATATGCAGTTTATTTTTTTGTTTTTTCATCTTCATATTAAATACAAAATAAGGAGGCTAAATTCAAATAAACATTGAAGTAAACATCAGGTAACAACAGGAAAATATGGAATATAATTAAAATTATTAGTATGAGATTTGATTTTAATTAAAAGTTCAAATATAATGTAGCTAATGAAAGATATTAAAATACCACTTTTTATTAAATTCTTTGCTGTTTTAATAATCCTTAGCGTAGGCCCTCTCGTTGTGGTAGGCATCAGGACTATTAACATAAACAAAGATGCCCTTCAAACCTCAATGCTTGAATTGCATACCCAGCTTGCAGGTTCCTTTGCAGAAAAAGTAAATTACCGCCTTTCAATTATCCAGAATGAAATCCCGTACGTCACCCAGATTCTTGCCGTCAATGATTACCAGCTCAGGGATGTAATACTGAAAACCATTATAGATTCAAATAAAAGTATTTCATCCATATCTTTGCTGGATAAAACTGGTGCCGAAAAAGTAAAGGTTTTTAATCTCCTTATTGATAAGGATGCAAAGCTTCTTTCATTAAAAGATGATGAAACATTTAAACTGCTAAAGGAGCAAAAACTTGCAAAGGCAATAAGCGCCATATATTTCATAGATAATAAACCGTTTGTAAACATGTATTTTGATATTGGAAAAAACATTACCGTGCTCATGATAGTAAGTTTTGAGGAACTGTGGAACGAGCTGATTGAGTTAAGGCTTGGAAAAACCGGTTATGCATTTCTGATAAATGCAAAAGGGCAAATTATAGCACATAAAGACAAAGAATTAGTCCTTAAACCTCAGACTTCCATATCCATAATTAGCCAGGCCATGAATGCTGTATCCATCGGTTCCAGTGAATATTATAACCCTCTTACAAAACAGGTTATGATAGGCGCTTATGCACCCATTAAGGATTTCAAATGGTCTGTAATTGTGGAACAACAGAAAAATGAAGCCTACTATTCAAGTTACAGAATGCAGCGCCAGGCGTTTTTAATGATAATCGGAAGCGTGTTACTGAGCATTCTGATAGCTATTGTGATTTCAAGAAGCATGACAAAACCCATATTAGCTCTTACCAAAGTGGCCAGCAGGATAGCCAAACAGGATTTTTCCCAAAGAGTTAATATTAAAACCAATGATGAAATAAACGACCTCATTTCAACATTTAATGTCATGACTGACGAGTTAAAAAGATATGATGAAATGCAGGTTGATAAAATTGTAGCGGAAAAAACCAAGACAGAAGCCGTAATATTTTCTATTGCCGACGGCATAATAATGACGGATTTTGAAGGCAAAATCCTGCTGGCAAACAAGCAGGCCAGAAACATGCTTTCCATAGAAGACCAGAATATTGAAGGCAAAGTTCTATGGAGCCTGCTGAAAGAAGAGTCTCTGGCCGGCGTATTTTCAGAAGTAATTAAAAAGTATGAAGAGGAAGATACCATTATTTCAAAGGAAATCGATTTATCTACTTCCAACCTTATGCGTTTCTTTAAAACAACCACAAAACCTGTAACTACGGTAAAAGGTGAACAGTTGGGAGTTGTAACAGTAGTAAGAGATATAACTCTTGAAAAAGAAATAGACAGAATGAAAGATGATTTCATGCATTCTATTACGCATGACCTGAGAAACCCCATGACCTCCATAAGAGGTTTCCTGAAATTCCTCAGCGACGGCATTGGCGGGCCGCTTAACGAACAGCAGAAGAAAATGGTTGAAATTATGGACAGGGCCTCCCTCAGGCTGATGTCTCTTATCAATGATATTCTTGACCTGGCAAAACTGGAATCAGGCAGAATGTCGCTTCAGTTAGGAGAAACACAACTGCTTGATTTAACACGTAGGGTAGTAGAACTTCTCCAGCCGCAGATCCAGAAAAAAGAAATAAACATGATAATCCCGGAAATTACATTTCCTACGGTATTAAATGCAGATCCGCAGCTTATTGAAAGAGTAATAAATAATCTTGTAGGCAACGCGCTGAAATTTACCCCGGAAAAAGGAAGCATAACCATAACTATAACCGATCATCCCGACAAATTTGAATACCAGGTCAAAGATACGGGTGAAGGTATCCCCATGGATTATATTGATAAAATATTTGATAAATTCCAGCAGGTTACGGGCCAAAAGAAGGGTGGTACCGGGCTGGGGCTAACCATATGCAGGTATATTGTAGAATCCCACAAAGGTAAAATCTGGGTTGAATCAAAACTTAAAGAAGGGTCAGCATTTAACTTCTATATTCCAAAAAATCTTACCAGCAGTAATGTGACGGATATATGATGAAAAAAGTCTTACTTCTAATAATTATGATACATACTACAGCTTTTGGTGTTTTCCAGGTTTATGCACAGGAAGCTACAAAGGAAGTAGTTTTTCAGGAAGTTAAAGTAAAAGATGGCGATACCATGTGGAGTGTTGCCAACTTTTATTTGAAAGACCCTCAGGCCTGGCCGGAAATATTGAAGTATAACAAAATTGCTTCCAGTGACCCGAACGTAATTTTACCGGGCATGGTATTAAGAATTCCTATAATATTGGTAAAAGAATCTTTAAGACCTGCTACACTGATTTATATGACAAATGACGTAAAATTCAGAAAAAGAGATAATGTAAACTGGGATCCTGCCCGTTTAAATATGGAGCTGTTTAATGACGACGGCATAAGAACTATGAGTAATTCTGAAGCAAATGTAAAGTTTTTAACCGGGGAAATTATACGTGTTGATGAAAATTCATTCATTATTTTGAGGCCTGAAAAGAAAAGGGAAGAAGTGGAAATATTCAGCGGCGCCGTAAGAGCTTCGCGTGCCAGAGTATTATCAGAAAGCATTGTCATTGACCCGAAAATTCAGCCGAGGTCAAAAGAGGCAGACTTTAAAACAAGAGTAAAACCGGATAAAACCACATTAGTTGAAGTTTATGAAGGTGTAGTTGATGTAACTGCCCAGGATAAAACCGTTACGCTGACCAAGGGTTTTGGGACAGAAATTAAGTATATGGCTCCGCCGTCTTTGCCCAGACAGCTTCCACCATTGCCGGAATTTAATCTAGGAACAGGAAAGAAAACAGATTTAGATGAAAATTTTGCCAAAGATTCTTTAAACTTTAATTTAAAAACTCCGGACACAAAAAAAGGCAAGGATGACCAGTCCAAAATACTTTCAGCCGGAATAAAAAAATATCATCTTCAGATAGCCAAAGATTATGAGTTTAAGACTATAATTGTAAATGAAATAAGCGAAATTAAAGATAAAATGAATTTTGATTTTTCGCAAATGAAACTGGTAGACGGAAAGTATTATTACAGAGTAAGTTATATAGATGATCTGGATTTTGAAAGCAGGTTTTCTCAGCCTAAGGTATTTTCTATTGATAACACGGCCCCTGTGCTGGAAGTAACTAAGCCCGCTGATGAAGAGCAGACTCCTGATGATTTTATTTATGTTGAAGGTAAAACGGAGCCGGGTAGTTACCTGCAGGTTAATGACCGGGTGGTGCAGATAGTTGAAAACGGCGGTTTTGTAACAGCTGTTACGGCAAGACAAGGCAGAAATATAATTGTTATTAATGTAAAAGACAAGGCAGGAAATCTCACCAGAATAGAAAAAATTGTCTATAAAACTACTGTTTTCAGTAATTCAAAAAGGCCTAAATTGGCGGGCATGCAAAGAGAGTCAGCATCAAACAAAACTGTAAATCTGGCTATGTCTTTAATGTCTATTATTGTTATCCTAAGCGTGCTTGTGGCGATAGTAAAGCGTTGATTTTGAATTGCGGAGAAATTTCGTGGTGTGATTATCCGAATATATATTTGTTCCCGCCGGTATTTTTAGCATCTCTGCACAAATCCTTGGCTTTCTCAATTACCTGTAAAAAGTGCTTTAGGTTTCCAGAAGAAACTTGTGCAATGCCTATAGAAGCGGTCATAAGAGGCGCTTTTATTTCTTTGCCTTCTTTGTCAATAGAAAGCATGTAGCCTTTTTGAATAGTATTTTCATCATACTGAAGAACAGGAAGAGTGTTAAAAGCATGCAAAATATTATTTGCAATGGCTTCAATATCTTCATTAACGGTAACAATTACAAAGTCATCAGCAGTTAAATGGCCCAGAAAAAACTTTTCCCTGGAAACAGAAACGATGTTACGGAGAACTTCTGCGAACTTTTTTAAGAAAACATCGCCTGCATCAAACCCGTATTTTTCGTTAAACGGTTTAAAGTTATCAATGTCAATATAAAAAAGGCTGAAGTTCTTACCGGCAGAAAGCAGTTTTTTTATTTCCATCTCTATCTGTGTGGAACCCGAAAGATTTGTGACAGGGTTTGCTGAAATTTCTGCTTTAACCCTTTTTAAAAGGCCTTCAATGCGGGCAGCCAGTTCAAAAGGTTCAAAGGGTTTGTTAAGGTATTCATCTGCGCCCAGCTTTATACCTGTTATCTTGTCCTTGGTCTGAGAGAGGGATGTAAGCATGATAATGGGTGTAAGTGCTGTGCGGGGATCTTCGCGGAGTTTTTCACAGACTTCATAACCGGTCATTTTGGGCATCATCACGTCAAGGACAATAAGATCGGGTTTTTCTGCATAAGCTCTTCTTTCTGCTTCTTCGCCGTCAGAACATATAACTACATTGTACCCCTCATTTTCCAGCGTAAAGTTTAATAGTTCCTGTATCTCCGTATCATCATCTGCTATAAGAATTTTTGTCATAGTTAACCTATTAACTCCTTAATTTTTGATAATACATCTGTAGTATTAAAAGGTTTCTGAATAAACGCATCAGCTCCGGCAAAACTGCTGATTCTTCTGTCCCATTCTTCTTTTCTGGCAGTAAGTACAATTATTTTCGGTACCGGTTCATATTGTGTGTCTTCAGAAAGGATTTTACATATGTGATAACCGTCAATAATCGGCATCATTATATCAAGTATTACCAGATCCGGCTTAAATTCTTTAATATATTTAAGGGCAGACGCGCCTTCCGGAGCGGTTTTTACCTGATAATTTTCATGCTTCAAAAGAGCTGAAAGAATTTTGACAATAGACCTGTCATCATCAGCTACAACTATTTTTTTCATAAGTATAACCCAGCATAAAAAGATTATTTGCCGGAATACGATAAGTAAACCGGTTTGCCGTTTCTTACTATATCAAACACAATGCCGTCAGAAAGATTTACTTTTTTGGTTGCCTTGTTAAAGGTTTCAATGGTTTTTGTTTCAATATTGTTTATTGATTTTATCAAATCGCCTTCATTTATTCCAATATCATATCCGCGGCCTTTAGAGTCAATGCCGGTAACTACAACGCCTGTTTCATCTTCCGGTATTTTATATTTCTGCATTAAGCTGCCCGATAATTTATTTACCGTTATGCCAAGCCAGGTGACGCCGGCCGCTTCCGGTGAATCCTGCTTGATTGAAGTCTCATCTCCTGCCTCATCAGGCATTTCTCCGATTGTGAGTTCCAGATTCAGCTCATTTCCGTTTCTGATAATTTTAACCGGTACGGTTTTTTTTGGATTGGTTTCGGAAACAGAGGCTTGTAAATCAGCAGGTTTAACTATTTTTCTTTTATTAAACTCTATGATGCAGTCTCCTCTTTTAACGCCGGCTTTCTGTGCGGGAGAATTGCGCAATACATTATTTACAAGTGCTCCTTCCATGTTTTTAAGGTTGAACTGTTTTTTTATAGCCGGGTCAACGGGTATTATTTCAACACCCAGCCAGCCGCGTACAACTTTTCCTTTATGTATAAGGTCATCAAGAATTTCTTTGGCTCTGTTAATAGGAATAGCAAACCCGATTCCTGAAAAAACACCCGTAGGAGCATAAATTGCAGTATTAATTCCGATTATTTCGCCTCTTATATTGCATAGAGGCCCTCCGGAATTTCCGCGGTTAATTGCCGCATCAGTCTGTATGAAATCCCTGTATTCTTTATCTTCAATTCTTATAGATTGCCTTAAAGCAGAAATAATACCGCTGGTAACTGTTTGTTCAAGCCCGAATGGAGAGCCTATAGCAATAACCCACTCACCTACGCGTATTTTGCCGGAATCTCCAAGAGGTGCAGCAGGCAATCTGGAAGAAGAGTTAATTTTTACTATGGCTAAATCTGTCCTGGAATCTTTTCCTATAACTTTGCCGGTAAAAGTTTTTTCATTGTTGTCTATAACAGCTGTAACCTTTATTTCGTCTGCTCCGTGAATGACATGTTCATTGGTAAGTACATAACCGTCAGGATCAATTATTACGCCAGTACCGCCGCCTTCGGCTTTATATTTGCGTTGTTTCTTTCTGGGTTTTTCATCACCAAAAAAATCACCGAAAAATTCTTCTAGCGGGTCGCCAAAATAGAAGTCATACTGCGGGTAATCAAGCATTTGAACTGTAGAGATGTTAACAACGGCGGGTTTTATTCTTTTAGCAACCGTTACAAAGGTTTCCTGCAGGTTTAATACATCGTTTCCAATCTCACTGTCTTTGAGCGGTTCTATGTTAGATGCATACTGGGCATTATAGAAAAAGCCGATTTTGTTGTTTTTGATTCCTACAAAAAGTAAATAAACAATGAAACAAAAGGATACTGCTATAATCAGTCTGTAGAAATAAAGTTTGTTTTTCATAGTTACATCCAGAAAAAAAAGCTATTCAACAAATTTATAACCAAAACCTTCCATAGTGATAATGCGTTTGTTTAGATGATCGTCAAACTTACCAACCTGTTCGGTAAGTTTTTTTCTTAATCTCTGTATATGCACGTCAACAGTCCTGGATTCCACATTGTCGGAATAACCCCATAGTGATTTTAAAAGATAGTTTCTTTCAAGTGTTTTTTCGCTGTTTTTCATCAGCAGGTATAAAAGCTGAAATTCCTTAGGAGATAAATCAATGTCTGCCTTGAAATTTACAGTTACCTTATGTTTGCCAACGTCAATAGTTATTCCGCCTTTTGTGATTACTTCATCAGGCTGGGGGGCATAAAACTCCATTCTTCTGAATAATGCTTTCATTCTGGCCACCAGTTCTTTGATTTCAAAAGGTTTAATAATGTAATCATCGGCGCCGGCATCCAGCCCGGTCACCTTGTCATTGGTTCTGGCGCGGGCAGTAAGTATAACGACCGGTATTGTTTTTGTGGCAGCGGCCTGTTTGAGTTCTTTGCAGACATCTATTCCGTCAACGTCCGGAAGCCCAAGGTCCAAAATAATTAAATTAGGCGCTTCGTGTTTGGCAAGAGACAATCCGGTGGTGCCGTTTAAGGCGGTGATTACTGAATATTTTTCAAGTTCAAGACCAAGCTTCAGATACTCCTGGGTTTCTTCTTCATCTTCAATTACAAGAATTTTTTCTACCATGATTTATCCTCCTAAAACAATTAATTAGAATTAATCCAGATAAGGCCTAACGGCAAACTTAACTCCTGCTTTTTTGGCTATTTTTCTACAGGCTTTTATGTCTATATCTTCAATTGCTAATGATGTCAGACATACATTTTTTACGTACTTTTTACACTTTTTAGCAAAATCAATTACTGCATCAAAAGATTTTATACCATAGCGGGGTTTATTAAGTTTTAAATATGTTTCCCGGGTTTCTCCATTTAAACTTATACACACCGCATCAACAAGTTTTTTAAGTTCCGGGCAGATGTTTTTCTTGTTTATCAGGTTGCCATGCCCGTTTGTGTTAAGCCGGACTGTGAAGTTTTTTGATTTCAGGTATGCAGCTGTTTTCTTGAAAACTTCAAAACGCATTAACGGTTCGCCATAACCGCAGAATACAACTTCGTTTATAACCTGTCCCGGTTTGTATGCTGATATAAACTTTTCAAATTCACTTATTACTTCTGGAAAAGAGGGGTCTTTGGCAAGCTTCAGGTCATGGCCCCTGTACTGCCAGTCCCATTTGTATCTTATGCAGTAAGAACAGCTCATGCTGCATTTATTGGTGATATTAAGGTAGATGTTGTCTTTGTAAGGATATACTATCATAATATTTTAGGAAATAATATTTCAGGTTTATTTACATTGCTTCCTGTTAAAGGGGAAAGCTTTGCCAGGTTTCGGGCACATTCCTGAATATCCTGTTTCTCATCAATTGTTTTCCATATTTTTACTGCTGATTCAGGCATAACGGCACTGCTTAAAACAGCAATATATTTTATTATTATGAGAGCGTTATAGAGCACTTTTTCAAGTGCTTTCATATCTGTTTTTGCCAATTGCCAGGGTGCGTTTTTGTCTATGTAAAGGTTACCCCAAGATGAAAGTGAAATCATGATTTCAATAAAAGAATCTACCCTGACATTGCTTATGTGTGTATCTGCCGGTTCCAGTATTTTAAGAATTTCGGTTATTTCCGGATCCGGCCAGTTTTCGGGTATTGTAACTTTTCCGTTAAAGTACTTTTGCGCCATATTAGTAACGCGGGAAACAAAGTTTCCAATATTATTTGCCAGATGCGCGTTATATTTTTCTTTAAATAATGCCAGGCTGATATCTCCGTCACTGCCGAAAGGAAAGGCAGTTAAAAGAAGAAAGCGCGTAGCATCAACACCGTAAATCTTTACTAAGTCTTCCGCGTGCAGTACATTGCCAATGGTTTTTGACATTTTCTGGCCTTCTACTGTGAAGAAACCGTGAGAAAACACCTTTGCCGGAAGCGGCAGTTTCAGCGCCAGAAGCATGGCAGGCCAGATAACCGAATGAAACCAAAGTATATCTTTTGCCAGCAGGTGCACATCCGCAGGCCAGAACTTTTTGAATTGTGTTTTCTCGCTGTCATCTGCATAGCCAATGGCAGAAATATAGTTTAATAGAGCATCTATCCATACATAGATTGTCTGTGATTTATCAAAAGGAAGCGGGATAGCCCAGGGGAGATTAGTTCTGGAGATGCTTATATCATCCAGTCCCAGTTTCAGCTTGCCCAATACCTCGTTTCTTCTTTGTTCGGGCAGTATATCAAAATGTTGGAGGTGATTTTTATTGGTAATCAGTTCTATCAGTTGGTCCCGGTATTTGCTTAAACGGAAAAAATAGTTTTCTTCGCATTGTTTTACGGGTTTTGTATTATGGTCAGGACATAAATCATTTACTAATTCTGTAGGGGAAAGAAATTTTTCGCAGGGTACACAGTAAAGGCCTTCGTAATTGGATTTATAAATGTCCCCGTTGTCATAAAGGGCCTGGATGAATTTTTCTACGGTTAGTATATGAACTGTATCCGTGGTCCTGATGAAAGAAGTATATTCAATGTTGAGCTGTTGCCAGGTATTTTTAAAAGAATCTACTATTTCATTGCAGTATGCAAGAGGTTCTTTGTTTTTTTCTTTGGCCGCCTCACAGATTTTACTGCCGTGTTCATCGGAACCCGTGAGGAAAAAAACGTTGTTTACCGAATTTTTTTTCCACCGGGTGATTATGTCAGCTGCTACGGTTGTATAGGTATGGCCAATATGCAATACGTCATTGGCATAATATATAGGAGTAGTTATATAATAACTGTCTTTCATTTGCTGTAATCCTGATTTTTATTTAGGCTTGTTAAAAAATTTTCTGTTCTGATGGTTATTGTTTCGCTGATTATTGTTTTGGTTATTATTTTTTTGATTGTTATTTTGATTATTGTTTCTTTGACCGCCATTTGGATTGCTTGGTTTTTGATTATTATTAGGCTGATTGCTGTTATTCTTCTGCTGGTTTTGGGCGTTATTCTGTCTTTCTTCGCTTGGCGTGCTTATTACTGAGTTAATTTGGGTTGATTTGTATTTTTTATACTGCTTATCAGGCAGTTCTACGGTCACTTCGTCTTTAATATAATTCACATGTGTAACTATGCCCTGGCCGTCAGCAACGCTGATTCTGCTGCCTTGCTTGGGAAGTTTTTTGGCCTGTTCCGAATAAAAAGCATCTTCATAACCGAGACAGCACATAAGCCTGCCGCAGACACCCGTCATTTTAGCGATATTAAGAGACGGGTCCTGGATTTTTGCCATTTCAACAGTGACAGAGTTGAATGTTTTAAGAAATGTTTTACAGCACAGCTGGCATCCGCAGGGGCCGAAACCGCCAAGCATTTTAGCTTCATCCCTTACGCCTATCTGAACCATTTGGATGCGGGTTTTTAAAAGATGGCCCAGGTCCTTGATGAGTTGGCGGAAATCTATGCGGCTGTCTGCTGTATAGTAAACAAACAACCTGGAACGGTCAAAGGAAAACTCAACACAGGTAAGTTTCATGTCCAGTTCGTAATCTTCAATTTTCTGAATAATTATTTTCCCGGCTTCAATGCATTTTTGTTTATTATCGCGCATTCTGGGACAGTCTTCTTTGGTTAATTTTCTGGAAATCCTGTAAACATCCTGCTTGTGTTTTTCAATGAACCGTTCTTTGCTGGAAACAGTTCCTATTTCCTGGGATTGGTCTATATCAACTATTACCTTCTCGCCAACAGACAGGTTTAGTTTGCCAACATCTCCCAATACACTGTCTTCTTTTCTTCTTACTATTAAGTCAACAACAATTGACATAAGTACCCCTGAATTGTTTTATTGCAAAGTATTATTTTTTGAAAAATCTTGAAGCTTCAAAAAAAGAATATCTGCTAATAGATTTGTATTTACATTATACTTGATAGCTTTTTTGCACTGCAGCATAAAGCCAATCAGTTCGGTGTTTCCGGATTCTAAAAGGCTGGTTCTGGATAAAATAAGCAAATCGTTTATAATTTCGTTTAAAAGCTGTCTGTCTTTTGATACAGTTTCGCTTAATTCAAACAGTTGTTCCGTTTGAATGGTTTTGTTTTTCAGCCCGTTCCACAGTGCCAGTGTAACAGATAGCTTATCAGTATCATTAATAAGGTTGATAGCCTTGCCGGCTGAGCCGTCTGAAAGTGTAATAATGTCTTCCATGTTATTTAAGTTTTCAAATTCCCGGCGTTTTATAATTTCCAGCACGTTTTCATAGCGGAGCCTGTTAAATCTAATGTGCTGGCATCTGGAAACTATGGTTTGGGGTAAAAGCTCTTTTGCAGTAGAAATTAGTACGAGCAGTGAGTTTTTTGGCGGTTCTTCAAGAGTTTTTAGAAGGCAGTTAGCAGAATCCGCTGTAAGTTTTTCGGCAGGGTCAATAATAAATACTTTCCAGGTGCTTTCGTTGGTTTTCATGTTTATAGTTTTCTGGAGTTCACGGATGGTGTCAATTCTTAGCTGGGCTTGTTTCTCCGGTGCCTCGTCTAATAGCATCGCCTGATAATTGAAGTCAATTATATGAATATCCGGGTGGATTTCTTTTTCAATTTTCAGGCAGGAAGCACATTCGTTGCAACTGAGAAAATTTTCTTTCAAATTTGTGCAGTTAAGCGTGCGGGCAAGCTCTAATGCAGCTTTTTTTCTGCCTACACCGGAAGGCCCGGAAAAAAGATAAGCGTGAGGGGTCCGGTTGCCGGATAACTGCTTTAAAAGCAAAGCTACGGCCTTGTCCTGGCCGATTATATTTGAAAAGCTCATTGTTTTTTTATGAAATCCTTTACAACAGATAGAATACTTTCAAAAGTGGCTGACATTTCATTGTTACTTTTGACTATTTTTATGCGTCTTGGCTCGTTTTTTGCCAAAGCCAGATAACCGTTTCGAATTTTTCTGTGAAAAGCTGTGTTTTCATTTTCTATGCGGTCTTTTTTTCTTGTATTTTTCAGTCTTCCCAGGCTTTTTTTTGTTTCCAGATCTATCAGGATTGTAAGGTCTGGCGTCAGTCCGCCGGAAGCAATTGTATTTAATTCTTTGATTGTTTTAAGGTCCAGCCCTCTGCCATAATGCTGATAGGCAACGGTGGAATCATAATATCTGTCGCTAATAATGATTTTGCCCTGTTTTAACGACGGTAAAATAAGTTCCTGGGTATGCTGGGCGCGGCTGGCGGCATAAAGCAGAAGTTCTGTAATGGGGGAAACCGAATTTTCTGAATTTAAAAGAAGCTTTCTTATAGATTCAGCCAGCCTGGTTCCGCCGGGTTCTCTGGTAAGAATTACAGAAAAGCCTTTGTTTTTGAACCATTGTTTAAGCTTTTCTGCGTGAGTGGATTTGCCGGAGCCGTCCGGCCCCTCAAAAGTGATAAATAGACCATGTTTCATCGATAATAATTCTATAAAAAAAAGGCGGTATTGTCAAAGAAACCGCCTTGATAAATATTGTTAATATTTTTGAAACATTAAGGAAGTAATCCGGTAGGAAATACAGCTACATATTCTTTCCATTCTTTGCGTGAAAAACTGGTGGTAAGAGTCTCAACATCTAATGAATCATTATAAAAAACTTTAACCGTTCCCATCCCGGAAACAGTTCCTTTTACTAATATTGACCCGTGTATAACAATGTTGCCCTGGCTGTCAAGATTGCCGTTAACGTATACAAAACCACGAAAAGTCACTCCTCTTTTCATTCCGTATTGATTCCCATCAACCGGGTACGGGGAAGGCCCTGAGCTGTCCCATTCAAATGTGTTGTTTATGGTTGTTCCTGCATCAGCGGGGAATTCATTGGCGGCACTTGTATTTATAGCCACATATTCCTTAGGTATTTCTTCTTTAATACTTTCTGAAAGAGTATAAACATAATTTCCTCCGCCTGCTGTGCCGGAGGTTTGCATATCACCCATTACAATTACATTACCAATTATATAAGTACTGCCGCCGGCAACTCTTACGTTGCCGTTATGTCCATGGGGCATTTTTATAGCTTTTCCCCGGCACATCTGTGTTCCATCAGCAACATTTTCTCCTGTTGGATTGGTTCCGGTGCTTTCATAAAAGTAGGTCCAGCCATTTGTTTCAGCTATATTTGGAAATTCAATAGTTCCGCCGTTTGTATGATTATTATCACCATAAGAATATCTGCCTAAAGCAATTGAGCTTGAACGGTAGGCATTGAAATTTATTTGAGCTCTTGAGGGTACATCATATTCCGTCCACCAGAACCATTGTGCCGGTGGTACTCCGACAGCATCTCCTCCTGCGGTAGGAGGCCCGTAGGAAGCGTCCCAATCAACGACAAGTTGCTTAGAATACATTCTGGGATATTTTCTGCTTCCTGCATCAATAGTTTGGTATGACCTTACAGGGCCCCAGTGTACTTCTACATTGCCTCCAACATCTATTCCAGCATCAGAAAAAATTGCAGAATCAATACCTTGCACTTCATAAATTGCTTGAAGTGCGCGGGTTTCTTTTCTGTCTTTATCAATACCTATGGACCGTATTATTCTTTTCCTGTTGTTTGTGGGATGTGTGGTGATTTCTACGCAATAATAACCTGCTGAGGCAGGGCCTGTTGAGGGAATGTCAGAGTATGCCAGGTCAAAAGTATACCCAGCAAGCCTGTATCCGTTTCCAATCATTGACCAGTAATTGTTGTTTTCTTTAAGTTTCCAATAACCTCTGTCAAGGCCGGCTTCTGCCAGTTGAAAAGCAGAAGTAGAGTTTTTATCTTTAATTGTTAAAGTGCTTTCTTGTTGAAGTAAATCAATGTTTAGCGGGATGAGAATTAGGAAAACCATAATGATGACAATGACTATAACAATAACCTGCCCGGACTCAGAATTGCGGGGTTTAGGCATAAGGGTATTGGGTATTAGATACCGATAATGAGTTTTGGGATTTAAGTAATTGAACTTAGTTTTTAACGAATCCACGAGCTTATTTAGCATTTTGATGCCTCTATTAACTACTGTTTCTCAGTCGTTCATTATTCTAACTTTTTCAACTGAAAGCTGCAGGGATTTTACGTCAGGAGATTTAGAATATTTTTCAAAGCATATGGAAATAGAAATTATTTTATCATTTGAAAGCATGGGATAACAGTAAGTGATATGCCTTAAGTTTTCTGCTATTTGCTGGGTGGCTCCTCTGTTTAAGTCGGCCATGTAAAGTTTTGTACCGCTTTGGAAAAACCTGAACTGTTCATCTTTAACAGTTTGAAAATATATTGATGAACATGGGGGTTGGGTACTGTCTATTCTTGATACTATTATTGTTGTGGATTTTGATTCTCTTAGTTTTCTGTTTAGAAGGCTCAGGCATCTTCTGGCGTCTCTTTGTGTTTCCATTTTTGACTGCTGAATTTTAAAGAAACGCAAACCGTTGCCAAAAAAAGTCTGCACACCGAGCATAATAATGCCGATAATCATGGTAACAACCATTAGCTCGATAAGTGTTAAACCGATTATCCTGCTTTTTTTACCAGGAATCATTTCCGCTCCCCGGCCCGAAATTTACAGTAGTTGTTACTGACGCGGATGCTGTTCCGGTTTTTGAGCGTTTGACAGTTGATGTGCCGTCTCCGGATATTTCTGTATACCAGCCGTAAATATTATAAACAGTTGCAGTTCCTCTGACTGATATTTCATAGGTCCCGTCATCTTTGCTGACTGCCGCATAATAAATGTTTGTGCCGTTTCTTCTGTCATAATCAAAATCAGGAGGGTCTGAGCTGATTGTTTCTAATGTAGCAATTACAAGAACTCCTGTCTTTATTATTTCAGTATCTTTGTACACTGTCCCCGCAAATTTACCAAAAGCACCGGTGATCACAAATGTTGAAGACCAGACTACCTGTCCCTGACCGACAGCGACAGATTTAGCGGTGGGGGAAGATGATTCCATGGAATCAATCTGGGGGCTTACATTATAGGTTCCTACGGGTAAATCGGTTAAAATAAATTGTCCGTTACTTTCTGATACTGTTGTGTAGCTTAAAGAACCGCAGGTAGCAAGCAGTGCGATATCAGGTAAATTATCGGTTCCGTTTGAAGTAACCCACCCGGTAA
The DNA here is from genome assembly GCA_001800285.1 of Elusimicrobia bacterium RIFOXYA2_FULL_39_19. GTDB lineage: Bacteria > Elusimicrobiota > Endomicrobiia > CG1-02-37-114 > XYA2-FULL-39-19 > XYA2-FULL-39-19. The sequence continues at coordinate 19,165 of MGVC01000010.1, read as the reverse complement.
TCTGTCCTCCGGAAAGCAATGTGACTTCATCAATATTTGTTATTTGGCCTACTGTAACGTTAACTGTATATGTGGTTGTATAGCTGGTATAATTTTTATTGAAATTTTCAGGGTTTATTGTAACAGTAGTGTTGGTTGTGACTCTTACCATGAATCTGCCGTTATTATCTGTCCATCCAACATAACCGCCTGCATCAATTTTAATGTTTTGCAGAGCAGTTCCTGAGTTGTTTACTACTCTGCCTGCTATTATTCCTTCATAAGTTATTTGATTAAGAAGCGCTGTCCTGTAATTTGGAATTGTAGTAGCTGTAAAGCTGGGGTCTGTTGAAGCGTTGGGAATGGATGTTGCTTGTCCTTCTAAAACAGTTACACTGGATATTTCTATGTAATAATTACCGCTTGAAATTGATACAACCCAGGTTCCTGTTGCTGCGGTTATAATTTCGTAATAGGCTCCTTTTGCAGGGGTTCCTATTCCCTGGGCAATAACAGAAGAAGAAAGGCCATCATTGCAGGTAACTACGGCTCCAACGGCCGGCTTCCCATAAATTGGAATAGATACAGGTGAGGATGAATTTTGAAAATAACTAGCAGTAATTTTTGTTTGATACCCAAAATCATAGTCATTGTTATCAGTGTCTGTGGCCGGTGCTCCTGCAAACCAGCTGCCTAAAGGAGGTTTTGAATGAGAACGCCTTATTAAATAGTTAGGAGAAAATACTCCTGTAAAATCAAATGGAGTGCTTTCAGTAGCTATTAACGGAGCCTGGTTCAAACCGCCGTTATCTTTCCAGCCAATACGGTCAACATTATTATCAGAATCATCTGTAAGGCATAAACCTCCGGATTCGTTTTCTTCAATAAACCCCCATGCAGGATCCGGGTAAGTTGGGTCGCCGGCTGTGTCATCATACATTAACAAATCAGCATTTTTTGAAACGCCGTTTATTATTACAGGCGAGGTGTTTGCTATTAAAAGATAACCATAGGAAGGAACAACAGGGTCCAGGTATAAAAATGGATTTAATACTATTGTATGGAGTACAAAATCATTAGGCCCCGGGATTCCGACTGTTCTTTCTGCATATTTAAGTTTATAAAATCCGGCATTCATACCGATACCAAATTGAATTTGAAAGGTTGTTGGGTTAAAGAGTTCAATAAATTCCTGATTAAAACCTGCGGGGGATACTGTGCTGGCAACCACTTGGCCAATAACTAAGTTTGTGTTCATGCATACATATCCGGTAACTCTTCCTAATAGTCTTCCCTGCAATTGAGGGGAGTATTCTACTGAGCCGCCATCTGTTACCACTAAATCAGGAGATATCTTTTCCCAGTAACCGTATTTAGTGGCTTTTGTATGCCAGGTGCCGGTAGCGATTGCTATTTCATAATAACCGCTGCCGTTTGTTACAGTTTCATAGTTCATGTTTTCAATAACCTGGACTGTAACTCCGTTTATTGAAAAAGGTGTGCCTGTTGATGTTACTGTTCCGTATATTTTACCGCTTAAAGGAAGCCTGTTTGGGTTTTCTCTTAAATTTGAGAATTCATATCTTTTTAGGTTACCATTTTCAATCCAGGAAATGTTTACTCTGACTTTTTTTAGGCCCATATCGTTATAATCAGACGGGACTTCTTCAATTTTTCTGTCAGACCCCGTGCCTGTTTCGCGTACTTTTCTAACTAACGTTTCTCTAGTAAATGTAATGTCTCCTATAACCATTGTTTCCGGGGGATAATAGGTGTTATCGTGGCCGTATAAAGTATAATCTTCCTGAGGGGTGACCATAAGCCGGAAATAGTTATAGTTTTTTAAATATTCTATTTTTTCCTGTCCAAGATTTGTGGCAATAGTTCTTGATTTGGAAAGAAATGATCCTTTTGATATTGAATAGAAAATACCCCCAAGAGTAACGAAGAAAATGCTCATAACAACAACTATGACCATTACTTCAACAAGGGAGAATCCCAATTGTGATTTTTTGCTGTTTACAAAAAGTTTGCTTTTCATTCTAATATGGTTATAGGATGCATTCATTGTTAAGTCAATGGGTATTTAAATATACATTTATTATAGATTTTGCGGCTTTTTTACCCATCCCCATTGCTTCTATCACTGTACCTTCACCGCCGATAATATCTCCGCCTGCATATACGTTATCAATACTTGTTTGGGCTGTTTCCGGGTTCACAATAACGTTACCTTCATCATCAGTTTTAAGGCCTTTCAAAGATTGCGGCACAAGAGGGTTTGGTTTTAAACCGAGGGCAAGAACTGCGGTATTGGTTTCAATGATGAATTCTGAATTTTTTAAGGGGACGGGTTTTCTTCTGCCGGATGAATCCGGTGCTCCAAGTTCGCATTTTAAACATTTAACTGCGCTTAAAAACCCGTCTCCGTTATTTATAAATTCAACCGGTTGGGTTAGGAATTCAAAGTTAATGCCTTCCTGTTTTGCGTGTTCAATTTCTTCTTTTCTTGCCGGCATTTCACTTTCGGTCCTGCGGTAAATAATAGTTACTTCCGGCTTTATGTCAGGAAAACGGGTTTTGATTATTCTTATGGCACAGCGGGCGGAGTCCATGGCGGTGTTGCCTCCGCCAATAACAACTGTTTTGCTGCCGATATTTAGGGGTGTATCAGATTCAGGGAATTTGTCTGCAGACATAAGGTTAATTCTGGTTAAAAACTCATTGGCTGAGTAAATACCGCAGAGATTTTCACCCGGCAGGCCCGGGAAAACCGGTAATCCTGCGCCGGCACCGATGAAAACAGCCTTATAGCCTGCGGCGAATAAGTCTTCAATGGAAAAAGTTTTTCCTATGATTATGTTGTTTTGAATTTCTACCCCAAGGGATTTTATGTAGTTTAGTTCATCGTTAAGTATATTTCTTGGAAGCCTGAAAGGAGGAATGCCGTAGCTTAATACGCCTCCTGATTTATGCAAGGCTTCAAAAATGGTAACACTTGCTCCTGCTCTTGCCAGGTCTCCTGCGCAGGTTAATCCGGCAGGGCCGGATCCGATAATTGCAACTTTATGGCCCTGTGTTTTTTTTACAGAAATAACCGGCAAACTGTCTTTTTTATTTTTCATTTCATAGTCGGCAGCAAACCTTTCCAGGTAGCCTATGGCTACGGGATTGCCTTTTTTGCTAAGTATGCATTTTAATTCACACTGAGTTTCCTGGGGGCAGACTCTTCCGCAGACAGCAGGCAGATTGCTTTTTTCTTTCAGTGTGCTTATGGATTTGCTGTATTCTCCGGATGCTATTTCTTTTATGAATTTAGGGATATTTATTTCAACAGGGCAGCCTGCTACGCAGGACGGTTTTTTGCACTGTATGCATCTTTGAGCTTCTATTCTTGCCTGTTCTTCATTGTAACCTAAAGCAACCTCAGAAAAATTGTTAATTCTTTCCTGCGCGGGCGCTTCATTCATTTTCTGTTTTTCTGTATTTTTCATATTGTCCCCAGAGATTGTTTTTCAAACGGTTTAAACTGGCCCAGACGGGTCTGTAATTCATTCCAGTCAACACTATGGCCGTCAAATTCAGGGCCGTCAACACAGCCAAATTTTGTTTTACCGTTTATGGTGCACCTGCAGGACCCGCACATGCCGGTGCCGTCAATCATAATTGGATTTAGGCTGACGATTGTTTTTATTTTAAAATTGAGGGTAAGGACTGAGACCGCTCTCATCATGGGAACCGGCCCGACTGCATAAACAAGGGAAATATTTTCAGGTGTTCCGCCATTATTTATAATATTATTTAGGGCATCCGTTACAAACCCTTTCTGTCCTTTTGAACCGTCATCTGTCACTACATGCAGTTCATCAACTGTTTTTCTTAGTTCATCTTCAAATATCAATAAGTCCTTGTTGCGTGCGCCTATAATGCCTGCGACACTGTTACCGGCGTTTTTTAAACCTATGGTTACCGGCAGAAGTTCAGCTATACCTACTCCGCCGCCGATGACAACAATTTTGTTCGGGTATTTTATAAGCTCGCTTGCGTGGCCCAGGGGGCCTGCTAAATCATGGATATATTCTCCGGTATTAAGCCTGCCTAAAAGTTTTGTGGTTTTTCCGATTTCCTGAAAAACAATGGTTATAGTTTTGTTTTCCGGATTGCTGTTAACTATGGTTAAGGGGATTCTTTCGCCATTGTCATGGGTGCGTAGAATTATAAACTGGCCCGGGAGGGCTTTTGCGGAAATGGGCTGGGTATCAATTACCATCAGCGTAGTGTCTTGCGCTAATTTTCTTTTTTCCAAAATTTTATTCATTTTTAATTCTCCAATTCAATATTCCAGTAAATATTATCAATAAATTTTTGCCAGGACGTTCTTAGGCGGATAGGGCTTTTAAGTATAATCCCGAATCCGGGATTTATGGATGGCCGGTTGGGTTTGATTAGTAGTTTCATTTTAGCTTCATTAAGCAGCATGTTGCCTTTTTTCAGGTTGCAGGGAAAACAGGATGTGACTATGTTTTTCCAGTCTGTTTTACCGCCTCGTGATTTTGGTACAATGTGGTCCAGATTTAGTTCATTCGGGGCCAGTTTTTTGCCGCAGTAACAACATTTATAATCATAATGTTCGTAAATATTTTTTCTGGTGAATTTCATTTCCCGCATGGGGACTTTATCATAAAATTTCAAAGCTATTACTTCAGGTATAGCAAGATTAAAGTTGGGCGTTTTTACAAACCCTCCGGGATGGTCTTTTACAGCGCGGGACAATGTGCACCAGTCATCAAAATTATAGGTTCTGTATTCCTGGTCCACTACCTGGGCTCTGTCTAAGCAGACAAGCCTCAATGCCCGTCTCCAGGAGGTGATTTGAATAGCAAAAAAATTGCGGTTTAGTACGAGTACTTCCATAAATAATTATTCCAAAAGTTTTGCAAACAGGCTTTTCCTGAGATACTTGAAATCAATGGGCTTAAATATGCAGTCAAAAGCGCCCAGCCTGAAAGTTTGCACTACTTTATCTGCATCATGATACGCGGTTATCATTATTACGTTCATTTCCGGTTTTATTTCTTTTATATTTTTAAGTGTTTCAATACCATCCATGACAGGCATGGCAATATCAAGAAGAACCATGTCAATTTCGTTTTCTTTGATTTTTTCAATCCCTTGTTTGCCGGTGTGTGCAGTAAAGACTTTGAATCCTTCTTTTGCAAGATATTGACCCAGCACAATAACAATATCCGGTTCATCATCAATTACTAAAATGATGCTTTTCTTTGATGCGTTTTTTTCTGACATTTCGCCTCCTATTCAATGGTTCTGCCTGATAACATCAGTATGACGATTATTGAGAAAATACCAAAGGCCTGTATAAGTAGTACATAAGAACCGTTTGATCCCACGCTTCTGATTAACAGTGCACCAAGCCCCAGAATTAAATTTAACAGTACAATAAAGCTGACGCTTTGTTTGACGTTTAGCCCTAAAGTGAGAAGCCTGTGGTGAAAATGGTCTTTTCCTACATATTCCAGCCATTCTTTCACGTTTTTTACACTGCCATTTCTAAACCTTGAAATAGTGGTGTAGATCATGTCAAAAATGGGGATGCTTAAAATTAAAAGAGGGGTTGAAAAAGCAACCGCAGCATTGTTGTCTGCCCAGGTGCCAAACACTGCGAAGCCCGCCAGAAGAAAACCTATTAAGGTAGACCCGGAATCTCCAAGAAAAATTTTTGCTTTGTTCCAATTGTAAGGAAGAAAACCCATACATACACTGGCAAGGGTGATGCACATCCATGCCAGGTATTTTTGTTCAGTGGGAAGTGCAATAAGAAAGAAAAGCGAGGAGCAGACAATGCCAAAAGATGTAACTAAGCCGTCTATTCCATCAAGAAAATTTACAGCATTAAGAATTCCAATGAACCATAGAAGGGTAAGAATAATGTCAAAGACATCATGAAAAGGCATGGCAGTTGGAAAAATATCGGTGCGCACGCCGAAGTAAATGGCGGTGATTGCTGCCAGGAGTTGAAAAACTATTCTGGCAGTGGCAGAAACAGGTTTTATGTCATCTCTTAAACCCAGTAGAAATATTATGGTGGCGCCTAAAGTAATACCGATAATTTCATTGGTAAACTGCAGGTTTCTTACCACCGTAATTAAAAATGCGGTATAAATAACTATACCGCCTATCCTGGGGACAGGTGTATCATGTACCTTTCTGGCATCGGGCTTATCAAGGATATTGAGTTTATGTCCCAGATAAATGCAAAGGGGTGTAAGCAGGTTTGCTATGGCAAAACCAAGCAGCATGAGGTAGAGCCAGCGAAGATAGTTGGCATAAAACCAGGTGCCGCCCTTAGGCTGGATAAGCAATAGTATAATTAAAGCAAGAAATGAGTAATAAAGTTTTCTATATTTGGACATTTTTTTCCAGATAATAATCAAGCGCTAAACGCAAAGGGACAAATCCTTCTGCATATTTTACCCTATTCTGGAATCCTCTAAAAATAGCGCAGGCTTTTGCGCTTTCTAAAATTGAAAGTTCGGCTATTCTGGTGGCATGTACTTGGGATTTATGAGCTTCAAGGATCCTTATTTTGCTTTGAATGCTGTTTCCTATATCAACAAAAACCGTCGGCTGAAAATTTACGGTTGTGGGAACTTCATAAAAAAGCACGTTACGGATATATCTGGTGGCAGTTATAGTTGCCTGGCTGGTGTTGCGGTGGTCCTGATGGGTGTCTTCCGGATGATGTACAAAAATAAGGCCCGGGTTTACAATTTTTATAATAGATTCAATTTTATTTACAACTTCTTTTGTTATGGGCACCCGGGTATCGGTAAAGTTGCCCCAGAAAAGTTTGGCATCAAGCAGTTTGGCTACGCTTTCCTGTTCTTTTTTACGGGTTTTTGAATTGCCGCCAATCTGTCCCCGTGTCATAATAAGCAGGGAGATTTCAAACCCCTGTTTTTTAAGTTTGGCAATAGTGCCTCCGCATCCGTATTCAAGGTCATCCGGGTGAGCGCCGATAACAAGTATTTTCAAATTAACCTCCGGTGAATTATATGTTCAGGCTTTTTATTGTTTCTTCAACTATTTCCTTATTTATAAGTTTAACTTCTTTGCCGAATCCTGTTAAAAGGGCGCAGTCGCAGATTTGGTTTATTCTTCTGGGTATTCCGCCGGAGCGTTCAAAAATGGTGCTTATGGAATCATCTGTGAAAATTGGTTTTTTTGCGCCGGCTATATTTAAACGGTGTGTTATATAACCTTTGGTTTCTTCTTTGTTTAAACCTTCCAGGTGGAACCGCATGGCAATTCTCTGGTTTAATTGTTTTATATTTTCAATTTTTTCTTTTAATTCGGGTTGGCCTATTAGTATGAGGGTAAGCATAAACTTATTTTCGTACTGGAAATTCAGCAGCAGCCTTACTTCTTCAAATATATTTTTATCTTCAATAGCGTGGGCTTCATCTATGATTATTATGGATTTTTTGCCGTCAGCCATATTGTTTTTAAGCGCCAGTTCAAGGCCGATAAGTATGTCGGATTTTTTAGAAGAGACATTTTGAATGCCGAGGTTGTGTGAGATCATTCTAAGCAGTTCTACATCGTCAAGCCGGGGATTGGTGATAAAGGCAACTTTATAAATATCCTGTTCCAGTTCTTTAAAAAGGGCCCTGGAAAGAAGGGTCTTGCCGCAGCCGTAGATGCCGGTAAGCAGCCCCGCCCCCTTGCTTTCACGAATAACATAAAGCATTCTTGAAAGGCCTTCTTCATGTTGTTTGGAATTGAAGAAAAATAACGGGTCAGGAGTGTTTTCAAACGGTTTTTCTTTTAAGGCCCAGAAATTTTCGTACATTATGAGGTCCTGATAGGTGTGTTTATATAATAAAGTTTCTGCTTTCTTGCCCGTGGTTTAAAATAAGGTCAATAATCGACATATAGGGTTCAAAGCCCGGATAAACCTGTTCGTAACGAGGATGGGTGAAGCTCTGATATTCAAGGCCGATATTTTCATTCTGAAACAGGCTTTCATTCATATAGTCTTTTCCACCGGACCCGGAAAGATAAGTATTTGCAGAAAGCTTTTTACAGATATTGACAATACGCTGAGTTGATGTGCCCTCAATCTGAAGTTCGGACTCAAGTTTCAAGGGTGTTTTAATATCCAATACTTGCAGGGCAAAATTAATTATTTCCATATTTAAATCCTGCAGTTTCTGCCAGTCTTTCTGAAAACAGTTTTCAAAAAAGCCTATGTAATCTTTATAGAATTTTGCGTGGCTGTAATTTACTTTTATAGTTTCAAAATGTTTTTCTTTCCAGTCGGCAGTATTGTCAATTTCCACTTCGTTGATTTTTTGAAAAAACTTTTCTTTGGTTATGACCGGGACCGTAAGCCAGAGCCAGCCCTGCTTGGTCCTTATGCGGTTTCTGTTTTGGTATTCTCTTTTTTTGTACTGCACGTTGTCAAGGACTACGAAAATGTCGCTTTTTGCTATTTTATTGAAATATCCAAGCCAGGGAATGTACTGCGCCTGATGTACTGACATAATCATTTTAATTATTATATAAAAAAACGGGGTTGCTAACAAGTTTTACACCGCAGTCAAAATCTATTTCAAAGCGGCAGTAAGACCTGTCAGTTGATGGAGTAAAAATATATTCAAATTTCAGCGGTATTTTTTTATTGAATTCCTGAACAATTCTGCCGTTTTCAATCAGCCTAATCGTTGTGTTTGTTTTCATCCGGGCAGTTGTATTGAGATTGAAAGAAATCTTTACAGACCCTGAATAGTTTAGGGTTTCGCCAAAAATTGCGCTGCCTTTATCAGAAGAAACTGCAAAATCGTTCATGACCGGGTCAGGGGAATCGGGTTTTTGTTTTGAGGTAATGAAAAACCGGCCTTTTCTTAAAGAGTCCATAACATTTTCTTTATCAAGTTTTTCTACGTAAAGAATATTTTTGTTAAGGTTAAGCCAGTTATTGCGCAGGCCGTCTTCAATATAATCAAGCTCTGCCGTGGCCCAAACAGGTGATTTTCTTGTGCCTTTGCAGTACTGCGTAAGGGCTGTGTCCCAGAAACCTTCGGGTTTGCCGATTATATCTGTTCCTTCCCAAAAGTATGAAAATCCTGTATAACCGAAAGTATCAAGTATAGATTCCGGGTAGGGTTTTGTTTTAATTGAAACGCCGTTAAAGTTTTCTGAATTTTTCCAGTTTCTTGCTTCCGGGTGTGCCCAAAAAGTAAGCCCGCCGGCATTAGCGGTATAGTTTATTATATTTTGATAGGGCAGTTCTTTCTGGTCTCCATTATACTGATTAAACATATATGAATTGTAAGGATAGTTATAAAGCAGCAGCAGTAAGGCCGCCAGCTGAAAAAGTATAAGTAAAGTTCTGTTTCTAATTAAAAAAAATCCGGCAATTATAAAAACTGCCGGCCACAACAGTATGGGATTAAAGGTTTTTGATTTTTGATTTCCAAGTACCGGCAGATTATCGTAAGAGCGCGGGTCATTCAATCCGATAAGCAGGATGTGTTTGTGCCAGTTATTCATGGTAAGGGATTTTTTTAGAGGATTGCCGGTCCAGTAGTAATAGGGGGCTGATTCAACTCCCGGAATGATAACCATATCAGGGTATTTTTCCTGAACCCTGTGTATTTCGTTGAGGTATTTACTGCCGCCCATATACAAAATTGAATTGTTGATTATTGTTTTTTTAATCAGCCGAGAAAAGGGCCAAATGCCGTATTCAAATTCCTGGATATCATGATCAGCAGGGATGATTACATTTATGCCGCTATTTTTTGCATTTTCAGCTATTTGTTCAAGCGTCTGCCTGCCGTTGGCGCTGAAAACGGAATGAATGTGCATTACACAGGAAACCTGCTGATAGGCAGCAATCGGTATCTGACAGACGCAGTAAAGTAAAACAAACAAGAAGATAAACCGGCTGATTTTATAGATTTTCATAGATTTGTTCTAAAAGAAAGACCATTCTTTCCGGGCTGAACTTAAGAAATCCGTCTTTTTTTTCAGTTACGAAAGCATAAGCATTTGCACCCAGTTTTTCCGCATAGGTTTTATCATTAATAAGCTTTTCAATTTCTTCTGCCAATTCCTGCGGTGATGCCGGTTTTACTAAAATGCCTGTATCATTATGCTTAATAAGGCTGGGTATGCCCTGAACGTTTGTGCCAATAACCGCTTTTTTCAGAAGCATGGCCTGTAAAATGGTTTTTCCCATGCCTTCATTTAAAGATGGTTGAACATAAATATCCATGATAGACATGAGGTTTATAACATCATTTCTCATCCCGGTAAGAATAACTTTATTTTTCAAGTTAAGTGATTGAATTGTGCTTTCTATGTTTTTTCTTTCTGTGCCGTCACCGACAATTAATAGATAAGCCGGTAACGGTAAAGAGTAATCAATAAGCAGTTTGAATGCGTCAACAAGGTGAACTATTCCTTTTACCGGGTCAAGCCGGGCTACTGAACCTATAACCACTGCTTCAGGTCTTATGTCTAGCTGTTTTTTCAGCTCCGAAGTGTTAAAATCAAGATTTACCGGGTAATCAACACCGCTGTGCACAACTGCCCATTGTCCGATGTTGCCTACGCCAAAAGCTATTGATTCGTCCCGTTCGCCTTCTGTCAGGGCTATCAGCTTATCAGTTATAAGAGCGGTAATTTTTTCAAGAATAATAAACAGTTTTGTTTTTATAAGTCCGGAGTATCCATAAAATACATGGCCGTGCGGAGTGTGAACTATCTTAATTGAGATTTGAGATTTGCCTGTCGTGCCAAAATCGACGGGGTTACTCGTTGTATGGTTACGAGTGAACTTTGAAATATGATTAACGTAAAAGGCAGCCCATCTGCCGAGAAAACCTGCTTTTGAAGAATGGGTATGAAGAATATCAGGGTGTTCGGTTTTTAACAGGCGCGCAATTTCAAAAAAGGCTTTAATATCCGTAAAAAGGGATATTTCTCTTTCAAGGTTTTTGATTTGAAAATACTTTATTCCCGACAGCTCGCTGATTTTAAAATTACTGGGCCCAAACAGCAGGTGAGAATCAAACTTTTCCGTGTTTGTCTGCCTGCAGGTAATTATGGTGTTTTCCGCGGACCCGCCTTTATCAAGCCTGGTAATAATATGGAATATTTTAGTTTTTTTGGGCATAGGCCATTATTGTGGGAAATAGGGCAATTTGTTTAAATGAGAAATAGTAAACCATCTCGGAGAAGTAGTACATGGCAAACTTTCCAAGAATTACAAAATATTTGCCGAAAACCCCGCCTGTATTATAAATATCTCCTTTGGTAAATTTTGAGTTTTCTATAACTATGTTTTTATAACCGGTAAGTTCGAGCAGTTTCTTTACATCTTTAGGCCTTAATGCGTAAAGGTGTATTACGGCGGGATAAATGCCAATTCTGTTCAGTAAAAAATTAAACCTGGAAAGAGCGGCATGCCAGAGTCCGTTATTTATGCGCATAACAAGCAACCCGTCTTTTTTAAGTATGCGCGCTACATCCTGCAGCTGCTTTTTAGGGTCGTTTAACATGTCAATCACGCTGAACATGGTAACCAGGTCAAAAGTGTTGTCTTTTAATCCGGAGTTGGTAATGTAGGTACAGAGCACGGGAATATTAAGTTTGTCTTTTACAAAATCAGTAGCATCCTTACAGACATCCATACCGCTTATGTCCCAGCCGGAATCTTTTATAAGGTTTAGAAAAGCCCCAAAACCGCAGCCGATATCAATCAGTTTCACGGATTTTCCTTTAAATCTTTTCTGGAGCCTTGAAATGGTGTGTTTCATTATATTTTCTTCTGCGCTGTGAAAGGTGAGCTCGGTATTTTTATAAGGGGATTGTTTCTGGGAGTCAATCCATGCTTCTTGATGAATTCTGGGATTTCTGTAAATAAGCCCGCAGTTTAGGCATTTTACAAGGTTTTTCATTGTAGGTATGATTGTTCTGGTTTTATCTGCCCCGCAGACATTGCATTTTACAAATTCCAGTGATGAATTACTTTCCATTAAGATAACCTCTGTTTAGTTTGATTTACGAAATATATCAAGCATACTGTCAGCGCCTTTTTCCCAGGAGTAGGTGTTTAGCACAAACTGCCTGGATTTTTCTTTTAGTAGGGTAATTTCCTGTTGAGATTTTGACAGGTATTCATTTATCTTAATTGCCATATCTTCCGGAGAGGGTGATTTAAACAGCAGGTTAAGTTCCTTTAAAACTTCATTTGTGGAGCCAATAGGTGTGCCAAGTGCCGGGGTACCGCAGGAAAGCGCTTCTACGGTAACTAATCCGAATCCTTCCAATTCTGTTGTCGGCAGGATAAACAGATCTGCGGCCTGATAATAAAGCGGCAGTTTATCATCTTCTATAAATCCGGTCAGTATAACGGAGTTGTTAAGCTTGAGGTCTTCTATAAGTTCTTCAAGCTTTTGTTTCATGGAACCATTGCCGCCGATATACAACAATGTGTCAGGATGAACTTTTAAAATATTTTTCATGGCAAGAGTAAGGTTTTCCAGGCCCATTCTTGGCTCAAGGTTTCTTACGGTAAAAAGAATTTTGCTTTGCCTGCTCATACTTAATGAGTCTCTGGCTGTATTTACATTTTCTATTGGACTAAATCTGGCGGTATCTATGCCGCCGGGTACAATGGTAATGGTGTTTTTATCTGTATGGTGGTATTTTATCATGCGGTCTTTCATAAAAGCGCTTAAAACGCCGGTATGCCTGCAGGCATTTATCATGTTTTTTTCAATATTTTTCCTTAAAAATGATTTTAGTTTAGTTGAAAATAGATGCAAATGTCCCATTTCCTTCTGCCGGATTTCGTATTCTTCGTGCCAGGGAGAATTAAAATTATAAAATTTCGGAACATTTTTAAAAAGCGGGTTATAATTTACCAGCAATGCGGATAGCGGGTGATAGTAGTTAATCAAATCAAAGTGTTTGTTTTTCAGGTGTTTTGAGATAAGCTTATTAAGACTAACCCAGGAACTAAAAATTGACAACGACAAATCCGTTGAAATAGGATAGCGGATAATTTCTCTGGTGTCTCTTATTTCAAATTCAGGGGCGTTACCGGGATTTCTTGTTATTATGGTAACAGAGTGCCCTTTCCTTACCATTGCTTTTGACATTTCCGTTACCATTCTGCCGGAACCGCCTTCAGTATCTTCAAAAATAATGTCTGATACCAGCAGAATGTTCAGTTTCTTTTCTGTTTTGTATTTGTGCACGGAAACAGTTGGAAATTCAACGTTGTTTAAGGTTTTCCATTTTTCAAGAATCAGGAAGCTCCAGAACTGATCAGCGTAGTTGCGTTTGCCGTTTAGATGAACCTGCCACATGGTATGGATGTAATCATAGTTCAGATAAGATGAAAATTCTTTCTTTTTAATAAAATCTTCAACATCTGCTCTAAGTTTATCCCTTAATATACGGGCAATGGGTACCATAAAACCCTGCTTTTTCTTATGAAGAATCTCTTCAGGCAGATACCTTGCTGAAAGTTTTTTAAGGAAGTGTTTTAATTTAAACCCTTTCATTTTAAGTGCGACAGGCATTTCTGCTGCAAACTCTACAATGCGGTGGTCACATAAGGGCACTCTCAGTTCAAGCGAGTTTGCCATGCTCATGGCATCAGCCATGTAAAGCAGGTCATTTTTCAAATAAGCCTTTATATCCACATAGGAAATCCTGTTCATCAGCGATTTTGAGCGGCAGGAATCAAAATATTCTTTGTGGGCGTTTTTCCGGGTTTCGGCGGCAAGTAATGCCGAATAAGATTCGGTATACAGCCTGTTTTTTTCATTTTTATAATAAAAGGAAATGTAGGAAAGGTACTTGTCAAAGGTATCCAGCTCCATGGCCTGGAGAAATCTTTTTATCCGGCCTGTGTAATTATAGGAAGAATAGGTTTCGGGAATAGAGTTAATAAATAAGTCTGGGAATTTAATTCTTGGTAGTAATGTGGAAAGTTTTATGCCCTGGTACCTGGGATAGCCAAAGAAGAGTTCGTCACCGCCAATGCCTGTAAGCGCAACGGTAAGGTCTTTTCTGCTGATGTTTGATATCAGGTAGTTTACCAGCGCTGACGAATCTGCAAAAGGCTGGCCCATACTGGCGGTGATGGCCTCAGTAAGATTTTTTATATCAGGAGAAACAATATGTTCGGTGTGTTTGGTTTTAAGGTGGTCAGAAACGATTTTTGCTTTATCCAGCTCATTGAAAGTAGAATCTTTTTTTGAAAAGCCAAGGCTGAATGTATTTATGCTGCTGCCGGAAGTCTTGGCAGCTACGGCACAGATAAGGCTGGAATCAATGCCCCCGGAAAGAAATATACCCGTTGGTACATCACTGATTAAATGTTCTTTAACCACTGTTTGAAGCAAGGCATCAAACTTATCAAGATAGAATTCTTCATTTTGTCCGGGATTATCATTAAAATTCAAATCCCAGTACTTTTTAATATCAGTTTTTCCGGCTTCCCATGTCAGATAATAACCGGCCGGCAGCTGTTTTACTTCCTTATATATTGTATTAGGGGAAGGAATGTATAGAAAGGTAAGATATTCGTTTAAGGATAACGGGTCTGTTTCTCTTGATATGTCAGGGTATTTAACAAGGGAGTTTATTTCAGAAGAAAAAATCAGCCGGTTTCCTTTCAGGGAGTAATAAAGGGGTTTGATGCCTATCCGGTCTCTGGCAATGAATAATTTCTTGTTTTTTATGTCCCATATTGAAAAAGCAAACATGCCGGCAAGGTAAGTCACACAATTTTCTTTATATTCTTCATAAAGGTGTATGATTACTTCTGTATCAGATTGGGTTTTAAAAATGTGGCCTTTGGCGGAAAGGTTTTTGCGGAGGGCTTTGAAGTTATATATTTCGCCGTTAAAAATTATTACCAGTGATTTATCTTCGTTATATATAGGCTGGTCGCCCGTATTAAGGTCTATTACTTTGAGCCGGCGCATGCCAAGGGATACCTGGTTATCAGCATAATAACCAGAGCCGTCAGGCCCGCGGTGTATTAAAGCATCCGTCATAGCCTGAAGCAGCTGTTTGTTTTCAGTAGAAGTGAATCCGCAGATACCGCACATAAGAAATTACTTCTCTTTTGCAGATTTTAGGATATTTAAAATATCTTTAGACATTTTGTCTGAAGAAAATAATTTTGCTCTTTCAAAACCTTTTTGTTTCAGCCGGTTCATTAACGCCGGGTTGTTTAGCAATGCCTGTATTTTGTTTTTAAGTTCATTGGCATAATTAGGATTGAAATATTCCGCCGCCGCACCGGCTATTTCAGGAAGGCTTGATGAGCTGGAAGTTAATACCGGGCATTGACACGCCATGGCTTCAAGTACCGGCAAACCGAACCCTTCGTATAATGAAGGGAAAACAAACAGCTCGGCGCCGGAGTATAGCGCAGGCAGGTCTGAGTCAGAAATAAAACCCGCTGTTATTATACCGGGGCCGTAATCAGTGTTTGATTTTTTTATTCCCGCCAGAACAAGCTGATAGTCCCTCCTGATGTTTTCCGGAAGCCCTTTAAAGGCTTCTATCAGCAGGTTGATGTTTTTGTGCGGGCTTGAGTTGCCCACGCAGAGCAGGTATTTTTTGTCCAAAGAGTATTTTTTTCTTACTGCGTTAACAGCCTCCCGGGAAGCAGGTGTGTATCTGCTGTCAATAGAAAGCGGAATTACTGTGATTTTATCTTTGGGAATGTTTAAATATTCAACTAAATCTTTTTTTGAAAATTCTGAACCGGTAATTACTTTGTAGGCTTTCCTGCAATTATATTTGAGTTTGATTTTGTAATAGATATTCCGGCAGTAGCGTCGGGAATAGGGTTTGATTTTAAGGTAAAAAATATCAAAAATTACTATTACTGCCGGTATGTTTTTTATAAAGGGCGCTTTGTAGTACGGGGAAAAAAACAATTCTACGCCTGCAGCTTTAACATGCTGTTTTAAAGTATAGTGGTCCCATAAAAAGGTGAATTTTTCGGGGATTATATTTTTTACAAAGGTTTTGTTATTCAGAAATGAGAAATTAAGGTTTGTTTTTTGATTGCCGAACAGGTGATAGGTGTTTTGGTCCGGATTTTTAGAAATGTATTCCAGCAGATTTAATAATGTTCTGCCGGTGCCGGTCATGGTGTGTGTCAGTTCCCTGCTGTCTATGCCTATGATCATTAAGGTTTCTCAACTAAGAATTCTATAGCAATGCCTGTGTTTATTCCGGTAAGTTTATAAAGGACATAAGATATCCGGTCTATAAGTTTTTCTGCCCAGAAAGACCTGTCAATATCAATTCTTTCTTCAATTATTCTAAATCCTGCCTTGGTAAGCATTTTTCTAAGGGTGGCATGTGTATAGAAATACACATGAAATTCTCTTTCTTTTTCTGTGAACAATCTGGGTATTTTTCTTTTGAAAATAAAATAAACAAGGCGGTATAAAATATTATTCAAATTGGGCACTGCTATCACTGCTTTGCCTGCCGGCTTAAGAATACGGTGCATTTCTTTTAAGGTAGATGTCGGGTCAGGAACATGTTCAAGTACGTGCCAGATAGAAATAAAATCAAAATTATCGGCAGGAAACTTTGCGGATTCAAGAGTGCCGTTGATTACGTCAATCCCGTGTTTTTCTTTTACGTAGTTTGCTGCATAGGAAGACAGCTCAGTTCCGGTTGGGTACGCACCGTTTTTCTTTGCATACTCCAGAAATTCACCCAGCCCGCAGCCGACATCAAGTATTTTGCCTTTATTAACATGCCTGCCTATCCTGTTCCAGCGGTTACTAAAAAGTTTCAATCTGCTTGTTTGCAGGTTGTCTATCCAGGGCTTGTAATAAGCGCCGGTATAATTGTCTTTTAAAATAGAAGTATCGGGTATGGGGTTTAAAAAAACCAGCCCGCAGGTACGGCATTTTAAAACATTCAGGGTGTTACCTCTTTCAAACATCTCGAAAGAAGAGTTTCCGCAGAGGTTGCACTTTATGTCCGGATAATAAATTTCAATAAGTGTTTTGTAAATGTTTTCTATTTTCGAAATCTGTTGGTCTATTGAAAAACATTTCTTAATTTTCTTTTCTGCATTTTCGGCAATTGTTTTATAAAGGTTTTTATCTGTAAGGAGCCTTACTGCAATTTCTGCTATTTGGTCAGGGTTACAGGCGGTAATAAAGCCGTCAACTGCATTTTCAATTATTTCTTTAGGTCCTCCGCTATTCATGGCTATAACAGGCCTTGCGCAGGCCATGGCTTCTACAATGGTTCTGCCGAATGCTTCATTTTCCGCTGTATGAATCATAAGACAAAACAGGGAGCTCATCTGTGCAATATCTTTTCGGTATCCCGTGAAAATAATTTTGTCTTTTATTGGAGAATTTGCAGCAATATTTTTAAGGGCTTTTTCGTTTATACCGGACCCTACTATAAAAAATTTGCAGTTTGACACTTTCTGGTTTATCAGTGAGGCGCTTTCAATAAAACATTCCTGATGTTTCCAGCCATCCAGCCTTCCTATCATTCCAATAATTAATTCATTTTCTTTAATGCCAAATTCTTCTCTTAATGCGGAAGGGTCAATTCCGGAATGAAACGTACTGGTATCTATGGCGTTGAATATTTTTTCAACCTTATGCCTGTACTTAAGCGGTATTTTGTGAAGTACGGCATCTGAAATGGTAATTATTTTTGAGCTGTAACGCGCCATGAGGCTATCTCTCCAGCCTACTGACTGCGTAACACGGACATGCCAGACAAAAGGAATTTTCAGGCAGGCGGCTGAAAATGCAAGAATAAAACTATATTTTGTTGTAGGGGCATTGCAATGGATGATATCAGGTTTCAGCGAAGCTAAGGAGGAATATGTTTTGCTAAGGCTTACATGCTCAAAGGCTATGCCGTTTTCTTCCAGGATTTTGGAGTACATGCTTTCTTCAGGAAGATAAACGATAGGTGTAAAAATATCGCGGTTAAGATTTTTTAATATTAACAGCAGGCTGAACTGGCCGCCCCCAGGAGGATTGATGGGAGTGTCAACAAAAAGTATTTTATATTTTTTTTGCATAGAGTTTTATTCTGTTCTGGGTGCCGGTTAAGATTGAAAGAAAATAAATGGCTGAAGATACTGTGAAATAGAATATTTTTGAAAAGAATTTCTTGTTTCTTATGGTTTCGTCAATAAACAAAGCATAGGGTATCATGGTTTTGCCGGTATGAAAAACCTTGAACCTGTGTTTTTCAAGCAGTATATTTAGGGATTTTTTTGAATAGGCAATTCTGTGGCCGCCGGGATGTTTGTGAAAAGCATGCCTTATAAATGTATTGATTTTGCCTTTGCTTGCGTCATGCAGAAAATAAGATATTTTTCTAAAGAGGCTTTTATCATCCGGTACTTCTACAGCCAGCAAACCACCTGTTTTAAGCAGAAAGTTTGCTTTTTTAAGGGCTTCCTCCGGGTCCAGGAGGTGTTCCAGCACATCAAAGATGGTTATAACATTAAAACTGTTTTCCGGCAGATTACATTCTTTAATTGACGTATGCAGGACGTTTAGGTCCTCTCTTTTTCTTACCAGCTCTGCCGTATCTTTGTTTATCTCAATGCCGGTTACTTCTGCGCCAAGTTTTCTGGCTTCAGAAATCATGTATCCAATACCGCTGCCGATATCAAGCCACTTAAGACCGGCTAAGGTTTTAAATTTCAATAATTTGATAATTTCTTTTACCTCGTTACTGGAAAAATCTCTGAGCAGTTTTTCATTTTTTACAAAAAAATCCCGGGCCCAGTAGTAATCTTTTTCTTTCAGTATACTTTCCTCAAAAACTTCTTCTACCCAGGATAAATCGCATTGACAGCATTTTCTGACAGTGTAATCTTCCATTTTAAAAAGAATCTTGCCTTCCTCTGCGCAGATTATACATTTTTTAATATTTTCCATTTTACGCTCCCGTAGATTTGCTTTAATATTTTACAAATTATGTTAAAGATAAGCAATCTTAATAATTATAAATATTTATAATATGCCCAAAATATTGTATAATATTTATGGCACAAATATTGTTGTGACAGATAATGTCAAAACTAAAATGAAAGAATAATGAAAAAAAATAGACAAGA
>MGVC01000009.1 GCA_001800285.1 Elusimicrobia bacterium RIFOXYA2_FULL_39_19 | reverse complement strand
TCGCTTAGATGTTTATAGTTTTTCATAACCCGCCTATTATAGCAGGTCTTTCAATCTAAGTGTTGCACTAGCACATTGAACTTGTTTTTTCTATCAGTTCTTTAAAGAACTGATTTAATTATTAGTTAGTGTTATTACTTGTTTTGCAATCATTAGTTCTTCGTTTGTAGGAACTACCAAAGCTTTAACAGGGGAATCTTTTTTGGAAATCAATCCCTGCCTGGTTTCTTTGTTTAAGGACGCATCAAATTCTATTCCAATTTTATCAAGTTTTTCTATACATTTCTGTCTGACTGTTGGTGAGTTTTCACCGATGCCTGCGGTAAAAACTATTGCATCTGCTCCGTTTAAAGCTGCTGAATAGGATCCGATGTATTTTTTTACTCTGTAACAGAACATTTCAATAGCTATTTTTGCTCTTTCATTTCCTTTTTCACTCTCTTCAGTAAGGGTTCTCATATCGTTTGATATGCCGGATATTCCGTATAAACCGCTTTGTGATGTTAACAGTTTATTTACATCATTAAGGGACATGTTTTCGCTGGTTGAAATGAATGAGACGATGGTCGGATCCATATCTCCGCAACGGGTTCCCATGATGAGCCCTTCTAAAGGAGTAAATCCCATTGAGGTGTCTACCGGGGCACCGTATTTTGTAGCTGTAATGCTGCAGCCATTGCCCAGATGGCAAGTTATTAATTTAAGTTTGTTTAAAGGTTCATTTAAAAGTTCAGCGGTTTTTTCTGCTACAAACTGGTGTGAAATGCCGTGGAATCCGTATCTTCTTATATTGTGTTTTTTATACAGGTAATAGGGCAGTGCGTATAAATAGGCATATTGTGGAATTGTCTGATAGAAAGCTGTATCAAATACTGCAATGTTTGAAATTCCGGGGAGCAGTTTTTCACAGGCAAGAATGCCGGAAAGATTATGTGGATTATGGAGTGGTGCTAAATTGAAACATTTTCTTATTTCATCTTTAATTTCTTCAGTTACAACTGAAGGCAGTGTCAGTTTTTCCCCACCGTGCACTACTCTGTGGCCTATGGCAACTATGTCGTTCTTGTCTTTTATTACGTTTGAAAACAGTTTGTTTAGCACAAGTTCAACAGCTGTATTGTGGTCAGGTACGTTGCAGACCTCTCTTGTATCAGTGACAATAAAAGCTTCTGCTGAACCAATTCTTTCTACACTGCCTTTTGCTATTCTGTTGAGCGACAAATCAAATAACGTGTATTTTACTGAAGAAGAACCGCTGTTTAGAACTAAGACGTTTTTTGAGTCAGATTTTGTATTCATGTTTTTATTGCATCTCCGATTTTTATAAATTTGTTGATTTTTATTTGGACATCTGTTTTATTATTTCTTCTCCCATCTGTGAAGTTGTGGCGGTGCCGCCTAAATCATAGGTAACTTTTTTACCTTCGGCAATTACTGCGGCAATGGCTTTTTCAAGCTTCTGGGCTTTTTGTGTTTCACCCATATAATCAAGCATCATTTTTCCTGAAAGAAGCATTGCTGTTGGATTTACTTTGTTCAATCCTTTATATTTTGGCGCAGAGCCGTGTACAGCTTCAAATAGAGCTGTGTCAGTCCCGAAATTTGCTCCGGGAGCAACTCCTAATCCGCCTACTAAACCTGCGCATAAATCAGAAATAATATCTCCGTATAGATTCGGAAGCACTAAAACATCATACAATTCAGGTTTCTGAACCAACTGCATGCACATATTATCAATTAATCTTTCTTCATAAACAATGGAAGGGTATTTTTTTGCAACTTCCCTGGCAACTTCATAAAAAAGACCGTCAGTCAGCTTCATTATGTTTGCTTTAGTGATGGCTGTTACTTTTTTTCTATTATTTTTTAAGGCGTATTCAAAAGCAAATTTTACAATCTGTTCGGTGCCTGTTATGGAAATTGGTTTTATGGATATGGCGCTGTCAGTTCTGGCTTTGCCTTTTGACAGTTTTATGATATCAAGAGCTTCCTTTGAATTTCTTTCAAATTCAATGCCTGCATACAGGTCTTCAGTATTTTCCCTTACAATAACCAGGTCTATATTTTCAAAACGTGATTTAACACCCTTAAATGACCTGCATGGCCTTAAGCAGGCATACAAATTCAACAATTGTCTCAAGGATACATTTACGGAACGAAAGCCTGTGCCGATAGGTGTTGTTAAAGGGCCTTTAAGCGCTATTTTGTTTTTTCTTATTGATTCTAGGACATTTTCCGGCAAAGGTGTGCCTACTTTTTCAAGGGCTGTTTCGCCGGCAATTACTACATCCCAGTTAATTTTAACACCAGTTGCTTCTATTACATTTTTTACAACTTCAGTGATTTCAGGGCCTGTGCCATCTCCAGGAATTAAAGTTACATCGTATGTGTTTGACATTTTACTGCTCCCAAGTATTAATTTATTATTTTAGTGATTTTCTGAGGATATTAGAATTTAACATAAATATTATTTTTTGTCAATAATTTAATTATTCTAAATAAGAATCAGGAGTTTCTTAAAAGTCAAAACCTGACATTTGGGCCATTTTCTGGGCTATTTTAAGTTGCATTTTTTTTATGGCATCATTGAGACAATCTTTCAATACTTTTTCTTGTTTATCATTGTCTAAAGCAGGATTTAAAGTCAGAGATTCAACTTCAAGCTTCCCGTTTATTGTGATTTTAACACCTTCTTTTTCCATTTCTATTTTTTCCTGAGATAATGAATCCTGTAAATCCTTGAGTTTCTTAAGTTGTTTTAATTTATCAAACATTTATTTCTCCTTTTATAAGCGGATATAAATACGCTACCCGCGGCCCTTGCTCTCTCTTTTATATGCGGTGGCAAGGACGCTACCCGCAGCATTTATTTCTCCTTTTTATAGTGTATTGTAAAGTTCTTCTTGCTGTTTTACCATGTAGTCAATATCAAAAGTAATATCAATTGTATTAGCGGCATTGGTTGACATCATTTTATAAAGCTCAGGGCTATTCAAAAGAAGTAATATTTTTTCAGAAATTGCATTAACATCTTTTGGTTTGACCAAATAGCCATTAGACCCGTCTTTTAATACATCATTTATACCGTCTACAGCATAAGATACTACGGGCTTGGCACAGACAAAAGCTTCTACGGCTGATCTGGGTAATCCTTCCCATAAAGATGTCATTGCAAAAATATCAGTTATGGATAATATTTCTGCAATATCCGTACGCCATCCAGGCAAGAACACTCTTTCCTGCAGATTAAATTCAGCTATTTTTTCTTCTATTAATGGTCTTTGTATGCCGTCACCGATTATTAAAAATACTGAATTTTTATATTTGTCACTTACTATTTTTGCCATACTGATAAAATCAACAAGATTTTTCTGGGGTTTAAAAGGTGCAATATTTGTAATAACTTTTGAATCTAATGGAAGTGAAAGTTGTTTTTTTATTAAAACGGAATCAATGTATTTTTTTTTGTATATTGATGTTTTTATACCGCTTCGTATAAGTAAGTACTGGTTTTTATTTCCAATTTTTTCTTTTTTTGCCGTTAATATGTTTTGTTCTGAAACAAATATAAGCTTATTTGAAATTGGAGCTATTAATTTCTCAATCAATACAAAGACAGTTTTTCTTAGGATTCCCTGAAAGTCATTGAATCCGAATCCATGAAACGTATGCAGAATTATTTTTGTCTTTGCTATTTTGGCTGCTAATCTGCCTAAAATGCCTGCTTTTGAAGAATGTGTATGGACAATGTCCGGTTTTTCAGCAAGGAGAATTTTGTAGATTGATAATAAGGCTGAAAAATCTTTCAGCGGATTAATCGGTCGGACTAAAGAGTCAATAAAATATGTTTTCACACCTGCAAGTTCATTTATTTTTTTATCAAGAATTCCGCCTTTTCCAGAGACTAGTATAACTTCAAATTTTGATTTATCCAGATTTGAAACCGTATAAAGGGTGTTGCTTTGGGCCCCACCTAACTCAAGCATGGTTATTATATGGGCTACTTTAATTTTATTAAGCATAGTTATTGTCAGCTTTTGTTGTTGATTTTTTCTGCAGTAGCTTTTCCGTCTAAAATAGATTCTTCGATGTACGAATACTTCCACGCGCCATATCTGCCGATTGAATGAATTTTATTTGCCAATAGAAAAGCGTTAATCTTATTCAAAACATCGGTGCGGTGTTTATCATAAATTACATAAGCGCAGGGAATGTGTAAAACCTGTTTCACTGCAAAGTTTTCTCCTGATTTTAGTATTTTAGAATTTTTTAATTCTTTCAAGGAATCAGTGATTATCGATTTGTCTGTTGTTGAGGCATTGTGTCTATGTGAAGCTTCTATGTACATGGAGCTGCAATTATCGGGGACAGTATTACCTGAAATATTGTGATAAAAACCCGTCCTGTAAAATGAAAACTTTTTTTCCGGAAAATAGACCCAGTGTTTGTCTTTTTGAATATCCTTTGTTTTTATTCCTGCATTTAAACAGGTTACAGAATTCCATTTTAGTTTGCTTTTTAATTTCTTAATGTCTTTTGGCAAGTCAATAATTGTCTCAAGTAATTCCGGAAGAGGCATGGTTGAAATAAGGTTGTTATAGGAATATTTTGTGCCATTTGATAGTACGGTTTTATCTTTCAGTGAAATTTTGTTTACAGGTGAATTTACTTTTAGATTTGTTACTTTGGGAACAAGAGAATTTATTAAAGATTGAATTCCCCCGTTTTTTGGGTAAAAGAAAGAAGCATTGTAGCCGTAGGTTTTCTGCTGTTTAAAAAAAGCGCCGTTTATAATATCTTTAATGTCCGGCTGAGGCACAAAATTTGCTATCCAGTCATCGGTCAAAACAGAGGAATCAACAGTCCAGAGTTTCTCATTGTAAGGAAAGAAGAAATGCTTGCCAAATCCTTCTCCGAAAGTTTCCAGAACCCAGGTTTTGAATGTTTTTATTTTCTTATTGTGGTTGTCTTTTTTGAGAATCTTGTTTATTTTTGCCTGAATCAAACCTGCAAGGCAGTCATTTATTACATCTTTCGGCAAACCGTATAAGTTTGCCTGATAAGGATAAGGTGTCAGGGATTTGTTTGAGTAAATCCAGGAATTCCGGGCTACAGCAACAATGTTTTTTCCTAAAAGAGAAAAAACAAACTTTTTTGAATAATCGTTTTTAAGATGAATAAAATGTCCGGAAAAATCAAAAGTGAATCCGGAAATATTGAACGTACGGCAAAGCCCTCCGGGAACATTTTCTTTTTCAAAGATAAGGTAATCTTTTTTAAGATGATAAGCGCTGGATAACCCTGTAATACCGGCACCGATGATTATTGTTTTCATTAGATTTTAATTTTACCAAGTTCCCTGGCGGTGTAAAGCGCTAT
Source organism: Elusimicrobia bacterium RIFOXYA2_FULL_39_19 (assembly GCA_001800285.1). GTDB lineage: Bacteria > Elusimicrobiota > Endomicrobiia > CG1-02-37-114 > XYA2-FULL-39-19 > XYA2-FULL-39-19. Next base: position 10,541 of record MGVC01000009.1, on the reverse strand, counting down.
AAAGACAGTGAACATATAAATGGTCACCGCTGAATAGAGGTTGACTATGGTTACAAGAAAAGATGTGAATGATAGTATTATGCCTGCAGTATAAGTGAAAAATAAAATTGATTTTCTTGAATAGCCGGTTTTTTCCAGGCGCAGGGCAAAATGGTCCTTACTACCAATGAAAGGCGATGTTCTTTTTTTAATTCTAAGATACATTACAAGGAACGTGTCGTAGATAGGTATGGCAAGTATTAGAATAGGGGCAAAAAGACCCAGATTGTTAACTTCCGTGTACTTAGTGCCCATAGATATAGCGGCCAGAATAAACCCTATAAACAGGCTTCCTGTGTCTCCCATAAATATTTTGTATTTATGGCTGAGGTTGTAGGGTAAAAATCCCAGGCAGGCGCCAGCCAGTGCAATACTGGCAAAGTTTACATATATTTCCTCTTCCTGCGGTATTCCGATAAGAAAAAAACCAAGGCAGGCAATTATGGCAATTCCACTGGACAAACCGTCCATAATATCTATGATGTTAAGCGCATTAATAACACCAATAACCCATATAATCGTCAATGTAATTGCCAGCCATTCGGGTGTAATGAACTTTAATTTAATATTAAAAATCAATAACACAATACACGGAATAGCCTGAAAAATAAACTTTGACTGAAATTTTAAGCCCTTATGCTTTATGTCATCAAAAAGACCCAGCATAAGGATAACAATACTTCCTATGAATATTCCTCTTAATGATCTTAATGTACCTGTGGGAAAGTGTGTAAACAGCCTGATAAGTAAAAGTGCAGCCAGGAAAGAACCGGCTATGGCAACACCGCCAAGATAGGGGGTGGCCTTTTTATGTGTTTTTACATCAGATAGTGGATGGTCATAAATTGACAGGGCAATAGCCAATTTTCGTGACAGTGGTGTCAGAATAAGTGAGATGATTAAGGCAAAAATAAAAGTTAGTAAATAGTTCATTGGATTTCAAATATATATTGGTTGTTTTTGCTGTAAATTAATTTAGTATGCTTTTCAATAAGATTTTTATTGTTTTTCTTCCCTGTTTCATTTAATCTGCCGGAGGGTCCGCTTTCCAAACGTGTAACTTCCGGAAGATTAAGGTAAAGATGCGTTATATTCTGTTGTTTTACCGCGTTATAAAGATTTTCGCTGTCCGCAGTTGAGTTTGCTATTTCCGTGAAGAAATTCGGGGCAAAAGGATGTGTTATAATATAATCCTGTTTACAGTAGTAGCCTCTTTGTTCCCCGCCTATAAAGAAAATACTTGAATTGGCCGGCAATTTTTCGTTCATATATTTTACCGCATCATAATTATTCAGCTGGCGGGCCAAATAGTTTTCTCTTTCTTCTACTCCCATAGCCACATTTAATGGCTGGGTTACGTCAAACACATTCATTAAAAGCATAAAATTCGAAGACATAACCATTATGATAATCAGGCCCGCCGAAATTTTACCTTTTATTCCCGTTTCTTCCATTAAATGTTTTAAACCCAAAGCAGAAAGAACACATAGTACCGGAATTAAAGGCACCAGAAATCTCAAAACCTGGCCAGTTAAAAACCAGATAGCAAATATTACAAATAAATAGACTGATAAAACAGTTGTTATTCTATCAAATTTTTTAATGAAAATTAACGTCGGCAGCAAAATTACAAATAAAATCCAGCCAATACCGCCCAGCACATCAAACCCTCCGGCAAATCTCACGCCTTCGGTAATTAAAGCATAAGGAAACTTAAAGGTATAGGCCAGCAGGTTAGAATTTATTTTATACTGGTTAAACAATTCAAAATAACCGCTTACAGTACCGGACAAATAAGGAATATTTGAATTTATAAATATTTTCTGCAGAAACGGAAAGAAAGGGTCTCCCGTAAAAAGCAGGCTTTTAATACCCCAGGGAACATACATTATTGCGGCTGTCAGGAGGTATACAGGCACTTTCTTCCATTTTTTATAGATAAGAAAAAGCAAAGTGATTGCAATAATGTTCATCCCCGCCAGATATTTAGACCCCAGTGCCAGTCCTGAAAAAATACCTGAAAGCAATACCAGTTTATCGTTGCCGGTTTGAAGATGCATAATAAAAGCCAGCAGGGCCAATAGCATAAAAAAACACAAACCCATTTCAATGTAAGTACTTGAACTCAGAAGTATAATACTGGGTGTTACAATAAAAAGCAGAGAAGCATAAAGAGCAGTTTTACCATCGTAATAAAATTTAGCAAGCAGAATCATAATGTAAAGGCACAGCAGGGACATTAAAAATACTATCAGGTTTGCCAGTATATCGTTGTTAAGCGCCAGTGGAATAAGAAACAGCATTTCAATGTTCTGCGGAAAATTAGAAAACAAGTTAAATGCTATTTTTGTAATTGCATGATTTTTTAAATATAAATCCGGCAAAGCCAGGTGGTAAACAAGAGAATCATAATAGGTAGGCGGCGCAAAACATACCAGCAGACCTAAAAGCAGAAAGATAACAAAAGGCAATGCAATGAAAGCGTTTTTATACGTAACTGTTGAACTCAACAATTTTACCAGCGAGGCAGACAGATATTTTACTATTGAAACAACATCATCGTAGGTAAGAACCCCTAAAAACAGGATTGTACCTATAATAACGGAAGGATATAGCACTTTGAAAAGCCCCAATCCCAGAAAAAGCAGTGAATAGGTTCCCAGCCCCAGCCCGGCAGAAACAGCAATTTTTTCAGGATAATCAACGGCAGTGTCAGCTTTTAAAAGCTGTAATATTTTCATTCCCAAACCGCACGCTAAAACAAACAAAACAAGTATCTGAGCGATACAATAGGTTTTAAAAAACAAATCAGTAAACGGATAGTTTACAAAATGCAGCAGAAGAGTCCCTGATGCAAAAACCGCATACAAAAAGAATTTTAAGAATTTTTGGTTTGAAATAAACTGCATTTAATAATTCCCGTTTTGTGCAAAAATAGTTTTAATATAGTTAATAACGTTTCCAGACCGTATTTTGAACTTCTGAAAAAATTTATGGAAGATGCTTCTTCAAAGTATTTTGCCGGTACAGGAACATCCCCTATTCTAAACCCTAAATGGGCAGACTGTATCAGCATTTCCTGGTCAAACACAAAATCATCGGAATTATTCTGCATAGGCACAGTTTCCAGCAACTTTCTTGAATAAGCACGCAGGCCGGAGTGCCATTCTCCCAAATTCTGGCCCAAAAGCAGATTTTCTGTAATAGTCAGCATGCGGTTAAAAAGGTATTTATAAAGCGGCATACCGCCGGAAATGGCTTCTTTTCTTGTCCTTATACGGTTGCCCATCACAAAATCACAGATATCATTTTCAATAAAACCCACCATATGCGGTATAATTTTAGGGTCATACTGATAGTCAGGGTGAATCATCACCACTATGTCAGCGCCGTCTTTCAGCGCTTCCCTGTAGCAGGTTTTCTGATTTCCGCCGTACCCAAGGTTTTTTTCATGCTGGATGGTTTTTAAGCCCAGTTTTTTTGCTATTTCTACTGTTTTGTCTTTTGAGCAGTCATCTACCAGTATAATTTCGTCCGCCACACCTTTTGGTATGGCGTTTACCGTAAGCTGCAGTGTTTTTTCCGCGTTGTAAGCAGGCATAACAATAATAGTTTTTAATTTCTTTTCCATCAGTTCAGTAATCTCCTGTAAAGATTTTCAGTTTCGGAAACCATAGTTTTCATTGAAAAGCGATTTAATACTGTTTCATTAGCTGCTTTTCCTAAAGCTAATGCTTTGTCATTGTTTTTAATTAAGTATTTTATCTTTTCTGCCAAGTCTTTAGAATCTGTCGGTGCAACCAGCAACCCCGATTGATTATCTTTTATTATTTCAGGAATTCCGCCAACCCGCGTAGCTACAACTGGTTTCCGGGCTATCATAGCTTCCAGTATTACGTTTGGTGTTCCTTCCCATAATGAAGGAAGTATAAATATATCTGTTTTTGACAATAATTGAGGTACATCTGTCAGCCAGCCGGTAAACACTACTTTGTTTTTAATGTTTAAAGCCGAAGCTTTGTTTTGTAAACTTTTCATCAGGGGCCCGTTTCCTGCAATAACTAATTTAAAATCTATTGCCGGGTCGCTTGCAGAAATCTGCGCCACAGCTTCCAACAGGTATTCAAAACCTTTTTGTTTATGAAGCCTGCCTACGGATGACAGCACAAAAGTATCCGGATTTGTTTTATATTCATTCGTTGTTGTTATAGTTACAGCGATAGGTTCAATGCCGTTATAAACTACACGTATAAGTTTTTCCGGGTAAGTACTGCTGTTAATCAGAAACTTTTTCAAAGCTTCAGAATTTACAATTAGCAGGTCACAAATTTTGCTTGTCAGCTTGTCAAAAAACAACTGCCACTTCTTCTGCTCTTCCATTACGCGGATAGAAGCTATCAGTTTAGGCCTTTTGCCGGTCATAAACGCTAGGCGTGCAATTATGTTTGCCTGAAAAAGGTATGTATGGATTATTGATACGGTATTTTCTCTGGCAATTTTTCTGATTGTTAATATGGCTGAAATTACGGCAAATGGCAGTAATAGAAACCCGTATTTATAAATATCAAACGCGTAAACTGTTATGCCTGCAGATTTTAGCTTGTCAGCATAAAATCCTGCTTCTTTTAGTGCTACAACAACGGGTTTGCACTCTTCTTTATCCAGACCGGCAATTGTTTCAAACAACATTTTTTCTGTGCCGCCGATATTTAAATCCGTGATTATATAAAGAATGTTTGTCATTTTTTGCGTTTAAACACTTTTATGTCTATATTTTCTGTCGGGATAAAAGCATTGGTAAACGGTATCCCCAGCATGTTTTCGCGGGATTTATAGCTTTTCAATTCATCGTAATTGTCTTTTATCACTCCATACTTTGCAACTTCAACAAAGGGCATAACCAGATATTCCGGAAAACTATTTGTGTGTTCTTTAAGCAGTGTTTCATCAATCGGAAAATTTATAATTTTATAATCCAGAAAGGACATTGCCGGAAAATAGCCCGGTAAGGCCCACCCCGAAGGAATGCCCACTTTTGAATTTTTTGGAATGTTTTCATTTATCCATTTCCCCGCATTTGTAATGTTGCCTATTTGAACATAAGTAGTTTCATAAAACAATATTCCCGCAGTTAAAATAATAAGAAGCGGAACCATGTAAATTACCGTTGCGATTTTCATTAACTTGTTTTGCCTGAGTGCTGAGATAAGCCCGTAAGCAGCCAGTATGCAAATAAAAGGCAGTGATACCGTAAATACGCCCTGATGCTTCATGAAAAAACTTACAAAAACAATGAAAATCATAGAAATTGATAGAAAAAATCTGTGTTCATCCAGCTTTGATTTGAAAAGGCTGTAAATACCGAACAGCAGGCCCGGTATAATTATCCAGATATTTCCAAACTCAAATACGCTTTTAAGAAAGAGGTACGCTGTTTTTATGCCGAATTTACCGTAATTGTAACTGACATAGTTATGCAGAATAGCGGCATTGTAAAACCGTTTAAAACTGAAAATTACGTAGGGTGTTAGAATAAGATAAATTACAGGAACCAGTAGAAATGGCAGGATAACAGTTTTAAAGCTTATTTCCCGGTTGTTCTTAAGCCTGCGGAACAATTCTGCCAGGGGTATCATAATGGCAAAAGACATATTGCTAAGCAGTGTAGCCGCAGAAAATCCTAAAAACAAAGATACCAGCAGGTATTTGCTGTCATCTTTCTGTTTGATAATCCTGACGCACATTAGCAGGGCTAAAAGCATCCAGAACATCCCATAAACATGCGGTTTTACCTGATGGCTGTAATTCAGCACTAACGGCATAGCAGTAAAAATAACGCCTGCCACAAAACCGGTTATCCCGTCAAACAGTCCCCGGGCTATAAAAAAAACTAAAATCCCGCATAAAACAGCAAACAGAAAACTGAAATATCTTGCCGCCATATAAATTTTTGCAATTTCACCGGGGTTTAACAAATAATAGGAAATATCGCTGGTGATATTCAGAACTTTTAATATTTTTCCCTTTAACATCACTGCGCCCAGGCTATAGTAATAAAATGCACCATGAGTATAATTGGTGTCCGGGTCAAAATCCAGTTTTTCAGGATGAATGTTTGCCATAGCATTAATTACCTGTTGTTCATCGCTTAAAACCAGACCCAGCAAATATCCCCGGCTGAAATCCAATACGGTATCTTTGGTAAGTGTTTCAAAAGGTTTCTGGTTATGAGGCGTAAAGTATTTCTGGAACTCATCTTTGGTAAAAGAGCTTTCTCTGTCAGAAAAAGCTTTTCCTTTTGTGTATAGGCTGGTTCTCAGCTCTATCATTTTGACAGAGTTTTCTGAAATTCTTTCTTTTGTGCCGAACACCTGCAAACTTCTCTGCCAGTTTGGCAGGCCCCAGTTTAAACCATGAGAATGAATTAATGCAGATAAAACAAAAATAATCAGCAGGTATAAGTTGTTTTTCTTCATTTTAATCCTTTTTTGCCACTACAATCAGGTTCATGCCAATCGGTATTTTTAAGAATTTTTCTAGCAGCCTTATGGCAGGAATAAATTTATCAAAAATAAGCGGCTGAAGTATAGGAAAACGTTTTTTTCTAAGTATTCTTGAATTTACAAACCAGCCGAACAAACCAATAAAGTTGTTATATTTTATTTTTTCTACCGTAAAGCCTGCTGAGGCCAACTTTTTTAAAAGTTCTTTTTTTGAATATCTTCGGAAATGGTCTAAATTTTTATCCAGAGTGCCGTAAAGCAGGGGTAAGGCAGGCACAAAAAGAAGCAGTCTGCCGTTTTTGGCAAGCAGTTGGTAAGCATTCTGCAGGGCTAAAACGTCATTTTCTATATGTTCCAGCACATTCACACAGACTACCGTATCAATATTTTTTGATTTTAAATTCAAAATGGAAGGGTGGGTTACGTCAGCACCAAGAAAATCTACTTCCGGGCAGTCTATCTGCAGGTGTTTAATAAAAGAACTGGATTTATCAATACAGGTCAGTTTCCCCATTTCCCGCAGATAAAACGTCAGGTTGCCTATACCGCTGCCTATTTCCAGTATGTTTTTACCTATGTAAGGTTTAAACATATCAATAATCCAGTTATTGTAATTGTGGGTTAAAGCAAAAGTCCTTAAAACCTCGTACTGATATTTTTCTAATTCCATTAGTTCTTCCTTTTATAGATTTCTGTGGTATAACTTTTTGCGCCGGTCAGCATACCTCCGCTTCCGTAAAAACCGTCTTCTACAGTAGCAAAAAGGTTGTAATTGTTTTTAAAGTAGTCAGACATTACAAAGGTGCCTATCTGTTCCTTGCCGAAGGCTATATATTCTATGTTTTTTTCTTTTAAATACGAGTCCAGGCTGTTTTTAGTTATCCGCCAGTAGTAGGAATAGGTAAGTTCAGAGTAAAAATTGTCTTCGCTTAGGGCAAACCACAGCGCGGTATCTGCCAGCACACGGCTTCCTACGGGTATGATCTGCCTGACATTTCTACCGTAATTGGTGTAATCTATATCTTTGTATTTCATGCTGATAAAAGCAGTTTGTGTCAGGTAAAACAAAACTAAAAGCAAAAAAACGGTTTTTGAAAATAACGGTTTTAAATTTTCCAGCCCTTTGGCAAGTAATATCATTACAAAAGGCAGGAATAAAAATATGTAATAGGGCGCTTTCTGGCTTACAATAAGCGTAAACATAACTATCCACGAAGCAATGCAGATAAGCATTACCGTAACTCCCCTTTTATGCAGGGGCATATTTTCAGTTTTTGGTACAAATAAAAAGCCTGCCAAACCGCAAACCAATAATACCAGTTCTACCATATTTCTGTGGCCGGTGGTTGACCAGAACCAAAAAGTGTATCTTTTGAGTTCCTTTAATACTATTCCAAACGGGTTAACCCCGGTAGACGCGCCCGGGGTGCCTATTTCTTTCATAACAAATCCGTTCCACTGCTCAAAAAACAGTTTTGGGTCAAGCAGGATATGGGTAATAACCCACCACAATAAGCCTGTAGCAATGCCCGCCATGCAAAGCCAGAAACCTTTTTGTTTTATAAACTGCAGACGGTACTCATAAATAAACAAAGCCGTTAACATAATAGGCAGTATAACGCCGTTTAAGTGTATATCGGCAGATAAGCCCGCCAATAACCCGGAAAAATAAAAGTTTAGGGCAGATTTTTTATCTACAGCGGATAAAAACAGGTAAAGCGACAACAGTATAAAAAAGGTAAGCAGCATTTCCTGCCGGGCGCGGTGCGCCGTAATGATAAACAAACCGGATAGCCCCAGCAGTACAACGCTGTTTAAGGCAACTTTTTTAGAAAAGAATTTGACGGCTAAAAGGTAAGTTAACAAAAGTACAAAAAGCCCGGTAAGAAACGAATCCAAGCGGGACTGGTACACGCCGTTGCCGAATATTTTAAGGTACGGCGCAATAGCCAGCATATACAGCCTGCCGTGGTAAATATCTGACTTTTCAAGCCCGTAGCAGCCCTCAAAGGAAGGTGCAGAAAAATGGCCGGTATTCACATAGCTCCAGGCTGGTTCCGCCATACAGGCATCATCCAGGTCAACGATGGGGTATTTATCCAGATAAAAAAGATGCCAGCTAATGAACACAAAAACAGCAAAAATCAGCAGATATTTTGATTTCATAATAGTGAGAGAATTATACCAATTATTAGCAGGGTAATCAAACAGGCGGGTTAAGCGTCTTTTTTGTATCTTTTGCTTTGTTTAAGCTTTATATAAAAATAGGAAACCAGCTCTTTAAGCGGTATTTCAAACATAAACGCAAAAAAGAAATTTTTAAGGCGCCAATGGGCTATTTTTCTGTATGTAGAAAACCCGAATTTCATAAAAGCTGAAGTAATCATATCCTTTTCACGTTCACTTTCAAGGAAAAGGGTGATGAAAAATATTCTTTGCAATAGTTTTCCCCGTGCCCGTGAAATCCAGATAGTATCACCATAATCGCTTTCAATCCATTCTTCCAGCTTTTCCTTTTTATAGAAACCTTCTTTAATAGCAGTTTCATAAAGTACTGTGCCGGGATAAGGTGTATAGGGGCAGATAGGTGAAGTCATAGCGTGCGGATTATCCGCTTTCAGCTGGTAAATTAGTTTTATTGTAGCTTTAATATCATCTATGGTTTCAGTAGGAAAGCCTGCCATAAAATTATGCTGGGCTACTATATTGAATTTGGCCCACTGCCTATTTATTTTCAGCATCTGTTCCGGCAATATTTCTTTCTGCACCAGTTTAAGTATCCGCGGTGAGCCAGACTCTCCGCCGAAATGCACCTTTCTCATACCGGAATCATACATAAGCTGTAAATAAGCATCATCCATTTTAAGGGCAGAATCATAGCGGATACCCTGCACCTCATAGCGGATATCCAGCTTTTCGGCTATTATCTTCTCTGCTATCAGTTTGGCGCGTTTGGTATCTACAAAGAAATTATCATCAATAAAATAGAAACAGTTAATTTTATATTCGTTATAAACGTGTTTTATTCTTTCAATAAACGTTTCAGGGCTCATGGCGCGCCACTTTCTGAAATTATACGCCAGGTTAGAGCAAAACGTGCATTTACCTACACAACCGCGGGAAGATTCAAAATATAGTGTTCTTCTACCCTGAAACATGGGCAGGTAATAATCCATTTCAAGCAGATTATACGGCAAGCCAGGTAGTGAATTTAAATCGCAGAATTCTCGGCATTCGTTTTTTATAATAGCGCCGTTTTCTTTATACCACACGCCTTTTACTCCGGCCGGTTTCTGGTTTGCTGCTAACTTTTGTACCAGCTCAAGGAAAGCGTATTCCCCTTCTCCTATAACTACATAATCTACAAATTCATTTTTTAAGGTGGTTTCCGGTAAAATACTGGGGTGTATTCCGCCCCAAACCGTTGGCACGGAAGAATGTTTTTTTACGAATCTGGAAATTTCCAGTGCGGAACTGATCTGACTGCCGGTAATAGTGGTCGTGCCTACACAAAGTGGGTTTTGCCTTAGCTCTGCAAGCAGGCGGTCCTGCCAGTCTGTATGAAGGCGTGTATCTATAAGTACGGTATCAAACTCTTTTGCCACTAACGTAGCAGCAGAAAGAATAGCTACCGGTACGCATAAATGTGAGCGGGTTTCATCCCATTCGCCAATTCTTGGTTGAACTAATATTACTTTTGCCATATTTTTTCCTGTGTTTAGTAATTATACCTAAATTTTTCCGTTCTGTCATTGGGAACCACGGTTTTTATGCATCCCCTGTTAGCGGTTAGCATCCCGTTTACAACTGGTAAAATGAAAAAGAGGGGTAGCGGTTAGCATCCCGATCACATCTGGTAAAAGAAAAACATCGGGTCTGCGGGTAGCGTCCCGATCACATCTGGTAAAAGAAAAACATCGGGTCTGCGGGTAGATTTGTATGATTAATGTCAAGGCTGAGCAAAATTCTTTATAAGATGTAAAATATCTGGTGCAGTCA
>MGVC01000008.1 GCA_001800285.1 Elusimicrobia bacterium RIFOXYA2_FULL_39_19 | reverse complement strand
TCGCCTCCAATACCATAATTTTCCCTGTTTTCTGAGTTTGTGTTCTCTGGTTTTGGATTGCCTACTTCCGGCGGGGTGGTGTCTATAAGGTATAGGTCAACAGATGAAAACTGAGCAAAATAGAAATCTAAATCAACGTTAACGGTGACAGGTTCCCCAGTGTTCGGGTCTATAACAGTAGCTGTTCTATAGCGGTCTGTTGTATGTGAAGCAAATAATGTACCAGCCCCACTGTTATCTACTGCAATCACAGCATGAGAGTTATTATCAAAAATTGCTATATCACCTACCCCAAAAGAAGAAGGCACATCACCATGATAATATCTGGGAGCGTGTTCAGGTTTGGGGTCATAAGTTTGTATTGTCTTAATATGGAATCTGGAAATATGTGTCGCTAAGTCTGAAACAGCAGTATAAACTTCACCGGTTGAAAATAATCCACCAGCGATTAAACATTGAGAGACAAAATTTGCACAATCATTTCCAGATATCCTGCCATATGTAGGATTGGTACCATTCCACCACTGTGCTGCATAATTTACTGCGCCTCCCCTATTGTATGTCTCCGCATATAAAATATTAGTAAAAGAAATTATGGCAAACAATATGAATAAAAATGGAAGATAAAATTTCCTCATTTCTTTTCTCCTCCTTTTTGGATATTCTGGAGTAGCCCTTTTGCCTCTTTTCTAATATTTTCACTCGCACCTTCTTTGGATACCATTTCTATTGTTTTTATTGATTCAGAACTTCCACAAATAGATAAATCATGTATTGCTCCAAGTATAATAGCCTCTTTATACGATTGATATTGTTGCGACCAATTCTTCACCCATTTCGGGTCAGATTCCATGTCTTTAATAACTTCTTTACCGTGAGAATGTATGCGTATAATACCTTCCTTATCTCCTTTAAGCCATAAATCAATAACTCTAAATTCAGAACCCCAGTATTCATCTTCCATTATATCTTTAACAAAGTTTTTATCGTTTAGGTCTTTTATTGTTGCTATTTCAATAAGCACTGGCAACACTTTTTCTTTTTCTCCATATTTAACCAACCGATGCGCTGCACCTCCACGAACTGTTATGTTATGGTCATCCAAAGCCTTTATTAAAACAGGTATAACTAAACGAGGTTCTTTTTCACCTATTAAATCAATTGACCCTAAAGCATTTTTACGTGTCACAACGCTTGGGTAATTTGTTAAAATTTCATCAAGAACAGGGATACATTCGGTGTTCCTTGTTATTCCTAATTTTAATACATCATCTTTATCCTCAGGATAAGGTGGTGCGATTTTAAGAAAATAAGGTGTTTTTTCGTTTAATTTTCGTTCTTTTTTATTACTTTTAACTTTCTCAATGAGTTGTGAAATTTCTTTTTTACTTAAATTTGATTTCTTAAAAACCGGAATTGTGGTTGTGGACTTCTGGATTGGTTGTGCCGTCGCAAGTGAGATACCAATAAATAACAACCCTGCTGATAATACCGCTGTTACTCTGTTCATGTGTTTTTACCTTCCTTTTTATTTCAAATTATAAAGTTGCGTTTCCTGTACCCATCATTCCGGTTGCCTCTGCCCGGACAAATACATCCATATAATAAGGCTGAACTTCCGGGTCAATTCCTTTATTGGCTAATGCCTGGCTTATATCTATACTTTGTGTTTCTACGCCGTCAAGAAAATAGAAATCCAGGTCCCTGTTCATACGGTCTTTTATGGTTATATTGCACCAAATGTTCTCTTCACCGCTGGCTATTACACTTACACTGCCGGTGTATCCATAAGTTTTTGTCATACTCCAGCTTGACCGGGGTATCCAGGTTTTTCTTGCTGTTGATCCCCACGGGCAGATCCCGTGGAATTCTGCTGCTGTTTAAACCCTATGGATTTCCGGATCTTTGCTAAATATTTTTTAAAGAATGTCCGAAAATGACAACCTTTTTTTAAATTTCAAATTTCTTGCCCTTCAATTTTTGCATGACGGCATATTCACTCTTTACTTTTCACTATTTACTATTCACTTTTCACTTTTTACTTTTCACTTTTCACTGGGTTTACTGTATTACCGCCAGTTTCTTGGTGTAGGTTTCCTTGAAATTGCCGGACTTTGCCTCTACCTTAAATATATATACCCCGCTGGCAATATTTGAAATATTCCACTGCGTAGTAAATGTCTTGCCCGCATCCTGATCCGTATAAGTGGCTGTGTTTTCCCATATCAACTGGTCTGTGATACTATAAACTTTAATATTTATATCCACGGTTTCAAACACATCATAAAGCTTATACTTGAAATATACTTTGTCCGTGCGCTTTGCAGGGCTCGGATAAACATAAACTTCTTTCTTTTCAAGCAGTTTACCGGAATATTTGTAGGCACCAATGCTGAATACAGAGAACCTGTCTGTAGTCATTTCCACCTGTTTCTTATCAGGTACCACGCGGGATGCGTTTGACATCTTCCAGATACGCTTATTTTCATCAAACCTGAAAATTCTCAGCAGGTTTTCCGAAAATATTTTTGCATCCGTTATTTCCGTATCACTATAAGGGAAGTTTATTGTTACCTGCTTGGTTAATACCGTGTCAGGTTTGGAAAATGTAAGTTTCCATATATGATCCAGCAATGCCGTGCCTCTTTCAGGGTAGGTTTCTTTTGTAACACGGGTTATGCTTAAAGTATCGTTCTGGCTGATGGAGTTAGGCTCAAATACTATTGTTATTTCGCCTACATCTGTCTGCATAACTACTTCTTCTTTTTTAGCCACATCAACGTCAACTGTTTTTGAAACTATGCGCGTTTTTGCCTGAGCAGACCAGTCAGAATAATTTCCGCTTTTATCTACGGATCTGATGGTGTAAAAATAATCGGTATTAATAATTGTTTCTCTATCATCATAATACGTAGTTCCAAAAGAAAGCGTTTTTATTATGGCAAAACCACCGCCGGTAAATGTTGACCTGTACAACTCATAGGAAACCACGCTTCCTGAAACATTATCTTCATCCGCAGATTTTTCCCAGCTTAATGCTATATAATTCTGTATAGCAGAAGCCGTCAGATTTAACGGGGCAACGGGCAGAGGAACCAGTGCCGTAACTTCATTTGAATAAGAAGAAAGTTTGCCGTAAGTGTCAAAAACCTTGATGGTGTAATAATAGCGTATTAAACTCTGCGTGTCTGCAAACAAATAATGCGTAGTACCCTGAGGCAAAACAACGTATGGCGTATCAGAATAAACAGTGCTTACCGTACTTCTGTAAACATGGTACTGGGACACCACATTAAGCCCCTGCCCGTCATCTGCAGATAAATTCCAAAGCAGCATAATATTCCCTCTGGTAATATAACCATTCTGTAATTCGGGGGCATTGGTCGCCGGTATAATAAGTTCAACCACATTGGATTCCGTAGAATAATTATTTCTGCTGTCGCGCACGCGCACCTTATAAAAATAACTGACATTATTTGTTATTGCGGTATCCTGATAGGTAGTAGTACCTGCACCTAACACAACCAGCTCAGAATAGTTTGTATTATTTTCCGATGATCTGTAAACAACATAAGCGCTGACATTGTTTTTTATGGCACCGTCATCAATAGATTTTTCCCAGTTTAGATTTGCTCTAAGGCCGAATACGTTACCCGTAAAGTTCATTGCCGGGCCGGGTAAACCAAGCATGGTAGAAACTTCAGGGCACGGGTTTGAGAGATTATGCCCGCCATCAACAGCTTTCAGAATGTAGTAGTAAGTGCTTAACACATCGATATCTGTATCAAGATAATGTGTAGTTCCTTTTACTACGCTTTGATAAGCACTGACGTAACCGCCGCTAATTGTACTTCTGAATATTTGATATTCAGAAACATCATTAATTCCGGTACCGTCATCTACGGATTTTTCCCAAAGAAGTAAAATATTGCCGTTGATAACCGAGTAACTGAAGGTAAGCGGGGCTGTGGGTATTATACCGTCAAGAGGGCAGGCCCAGGACTGAACCGAACCAGAGGATTCCCACACATTATCATAAGCTTTTACCGTGTAATAATATGTTACTCCGTAAGAAATACTTGTATCTATGTAAGAATAACTTCCGGCGGGTACGGTAGTAACCAGAGAACCTGTATTACCTGAAATCTGAGACCTGTAAATTCTATAAGCATACACATCTGCACTGCCGGTAGATTCATCATCTGATTTTGTAAAAGTAAGGCTTATGCGCGGGGCCGTAGTAGAATTGGTAATATTTACAGCTACCAGGCTTGCGGGTACCTTTGGCGGATTATTTACCCACGCAGTGGCCAGCGCATAGTAAGAAGTGCCGCCGGTTTTATTTAATATAAGTTTTAAAGTATAAGTACTATCAACAATATTTGCCGCATCCCAGATACCTAACATTTCAGAAAGTTTCTGCTGGGCTGATGTGGTGATAATACTCCAGGAACCGCCGGAATCATTTCTATATTGCAGAATATAATTGCTGAAATCAGACATATTAGCGCTTCCCGTTACCGCTACGGTACCATAAACCATGGCATAATCAGCCGGAGCCGAGATGTAAGCAACGTTCGAAGAGCTGTAACAGTAAAAACCGCCGCTTAAAGTACCGAAATATACTGCATCATTTGATATAGCAGGTGTTCCAACTATTTTTCCGTTTGAAACATACCTGTTAATAATTCCGCCGGTTGAAGCATTAACTGCGTACAGGTAAGTATCAGCTGAACCTATATAAATCACGTCACCACTTTTTGATGGTGATGAAATAAGCCCGGAACTGTCAGGCTCTCCCAGGACACTGCTGACCCAGAGCACATCACCCGTAGCGGCATTTAAACATACCAGTTTTACCCTGTCACCCAGGCTGTCCCACCAGCCTCCGCCATTCCATTCATAATAAGGAAAGGCATAAGCTACATATAATTTGCCGTCATCAAGCGAAAGGCTTGAACTGGTGGTATAGGGACCGCTGTTAGGGTCAATTTTCAAATAAGTATCTGCTATATCTACGCTTTCCCACAACGCATTTCCGGTTACTAAATCCTTGCAGTATACTATGGTAGAATGGCCTCTTGAAGTCATATAAACCTTATTGTCATCTGAAATAACCGGTGAAGTATATTGTAAATTTGAAACAGCCTGGAGATTCCATTTTTCGGTAAAATTGTTGGTATCAATACAGAAATACTTTCCGGTATTTGTGCCTACTACAAGATAATGATCCTTAACAGCCGGAGAAGAAAAACCGCTTGAGGGTACATTAAATGAATTTGTTAAGAGCCCGGTATTGATATCAATTTCAAGAATTTCTCCTATTGGGTGCCCGGATAAGATATATAATTTGTTGTTATATATTGCAGGTGACGAACAAAGGTTAGATTCAGTGTCATACACCCATTCCGGCTCAGGGCTTTCTATGTCATCCGGGTTCGTTTTTAATTTATAAACGTTTCCATCTCTGCTGGCAACATAAACATAACCGTTATTGATAACAGGAGAAGCATCTATCCAGTCAGAAGCTGAATAATTCCACAATTCTTCGCCTGTAGTAAGATTAAGGACTCTTAAGTATCCATGCCGGTCGCCGAAAAATACTTTTCCGTCGTGAATAACCGGTGAAGACATTATGCCGGCGCTCGCATTTATATAACTCCAGTTTAAAGATAATTCAGGAAGCGCCACATCGTTTGCCACACCCGTTCTCTGCGCATCATTCTGAAACGCCTTCCACGGCGAAGCAAACAAACAGTGATTAGTGGTTAGTGTATACGTGAATAGCAAAACAATAAAAACCTGTATCATTTTGTTTAAAACAAAAGTAAATTTACCATTAGGTTCGTTTTTTTTCATAGTTGTAGTCCAGTACTTTTTGATTTATTGTGCATATCTTTACTAACCACTAAACACTTAATCACATAACCACTTTATTAGGGCCTTTCTAATTCAGCTTCTTTATAGTTACCGTACCTTCTTTGGTTCCTATATATAAACGTATATCGTTTGTATACCCGTAAGAATCATACAGTTCTTCTTCATCTATGTTAAGAGTTTTTATTTCACCGGTCATAATAAGAGGGAACCCGCTTCTCATAGCCCTGGATGTTTTGTGAATGGAATATACACGGCCGTCTGCCGTGGCGAACCATATATAATCATCATAAAGCATAATATTGGACCTGATAGGCGACCCCGTAGCATATTCCCAAACTTTAGCGCCTGTTAAAGAATTCAGCTTATATAGTTTGCCGTTTTCCGCTCCAAAATAGAAAGCTACTGATCCGACGCCTGATATTAATTCAAGATAAGTCCCGCTTCTGATTTCAGACTGGCAATTATAATCTGACCAGCCGTCGCGGGTAGTTCCCAGAGCCCCTGAATCACGGCACCTTACAACACCATCGGAATTAATAATATAAACATAATGATTGTTTCCGGAAACGTTTATCAGCCCGGCTTCTACATCTATGCCTGTTATTTCACCGCCAATGGTTGCCTGCGATGCCACCATTCCGCCGTTAGTATTTGAATTATCTATCTTTATAATCTTTCCAAGATTTCTGGTTCCATACCAGACTGCATTTACCCCAGCGGTAAAATCATCAATAATAGGATAATCCTGAGGGGTATCGCCCAAGGGTTCACTATAGCCGCCCTGCCAATCCGGATGATTGCCGCCCGAAAAAGTGTACTTATAAATCCTGTTATCCGTTGTTGCCACATAAACACCGCTGGATTTTCCGCTGTCAAATACAGTTAAGTTTTTTACAGTGCCTCCGGGTGTTTTTGTCCATATTTGGGCACCGCTGTTTCCATTAACTTTAAATACACTCCCATTTTCTCCTGCCAGATATACAGACCCTGCCGGTTCGCTGTAACAATAAAAATCACTTGGAAGCGCGTTGCCTACGATTTTACTGCCGGCATTGAAAGTCCATTTCGGAGAGCCGTCATGATTAAAAGCATGAACCTTACCGTCGGTACCGCCTACATATAGACTGTTATCATCGCCAATCTGGAACGTAATACCCGTTACTTCTACTGTTGTGCCTCCAGAAAGCGTCATTGGCGCCTGAACATCAGGTACAGGAACAATAATAAAAGGAGTTGAAGTTTCAACTGATGAAATACTGTTTAAATCCTGTGCTACCAGAGTTGGAAAATCTTTAATTGTAACATATGAAATGTCTTCAACTCTGAGTTTGAAAGTATCAATTACATTTGTACAATCCGTTGCCAGGTCAGCTACTATAAAATATGTTTTCTGGGAATTAGCAGGTACCCGGCTTGCAGTATTTGTTGTGGAAACATTAATAACCTGAATTCCCGAACCATCAAGAGCTATTTCACCGTTAGAAAGTGACGCTACAGATACCGTATCTGTATTTATCAGATAAAAACCGGTTGAATAATCCGTAAGATTATCCGCAAACACATCAATATTGCCGAATACCTGCTGGGCCGTAGCGGTATTTAAAAGAGTATTGTCTTTGAACAGGAACTTAATTTTCAGCTGTGACAACACAATCTCATTTCCGGAAACAGTGGAATTATTTGTAAGGACGAGTTTCAAAATACTGTTTTTAGTGTCTACGTTTATATATTCCTTTACGCTTGAATTTACTGCCGCAGAATGAACAGCGCTGTCATAGGAAATATTATTTAAATAAATCTGCTGGGCTTTTCCGGAACCTGTATCTGAATTCAGAATCATCCCGTAGGCAGTACCGCTTACCAGCGGATTACCGTCAATATCATATGTATTCGGGCCAAACTGCACGGTGGTTTGTGTTGTTAATGTATTTAAATTAAACCCTAAATCCCCTAATCTGAAAATGTGCGGTGATTTTGTATCTGTACTGCCTCCGGTTCTTATAAACCAGATAGTGTCATTGGACCCGGTAGAAGAAGCGCTGCCTAATTTAAGTGAAAGCTGGAACTTTCTTGGCAGGCACCTGCCGGGAATGTCCGGGTAATAAAGATTATTTGCTGATGCTGCAACTGCTTTATTGCTTGAACCGTAGGAGGAAGAGGTGTAAACAAACCAATCATTTATATCAGTACCTAAATCAGAACCATCTTCCGGCTGTCTGCCTAAGAAACTTACAGAACCGCCTACCGCAGCACCGTTATAAGTAATGCTTTGCGCTTTATAATTTGAGTACCTGTAAGAGACCCCGGATTCCCAGGTAACTCTGTCAATAACCTGCCCTGCAGAATTTTCAAGCGCCAGGAAGTCTGAAACGTTATCAAGCCCGGAGGCTCCAAACTGCGCGGTCCAGGAGTTTGAATTATTATCTGTGGATAACGAATCAAGGCCGTTGAATGAATAGGCATCAATTGTCCTGGTAAATTTGAAAACCAATTTATTTGAATTTCTCAAATAATAATTATTGAGACTCTGGGTTGAACCCGAAGTATTGTACAATTCCGCATATTCCTGGGATGAGTTATAATTTATTTCATTTATTTTCACATCCCCGTTAATTGCATTTGCCTGGCTTGGTGTGGTGGTAGGGTCAATTTCAAAATAATCATTATTGCCGTCGGTTATGCGGGCATAACTCTGGCCCGCGGAAAGAGCAGGCCACTGAACTATATCTATCTGCCTGTCAAAATTGTCCAGCAGTTTAATATGTTTCGTTCCATCAAGATTCAGCCCTGTGAAAGTAAAGAACCCGTTTGAAGCTATATTATCACTGGCTCCGCCGGCAGCTACAGGTGCTTCACTTGAGGGAGACTCAACAGTTCCCTGGTTATAAATAATTTTCCAGCCGTTAAGTGAAATGAGGTTAGGCGTGTTGTTATAAAGTTCTACCCAGGAACCGGCGCCGTTTGCATAAATTTCATTTATATATATATTTTCTGTGCGCGGCAGGCGTGAAGTTCCATTTGACAGGCCTGACCATACCGGCGCAGAGGGCACTTCTGCAAAGTCCCGCGATTTAATATTAAAGTAGTATGTGGTTGTAGTAACCAGCCCGGTAACTGAAATGGTTTCAGTAAAACCGGTTTTTCCCGGAACAATGGAATTCACCCAGGTAACAGCGTTGTCAAAGTTGGAACCATTTATAGAATAAGTGGCATATTTAATGGTATATTGTTTTATTTTATTTGTACCGAAATCATACGGCGCAGTCCATTGCAATTCTATGGATCCGCGGAAAGATCCTGCAAGAGCCGTGAGGTTTGTTATGGCATTAGGCGCTACAGTATCTTTGCAGATTGTAAATACATCTCTGCCGTTTGTAACGGTACTGGTATTGCCTGCTACATCCCAGGCCCGTACGGACATGTAATTTGTGCCTGTCTGCAGAAGGTCCCAGTCAGGATTGGTTATTCCCCATTCTGTGCTGTAAGACGGCCTGTTTTGCTGGAATGTGAAAATATTATCCGCATAAGGAACAGCATTTATGCCGATACCGCCGGTTTGCGTCCAAGCGGTATATTGAGCGGTTGTAAGCTTTGAAAGACTGTCAGCAAAATCCACATTCCATATTGTTCCCGGATTTGAATTGTACCAGGTTGTAACCCCGCCAGTAAGATTGTTTGTAATTAAAGGAACATTGGTATCTTTATAAACAATGAACAGATCATATTTTATTCCGGTCTGGCCTGAATTTCCAACTGCATCATATACTTTCAATGAAACATAATTTTTCCCGTCTGTTCCCTCTTTCATGCTATCCCATGTAGTAGAAGAAAATTGCCAAAGTGCAGTATAGTTATCTGTATTTAATGAAGTCAGCGTAGACTCATCTGAAAAATCCTTATAAATAATAATTCCCGGAGTTCCTTCAGGCTTATCGGCAATTCTTGTCTGAACTCTTGAAAGCAGAGAACCGCCGGAATCTGCAAAATCCACATCATAATATCCGTTGTTTTTATAACGCCATATATCATCACCCTGATTATCAGTAATACCCGGATCAATAGTATCATGCCTGTCAAGGCAAAGTCCGTAGGCTTCTCCTACGTTGGTAGACCCTTGTGCTGTATGCGCCGTACCGCTGACTGACCAAACGGAACCGTTATAATTAAGCGATCTTAATGAAACAGAACCCTGAGCCCCGGCATTAGCGCCAACTAAAACCATCTTATTTGAGTTAGGGTCATTTATCAGTTGAATCCATCTTAAATCAGCGCTGTTTCCTAAATTATAGCTTGAAGCTACCGCTGCAGCAGCAGGCCAGCCGATACCGCTGGTCCAAACCGCTGTGCTAATTGTCTGTGCAGGTGTTGCAGAAATTACACCCGCCGAAATACATCTTCCGGTATCTTTTTCCCAGGCTATATCCACAAGACGGCTGGTAGCGGCATCAAGTGTTGTGTATCTTCTTGTATGCGGGCTTGCCTGCCAGATGGAACCGTTCCATACTGAAACTGTCCACCCGGGAGTTGTATCAATAGCTGCCAATGCAATATTATTTGAACCTGTATTTCTGTCTGAACTTAATTTTAACCAGTTGACTGCAACGGTAGTGTTGGGGCCGGCGGACTGGTTGGACCAGCCGCTTGCGGGATTATAAATTCTGTATTGCGTGCCCGTACCTTCACCCCAGGCAACTATACATCTGCCTCCGGTAAGTTCCCAGGCCATATCGAAATTCTGATAATTCAGCGCGCTGGCATTTATTGTCATAGAACTGCCGCTTACCCAGCCGGAACCATTCCATACGATTGAATAAATATCATTATTTGAATCAAGGGTAGTAAGCATAATTCTGTTGCTGCCCGGCTGAGCTTCGGCTCTTACCCACCTTATATTACCTTTTGTTACATCAAAATCCATGGAAACCGTACCGCTTTGTGCCCAGGAAGAAGATGTTGATGACCAAATTCTATAACTTACTTCACCGTCAGTACCATTCCACCAGGTTATAAGGGC
Organism: Elusimicrobia bacterium RIFOXYA2_FULL_39_19; assembly: GCA_001800285.1. Taxonomy (GTDB): domain Bacteria; phylum Elusimicrobiota; class Endomicrobiia; order CG1-02-37-114; family XYA2-FULL-39-19; genus XYA2-FULL-39-19. Next base: position 121,048 of record MGVC01000008.1, on the reverse strand, counting down.
TCTGCCGGTATTTTGTTCATAAGCTATATCAAAACATCTCTGGTCTGCATAAAGAGAACTTGCAGTATTTGTATTTAATCTGCCGCCGGCGCCAAGATCTGAAGGGATGGTCCAGGTGGATAATTGGCCGTCCCAGTATTGCAGATAAATATCTCCGGCAGGCTCTGCGCCCTGGTCATCCACCATCACTGCAAGCATTTTCTGGTTTTTAAATGTCGGGCAGGCATTTACAATAGACCAGTTAATTCTGCCGGAAGCGCTGGTAGCCAAGGCAGAATCTTCACTGCCCCAGGAAGCAGCAGCTGCAGCGGCTGACTGATATTTAGGCTGGGTATTGCTTGTAATGCCATAAACTAACATACCGTCAGCAGGGCCTTTCGGTTTAGCCTGAATTGATTTTGTGCTTGACCTAATTGAATAGTTCGGGGTTTCTGCGTTGTCATAAGATTTCATGACAAAGTAATAAGTCACACCGGGTGTTAAGCTTTTTGCAAGACGTTCTTCCCGTGAACCGGAAACCTGAGGGCCCGGATTTGAATCTAAAGTTGCAGTTGTTGCGTTATTATAATCGGTTTCATTATTAATAGGAGTAAGAGAATATTTAATTACATAACCGGTTGCAGTACCTGTTGTGCCGTCATCACCGGTAGCTGTCCAGGCAAGTTTAACTTCGCCGGGTGATAGTTCGTCCGGCGTGGAAACAGCCAGGTCGGTAATCCGGGCAGGGGCTGTTCTCATTATTATTACAGCTTTTGTTGAAACGTTCTGGCTGTAACTTGAAGCTTTATCTTTCGGCAGTACTCCGAAATAATAAGTTGTTCCTTCAGTCAAACCTGTAATAACATAACTTTCTGTTTTTGCCGGCGCAAGAGGTGTATTGGTTTCGATAGTGGTTCCTATAGCCAGGAAGTTTGTTTTTCCTGTAAAGTTAGTTGTGTTGTACTTCATAAGATAACTGCTTATACGCCTATTGGTCTCGCTCATATTATCATCGTTAGGAGCAGTCCAGGTAAGAGTAGCCGCCTTGGCTGTATTGCTTATATTGTTAAGATTTGTGATGTTTGCCGGAGGTATAGTATCTTTAAATACTTTAAACGCATCAATGAAATAAGTGGTATTTCCAAGTTCGTCACTACAGAAAACTGAAATATAATTTGTCCCGGGTGCAAGAAGAGTGAAGCTTGAAGCGCCCAGGTACCAGTCCGTATCATAAAGCGCCTGCGGTTGTGAAAGCGGGAAATTTAAAATGGTTGCACTGGAAACATTGTTTGTTCCGGTATAATTTGCTCCGGTCCAGACACTGAAGGATGAAACTTTTATTCCGGAACCGTTATCGCTGAAAGTAACTGCATGGGCCCTGTCAGCATTATCCCAGCCGGGGATTGCAGGTTCATTTATTGTGACTACCGGTTTCTGAGTATCTTTCTTTATGTAAAACGCATAATTATAAAGTTCGTTTGAAGAAGTTGCCAGATCATAAGTTTTTATAAACACATAGTTATACCCTTCCTGCAGGCTGTTCCAGGAAGCATCTACGTTCCAATTATCAACATAATAAGTAACAGCGTTTGATAAAGTATAATCAAACACATTTTGCCATGCAGTAAGAGCACTGCCCTGAGGGCGCCCAGAAGAATTGGTTGAAGGATAAACTATATACTGGCCGTAATCAAGTTTAGACCCGTTGAGCACAGGCCTGTCAAAGAAATCAACGTTATAAGCTGTACCGCTGGCACTGCGCCAGGTATTGTCACCTGTTTGATTATTGACAAAGAAAGGCATTGTTGTATCAACAATAATTGAATAAGAAGCAGTATAAACTGAATAGTTTCCGCTTCTGTCTATTGAACGGACTTTCCAGAAATACTTGCTTTCAGCAAGAGCGATGGAGTAATTGGGCGATGAAGCGATGAAGGAAGAATAAATAGCAGTAAAATCTTCACTGGAGCTTAATAATAATTCATAACCGCTTATGCCGGCAGGGCCGCTGTCTGTTGCCACTGCCCACTGGAAATTAACGGAGTTTATGTTTTGGCTTGCCTGGTTTGTGGGTGCAGAAAGTACGGGTGCGCTTGGGTTAGTAGTATCAGCAATCAAACTGTACACGTTTGACCATTGGCTTACATTTCCTACCCGGTCCTGCGCTTTGATTTTCCAATAGTAGGTAGATTCAATTACAGCAAGGGAGCAATTAAGAGATGAAGTAACGGATGAGAAATAAACAGTAGTAAAATCTGAACTGGATGATAATTGCAGATTATAAGAAGAAGTACCGCTTAAAAGGTCTGCAGAAGCACCCCAGCTGAAATTCAGGTTCAACTGATTCGTGGTATAACCGTTAAGCGGAAGAGAAAGTACCGGTATCGGCGGGGCAGAAGTATCAATTAAAACACTAAACGGTGAGCTATAAACACTGGAATTTCCGGCCCTATCCTGCACACTTATTTTCCAGTAATATGTAGATTCAGTTGATAAGTTGATAAGCTGATTAGTTGATACAGTCAAAGTTGAAAACGTAATAGTAGTGAAATTAGAGGCTGTGGCAAACTGCACGGTATAACGGTTTATACCTGACCAGCCGTTTGCCCCGGAATCATCCGAAGCGCCCCAGGTATATGAAAGCAGCATTTGATTTGTTGAATAACCATTAAGCGGCGCTGATAAAACAGGGACTGTTGGCGGTGTGGTATCAACTAAAAGGCTAAATGCCGAACTATAAACACTGGAGTTTCCGGCTCTATCCAAAGTTTTAACTTGCCAGTAATAGGTGGCTTGCGCAATAGTGGTTAGTAAGTAGTTGTTAGTGGTTAGTGAAGAATAATAAACCGTGGTAAAGTTACTGCTGGTGGCTATTTGAAGCGCATAACTTGAAGTACCGCTTCCCAGGTCGGACGAACTTCCCCAGCCGAAATAATTATTCAGCTGATTGGTTGAAGAACCGGTTAACGGGGTAGCCAATACCGGAACTGAAGGAGGAGTTGTGTCTTTAAGAATGTAGAATACATCTTCTCTGGTAAGCGTAGAACCCGCTATATTCCAGCATCTGACTGATATGTAATTTGTAGTTTCATCTTTTAATGAATCAAACTGGTCAACAGCCCAGCTGTCAACGAAATAGGTTGTTCCCGGAGTAAACCCGGAAATAGTAGTCCAACCCACCCTCATCTGCCCGCCATAGTTAAGATCTGTGTAAGCGGTGTACTGTACGCCCTGAAGTTTTGAACTGCCCGTGGCGTAAAAATCTACATTAAACAACCTTGAAGCATTGCGCCAGGAGGCATCCTGTCCGTTTTCTGCTGTTTCATTTATACTTACACCCGCAGTATCTTTAAGAACATAGAACTGATAATTTGTACCGCTTGAAATATTGTTTGCAAAATCGCTTACCCTTACCCAGACATAATTTGTAACTCCCGTAAGCATATTGTTATAAACTGCCTGAGGCAGTTGCCAGCTTTGCGAATAAGAATAAGTATCCGTGGATAAAACCGTAGCCCAGTCAACAAGCACGGGAATACCGCTTTCCATTGTAGAAACCAAAACATCAAATCCGGAAACACCGGACCCGGAATTTTTATCAGCAAAACTTACGTTATAAGTACCGTTATTGGAAGCCCTGAACTGATCATCCCCGGGCTGGTTATCCGTAAAAGTAGGAGGGGTTGTATCCTTCAATACATAGAAAGCATCTTTTAGTTCTTCATAATTGCCTGCATTATCATAAATTCTTACGGAAACATAGTTTCTTCCTTCCCATAAATTAGCAAAATTAACATTCCAGTTATCAACGTAGTAGGTAGCATTATTTCCGGTTAAATCTGTTGAAGCCCAATCCCAGACCGTTGCGCCGGTAATAAGATTTCCTCTCATTACTTTTGTCTGGAATTCCTGCAGTTTTGCGCCATTTTCAGGCACATCCCTGTAATCCACATTGAAAAAAGATCCCGGATCAATTTTATACCAGGTGGTTACACCGCCGCTCATGTAATTGGTTATAACGGGTTTAGAAGCATCTCTCCTTATATAAAACACATCGTAATAAGTGGTCATCTGGGACAGCATATCTTTCACTCTTACGGAAACATAATTTGTAGCGCCTTCCTGCATCAGGGCAAAGTTGCTGACATTCCAGTCAGTATTATATTCCCCCTGATTCAGGTTTGAAAAAATATTTGTCCAGCCGATTTTCTGCGTACCGTTTAAATTCATATCGGTGTAAACAGCATAATCCGCATCTTTCAAACCTGTACCTAAATCCATGAAATTAACATCATAACCGCCGGGTTTCGCGCCGCTTCTCCAGGTTGTATCTGTTGTACCCGTAGAATCTGCGCCCCATAAAACCGGCACTGAAGTATCTTTTCTTACCATAAAAAGGTTTGCTATTGAAGTTGAAATGCCAACCCTGTCAAAACATCTTATTGAAACATAGTTGGTTCCGTTAGGAAGCAGGGCAAAGTCCCCCGCAGAAAGGCTCCAGTTTGTTGTATAAACCCTGGTTGCAAGCAGTACACTGAAATCAAGCTTGTCTTTCCAGTCAACTATCACACCGCCGGTAGATGAAACAATCCTGTACTGAACTGTTGTCAAACCGGACCCCAGGTCAGCAAAATCAATATCAATTATTGCACCCGGGTCTGTATCATACCACTGAGACTCAGCAAACGAATTTTTTGTAATAACCGGTGAACTTACATCAATTAAATAACTGTAAGCGGATGCATACTGGCAATAATTGCCGGCTTTGTCTCTGGCTCTGGCTTTCCAGAAATAACTGCCTTCAGCAACAGCTGTTGAGAAACTGAGCAATTTAGTAACAGATGACATATAAACCGCGGCAAAATCTGCGCTGGTACTTAAACTGACTTCGTAAACATCAATACCGGACCTGGCATCAGAAGAAGCACCCCACTGCATGGTAAGCGACTGATTACTGAAAATAAAGTTATCGCCCGGCGAAGACAGCACAGGAACGCTTGGCGAAGTGGTGTCTTTTAATACATAGAACGCATCAACGGGGCCCGTGGAATAATTAAACCCGTCATAAGCGCGCACCGAAACATAGTTTGTTGCATATTCCTGAAGCGCGTTAAACTGTAAAGCTGTAAGGCCCCAGTTTGAAACATAGGCTGATTGAGAAACACCAAAGAAAATTGTGGTCCAGTTAATAAGCGTATTATTAAACTGGTCGCTTACTTTAAATTCTGCCGTTGAAACACCTATACCTGCATCTTCAAAATCAACGTTATAAGAATTCCAGTTTGCGGATGCAAAAAATGTAGTATCATCCTGAAGGTCAGTAATTACCGGTGAGGCAGTATCTTTCTTTATATAAAACACATTGTTAAGCAATGAAGAAGTGGGCACAGTATCATAAATTCTCACGTGTACATAATTTTTGCCCTGGTACATATTTGTAAAATTTAACAGAGAAATAGTCCAGTCATCGGTATAAATTGTGTTTGAAATATCTGTTACCACATTATACCAGTCAGCAATTACTGCGCCTGTCTGATCAATGCCTGTAGTTATTTTTATTTCAAACCTGTCCAGGTTCTGCCCTGAATTGGACTGGAAGTTAACATCCCATAATTTTCCATTGAAATTGCTTATTGAGAACCAGGGAAGATAGTTTTCATCTACGTTATCGGTAATTGTAGGCCCTGCAGCCTGTTTGTATATTGTAAAAGCATCAATAAAGGTGGTGGTGTTGCCGGCAAAATCAAGGGCGCGCACGGACACATAACCCGTAGTTTGATTTGACAGATAGCCCCAGCTTTCAGTTATATTCCAGCTGGTAATATAGTAAGTGGTATTAAGGCCGTCCGCCAGGCCGGGAATATTTCTCCAGTCAAGTATATAGGACCCGGGTAATCCGGGTTCAGGTTTTACGGTATACTGAAGCCTGTATAATTTTGACCAGCCGTTATCATAGAAATCAAAATTTATATCTGCAAGGTCATCCTGCGAATCAATATACAACCCATCCTGATTATCCACGCAATCAGGTACCGTAGTATCTTTTCTTATCACAAAGGCATCTTTATAAACTGAAGAACTGTTTAAATTATCATAAGCACCTACAGTTACATAGGACGTACCTTCCGGCAGTAAATCAAAAGCAGAAACAACCAGCCCCCAGTTATCAGTAAAATCCGGCTGATTAACTCCGTTGAATATTTCTGACCAGGAAGTAACTGCCGTACCGGTTATATCAGACTGAGGATAGATTATGTAATAGGCGCTGGCCAGGTTTGACAGATTATCTGCAAAATCCACATTGAAAACAGCTCCCGGATCCGCTGCATACCAGGTGGCCATGCCGCCTAAAATATTATCAGTAATAACCGGGCCGAAAGTATCTTTCTTAACAACAAACACATCAATAGTTGTTTTGGTAGAGCCTGCCATATCCCAGGCCCGGACCGTTATATAATTTGTACCGGCATCAAGCAGGTTAAAATTTGCGCCGGACAGGTCCCATTCGGCGGTATAATTCTTTGTTCCCAATCCGGTAAAGATATTTTTCCAGCCGGTGGAAGAAACGCCTGAATTATTTGGGCCCGGATAAGCTATCCACTGCGCGCTATCCAAACCGGAACCCAGCATACCCTGATTATCTTTAAAGTCAACGTTCCATATTGCGCCCGGATTTGCATTAAACCAGCCGCGGGCGAATTCATTTGAAATTATATCCGGAGCGGCCGTGTCTTTTAATACCATGAAAACAGAATTATAAGTTGTAGATGAATTGCCGGCAGTATCAAAAGGCCTTACAAAAATATAGTTTGTGGTTCTTGATTCAAGCGCTAACCATACTGACGCCGGTACCGGCCAGGGAGTACTGTAAGAATTTGTATCAAGCCCGGAATAAACGGTGGTCCAGGTTATCAACTGCCCCTGGCTGAAACTGCCTGCTGTGGTAGATGCGCATATTTCAAATCTTGTGAGTTTTGAACCGCCCGTATCATTAAACCTTATATCATAATTTGTTCCGCTTGATTTTCTGAAAGTAAAATCTCCTGACTGCTGATTATTTACAGTAGGAGCCGTAGTATCTTTTCTTACAAAGAATATATCTGAAAGCTCATAAGTATTGCCGGCAGTATCAAACACTTTAGCTGAAACATAGTTATCAATATCAGGGCGCATTTTATTGAAAGTACCCCACTTCAGAGCCCAGTTGGTTTCATAATAAGTAGTGCCTATGCCCAGAACATTATCTGTCCAGTCTTCCAGTACTTCGCCTGCTTGTAAAGCGCCTGTTGTCACCTTGGTCTGGAATTTTGTAATTCTTGAACCATCTATCGGAAGGTCATAATAATCAACATTATAAACTCCGGTGTTTGTAGAACGCCACAGTGTATCATCACCGGCGGTTCTGTCTGCTATGGATGGGTTTGTATTATCAAGGAAAATTTTGAATGCGTCTGTTACAGCTTTTGTAGAACCGGTTACATTCCAGCATCTAAGCGACACATAATTTGTACCGCCTTCCTGCAACTGAGAAAATAATACCGGCCAGTTTGTGGTGAATTCTGTTTCACCGTAAGTACCCGGAATAGGTGTCCAGCCGATTTTCTGGCTTACAGAATAATTCGGCCCGGTAAATACCGCATATTCAGCCGTATCCAGTGCTGAAGCGCCCTGCGCATAAAAATTCACATCATAAACCTGACTGCTGTTTATCCAGGTAACCGTCATGGTATCAAAAGCAACCTCTATTCTGGGGGTTGTGGTATCTTTCTTTATGATAAATGCATTTACATATACTGTAGAATTCCCTGCCAGGTCATCCGCCCTGACGTCAATGGTATTATTTCCGTTATAGAGGCGGTCAAAATCTGCACCCCAATTCTGAATATAGTAAGTGGTATTAAGTGAAGTACCTAGTGTTTTCCAGTCAATAATAATACCGCCGGTAGAAGACCGGGCCCTGTAGAAAATATTATCAAGTTTTGATGCCCCCGGAGTCCTGCCCGGTACCGGAGTATCATAAAAATCAATATCCCATACTGCTCCGGGATCAGCGCTTAGCCAGCCCCTGTCCGTCGTTTCATTATTACCAATTGAAGGAACGCTTGTATCTTTTAAAACAAAGAAAACATCATAATAAGCAGAAGTATTTCCTGCCAAATCAAAAGCCTTTACTGAAACGTAGTTTGTTGCACCTTCAAATAACTGGACCCACTGGCTATTAGTAAAAACCCAGGTGCTTGTATGCAAACTATTGTTTATCGCGGATATCTGGTCAGTCCAGTCGAGAACAGCAGTGCCGGACAACCCTGGTGAAGTGGATATTCTAACCTGGAATTTTGAAAGCAAACTTCCGCCGGTGTCCTGGAACTGCACATTGTATGTTGTCCCGCTTGATTTTTTCCAGTTGAAATCACCTGTCTGCAAGTTGTTAATTGACGGCAGGTTAACATCCTTTAAAATTCTGAAAGCATCAATCCAGGAGGATGTATTCCCGGCAAGGTCAAGCACTCTTACTGAAATATAGTTGGTGCCATTCTGAAGCAGGTTAAAATCACCGGCTGAAAGGCCCCAATTGCTACTATATGACTGCTGATTTAAGTTTGGCCCGGCTATGGTACCGTTTTCCCAGCTGACTATCGGAGTACCGCCTTCATTGGGCTGAGGATGGATTTTGTATTGTATCCTGTCAATTTTAGGAACCGTTAAATAACCTGCGCTTATATCTATGAAATCAATATCCAAAGTATTTCCCGGGTCAGCATTAAACCAGGTAGTCAGCCCGTTTATGATGTTATTAGTTATTTTAGGTACTGTAGTATCAACCGTAACATCCCAGGTGGAACTCCAGAGAGAATAATTATTTGAAGCATCTTTGGCCCGTGTTTTCCAGTAATACAAACCTGAAGGAAACGTATCTGAAACCACATAAGAAGTTGACGGAGCTGCCGAATAGTTAATAGAAGCAAAATTAATGTCTGTTGAAACCTGAATCTGATAATTAGAAATAGCGGATCCGGAAGGCAGGGAGTCAGACCAGTCAAATGAAATTGCCTGGGTAAGAGTTACCTGTCCGCTTACCGGAGCTAACAATTGGGTAGTTGTAGGTACACCGGTTGATATTATAAACGAATAAGTTGAGGACCAGCTGGAATAATTCTCTGCCCTGTCTTTGGCCCTTACTTTCCACCAATAACTATTCTGGCTTATAGAAGCGGTTAAGCTTAACTGGCTGGTTATACTTGAAAAAATAACTGATGAAAAATCCGGATTTGTAGAAATATACAACTGATAATTTGAAGTACCGCTTATCAGGTCTGTGGATTCCTGCCAGCTGAAACCAAGCATTAACTGGCTGGTAGTATAATTGTTTATCGGGTTTGATAAAACCGGTACCGGTGGTGACTGAACATCTTTTCTTATAATAAACGTATCAACATATTCCGAAGTATTTGCTACCAGGTCTGATGCTTTTACGGAAACATAATTGGTGCCGTTTTGCAGTAAAGCAAATGCTGACATTGACAGGGTCCAGTCCTGTACGTAATAAGTTGTATTAAGGTTCAAAGCGACAGTGGTCCAGCTTATTAATGGAGCGCCTGTTGCTCCGGTTGAAGAAAATACCCGGTACTCAACTTTATCCAGTCCTGTAAAAGCGTCATAAAAATCAACATTATATAAAGTACCGCTTGAGTTTCTCCAGACATAGTCCCCGCTTTGATTATTGGTAATTACAGGCCTGCTGGTATCTATTTTTATTGATCTGGTGGAACTCCACAAACTATAATTTCCTGCATTATCCTGCGCCTGTACTTTCCAGTAATGCGTGCCGTCAAACCTGCCGATTTGTGTTTGGGTTTCCGCTAAAGTTACGGTAGTAACAACAGTTACAAAATTTATATCTGTAGAAATAACTATTCTGTAGGAACTCAATCCGCTGGTTACATCCTGAGATGCCTGCCACTGATAATTTATTGTTGTCTGATTTGTAGTAACTGCGCTTAAAGGATTGCTTAAAACAGGGGTTGTAGGAACTGTGGTATCTTTCTTAATAAAAAATACATCATTTTTAGTTGTTGCATTACCCGCTCCGTCGTACACTTTTGCTGAGACATAGTTAATGCCGTCATTTACACCGGCCCAGATTGCGCTTTTAATCTGCCATAAAGATGAATAGCTTGTATTGCCTGAAAAACCTGCCGGAGAATTATCTGTCCAATTAACAAAAACTGTGCCTGATTGATTGGCACCTGAGGTAATTTTAATTTCAAAATATTTAAGTTTGGAATTATTTGAATGGTCATCTGCAAAATTCACGCTGTATATAACACCCGGATTAGCTGAACTTCTCCATACTGTGTCGTCATCCGCTACCGGATCTGAAATCGTAGGAGGGGTTATGTCGTGCTTATCAAGCATAACATAAAAAGATTCATAATTACTGTCTGACACACCTGCTTCCTGAACTAATTTGGATGAAGCATCCCATTCAGAACCGGTCCAGGACAGTGTTGTTAAATCATTACTTTGGTCTAAAATTGTACAGATCATACTGTTTTTATTTTGGTCCGGCGTAAGCTGCAGCCAGTTTATATCTCCCAGCAAGGCAAGGGTTCCGGCTGATGTCTTCAACGCCGCAGAAGGACTGCCTCCGCCTAATTCATTCCAGCCGGAACCGGGTGACCAGCCCAAATATGAAAGTTCTCTTGCAGCTGAATCAGCTGCTACAAAAATACACCTGCCAGAGTCCCTTTCCCAGGCAACATCAATATCTCTGCTTGTATCTGTTTCAATTGTACTGTCTTCCGTTGGAGGAGTTGCCTGCCAGGAGGAACCGTCCCATATATTCACGTTCCAGTCATTACCCACATCAACACAGGTAAACCCGACCCTGTCTGAAGTCGGGTCAGAAGCAACAGTCAGCCAATTTGCAACACCGGCACCAATGGAAGGATTGGGTGCAGAAAGTTTGGACCAGGAAGCACCGTTCCAAATACTTGTTGCGCAATTGGTTGTTTCACCATAAACCACAAGGCAATCACCCGAATTAGTTTCCCAGGCAATATCCAAACATTCTTCCGTAGCGATTGGCGCCCCGGTAGTGGCAACATAAGTGCTGACACTTAAGAAACTATTTGTATCTCCATTCCAGACAGCACAGAAAATATCATTATTGGAATCAAGAGTAGCGATCATTATCTGGTTAGAACCCGGTTTTGGTTCAAGGCGTACAAAATTGACAGCGCCGGTAACACCTGTCAGCGTTAAAGTTTTGGAAGAAACACCTGTCAGCCATTGTGCCGCAGTTGAAGACCAAACCCGGTAAGCAACTCTTCCGGTCATACCATTGTAATAAGCTATTAAAGCCCGGCCTGATTGTTGTTCATAGGCTATATCAAAAGATTTGTACCTGTCATCCGTAAGGGTAGTATTTACCTGGCCCAATAAATCAGTCCAGTCGTTGGTTGAACTGTCGCTATTTCTCTGTAAATATAGTTTACCTGAACCTGCAGCTGCATTTCCGGAAAGAATACCTACAATTTTTTCATCCCTTAACACAGGACAGGAAGCACCCTTGACCCATCTGATGGTCTGAGATGCAAGAGCTCCGCTTCCGGGTGAACCCCAGCCGGGAGCCAGCCATCTTCTGCTTTTTGGATTATCAAGCGTTCCGGAACCCCACATGATATGGCCTTTAGCCGCACCGGCTGTTGCCGGAACACAAGAGGTGGAATTTGAAAGCGAAGACCAGTTGTTTGTGGCATCCACATCATCATCATAGGTTTTTATGCCGAAATAATAGGTTGTTCCTGTTGTAAAACCTGCAATAGTTAATTCCTGCAAAGACCCGGGTGAAAGAGGTGTAGGTTCATCTGTTGCCTGCGTTGATGTATTCCAGTTGCCGTCTGAAACCAGGCCGTCAGTCCGGTACCTGATATCGTAGTAGCCGTTAAACGAATCGCCTTCTATTCTTGTTCCTGTGAGATTACCCATAGTTCCGTTATCTCCGGGAGCAATCCAGGTAAGTTTTATCTGCCCTTCATAAGTTCCTGATACTGCACTGAACGTAGTTATCTGTCCCGGAGGAGTTATATCTGCACCGGAGGCCAGGGCGAAAGGAATGTTTGAAATAGTACTGCTTGACCCTACTTTATCATAAGTTTTTATTGCCGTCCGGTAAGATCTTCCCGGAGTAAGCCCGGTTAATGTTTTGGCTTGTTTGTTCATCGGAGCATTAGGAACCCATGCCTGCCAGAAAACATTTACATTATCAAAGTCATTCTGGGTAATGTTATAAGTAGCAAATTTTACTAAATAGCTATTTACCGCACCGTTATAAGTCCCGTCATCACCGGGGCAGGTCCATTCAAGGGCCAGCTCGCCTTCATTAGAACCTGTTGTTTGGGTAAGGTCTGTAATGGCAGCAGGCGCCATGGTGTCTTTTTTAATGTAATAAACATCTTTAAGAGAAGTAATATTGCCCGCAAAATCCTGTACTCTTACAGACACGTAATTATAACCCTGTTTCAAAGCGCCAAAATCAACAGGCCATTGTGTTTCATAAGAAGATAAATTCAGGTTATTAAATACGGGGGTATAATCTTTTAACTGCTGGCCCTGCAATCCGGAGCTTGCATAAACGGCATATTCGGCTTTATCAAGAAGAGATACATAATCATAAAACTTTACATCATAGTTCCTGCCGGTTAAATACCAGGTTTCATCATCATTTTCATTATCGTTGATACTTGGAACTGTTATGTCTTTTCTTACAAAAAATATTTCTGTAACTGTTGAAGTATTTCCTGCCACGTCAAAAGCGCGGGCTGAAATATAGTGCTGGCCTTCCGGAACAAGGTCAAATGTTTCCTGTTTCAACTGCCAGTCAGTATCATATAGTGCGGTATTTGTAGTTAAAACAGTTCTCCAGTTATCTATGGTTGTTCCTGTTTGAAGTGCGCCTGTGTGCACTATTGTCTGAAAGGATATTATTTTTGAAAGGCTGTCTATGAAATCAACATCATAAACTGCATCGTTTGTTTTTCTCCAGCTTACGTCATCATCAAAAATATTATCATCTACTACAGGAGGCTGCTGGTCTTTTAAAACCCTGAAAGCATCATAATAGGTTGAAGTATTGCCTGCCAAATCAACCGCCTTAACAGCCATGTAGTTGGTTCCATTCTGAAGCAGGCCAAAATTCACCTGCCACAAGGCATTATAATTACTTGTATTTATCCCGGGCCCGGCTATGGACTGCCAGTCCGCCAAAGGATCTGCCCCTGAAGTATTTGCATAAGGGCGGTAGAAAACACTGTCTAATTTTGATTTATTGTCGGCAAAACTAACATTGAACTGCCTTGAGGCGTTGCGCCAGGCAGCATCCTGCCCTGTTTCACTGTTGGTAATTGAAGGCACTGAAGTGTCTTTTAAAACATAAAAAGCATAATAGGTAGCTTCATTACCGGCTATATCGGTAAGTTTTATAAATACATGATTTGTGGTCCATTCAACAAGATTGTTAAAATCAACCGGCCAGTCAACTGCATAGCTTGAAGAAGAAATACTTGTCTCAATAGTCTGCCAGTCAATTATTACCTGGCCGTTAAAATTATTTGTTGCCGTTACTTTATATTCAGCTTTTGATAGATAGGATAAGTTATCCTGAAAATCAACGTTATAACCAACTGCTTTTGCAGTATTTCTCCAGGTATTATCCCCGCCGCCGGTAAATTCGTTATAAGAAACTACCGCAGCCTGGGTATCTCTTTTTACATGAAATGCATTATTTAAAGTAGTAGTGGTGCCCGCCATATCCCAAACACTGACAGAAACATAACTATAAGAAGATTTACAGGCATCAAAATCTATATTCCAGTCCGTGTTATATGAATTCAAATTTAAGTTTGCGAAAATCGTATACCAGTCTTTAAGCACAGGGCTGCCTGCATCAGGCCCGGTTCTGATTATATACTGAGCCGTATCAAGTTTTGAACCTGCATCACTGAAATATACAGGATAGCCATCTGGTTTAGCTGTTTTTCTCCAGGTATTATCTCCTGTTTCATTGTCGCTTATAATAGGGCCTGAAATATCTATTAATGTTTGGGATTCCGGCTCTGCCGTGCTTGGCGGAGGATCCGTTTCATCTGTATTACCCGCATTATCAAAAGCTATTATCCTGAAACCATAGACCCCTTCTCCGGAAGCTACGAAATTTACAGGGCTTGAGGTAACGGTTTGTGAATAATTCCAGGTATAAGGTGAAGCAGTTTGTGCCGTGTAATAAAGTTTAACACTATTAAGGCCTGAAGGCCCGGCATCTGAGGCCAAATAATTTATCCCGAATGAAAGCAATCCTGAATTTGCGGGCGCCTGGGCAATTCCGGAAGGCGGCTGGGTATCTTTAAGAATGTAAAAAGCATTATTGAGTGTTGTTGTGGAATAGGCATTATCAATTATTCTAACGGAAATATAATTTGTACCCGGTTTTAACAAATCCCAAAGGGTTGAATCAAGAGCCCAGGACTGGCTGTAATGCGTTGCATTAATGCTTAACTGCTGGTCCGACCAGTCAAAACTAAAGTTAGGCACGCCGTAACCGGCAGTTGAAGCCCTTACCTGGAATTTTGATAGTTTAGAACCGCCGGTATCATTGAATTTGATGTTATATTGTGCAGAAGAATTTTTCCTCCAAACAGCGTCTCCTGACTGTGCATTTGTGTAAGTAGGCGGAGTTGTGTCTTTTAACACATAAAACAGATATGCGCTTGAGGTTGAATAATTTGAAGCAAAATCCTGTGCCCTAATCCAGGCATAATTGGTCACTTCTTCTTGCAATGAATTAAAAATACCCTCCGGAAGCACCCACCGGTCTGAGTATATATAGGTATTGGTTGTTACTACGTTGGACCAGTCTATAATTTTTCCAGCCTGCGGATTATTGCCGTCTGTTGATATAAGCACATCAAACTGTTGTACTCCGCTTCCGGATAATGGGTCCCTGAAATCTATGTCATAAGTTCCATTGTTTGATGAACGCCACTGTGTATCCCCCGTCTGGTAATCATCCATATTGGGGGCAGTAGTATCTTTCTGAATATGAAATGCACGTTCATAATTTTGTGAATTCCCCGCATTATCATAAACGCGCAAATGCACATAACTTTTCCCTTCACTAAGAACATCCCATGTTTCAGATTTCAAACCCCAATCATCAGTAAATGAATTTGTATTCAACCCGGATGTAACAGTTCTCCAGTCATCAACGGACTGTGAAGCACTGACAGTCCCGGTAGTTATTTTTGTCTGAAAATAATTAAGCATTGAACCGCCGGCATCCTGATAGTGCACATCAAATGCCGTAGTATTTGTGGTATACCAATTATTATCACCTCCGGATATGTTGTTAATGATATCAGGAACCGACTGGTCTTTCATAACATAGAAAACGTTATAGTTTGTTGTATAGTGAAGCAATGTATCCCAGGACCTTACTGATATATGGTTACTGGTACCTTCAATAAGATTTGAAAAAGAAACCTGCCAGGCAACCGTATATTCTGAATCACCCTCTGCAACATCTATATCATTCCACACATTGCCGCTGACAAGAACCGGCGCGTCTGCAGGATTTGTTGAAGTTGAAATTCTGTACTGAATTTTCTGGAGTTTTGAAAATATATCCCTAAAAACAATACTGTAACCTGTTCCCGGATTATTTCTCCAGGTACCGTCGCCGGCTTGATTATCAACTATTTCCGGGCCTGAAGTATCAATAATCAGCTGATAACTCTGGATTGACAACTGAGAGTTAAGAGCCTTATCCTGTACATTAACTCTCCAGTAATAAATGGCCTGGCCCAAGGCTGCATTCAGGCTGGTCTGACTGGTTATGCTTGAATAATAAATGGTTGAAAAATCAGTATTTGTTGAAATCTGAAGAGTGTAATTTTTAATGCCTGAATTTCCTTTTGAACCGCTGTCATCAGCAAGGCCCCATGAAAAATTAATCATCATATAATCTGTTGTGTAATTATTTATTGGTGATGACATAACAGGCAATGCCGGGGCAGTAGTGTCTACTAATACGCTGTAAATGCCTGACCAGGGGCTGTAATTTCCGGCAATATCCTGAGCTTTTACCTGCCAGTAATAGGTTGATTGAGAAACAGTAGTTAGCAGATAGTTGTTAGTGGTTAGTGAAGAATAATAAACCGTAGTAAAATTTATGCTGGTTGAAAGCTGGATAGTATAATCTTTAACACCTGAAGTATTATCATTAACAGCGCCCCAATTAAAATTAAGCAGTAAATAATTGGTAACAAGCTGGTTTAACGGTGAAGATAATGATGGGACCGTAGGAGAGGTAGTGTCTTTTAAAATTATAAACGAATCAATTGTTTCAGAGGACAACCCAACAACGTCAAACACTCTTATACTTACATAGCCGGTTGTATATTCATTTATTCTGCCCCAGGCATAATCTGAAATCTGCCAGTTTGAATTATAATCTCTTCCGGTCCGGCTGGAGGAAAATATATCGGTCCAGTTTACTATGCCTGAACCGCCGCCTGCAGCAGTGTGTATTCTGTACTGGGCAGTAGCCAGCCCGCTTGCCAAATCTCTGAAAGAAATATTGTAGGCGGTACCACTTGATTTCCTGTAAGTAAAATCCCCTGCCTGATTATCAAATACGGAAGGAACAGTAGTGTCTTTTCTTATAAAAAATACATCGTTTATGGTTGATGAGGCAAGAGCTGAGTCATAAGCTTCTACGGATATATAACCGGTCCCCTCTTCAAGCAGTTCCCAGATATAATTTTTGTTTGCGATGGTTGAGGGCTGAAGTTTCCAGTCGTCAGTGTAATTAAGCGCTGTATTTGTTGAAATGACATAAGTCCAGTTAAGAAGTTTTTTGCCCTGGTATAACGGCTGGTTGTATGACTGCACGGCAAGCCCGCTTAAAGCATCGCCCGTGCCTGACTCCATATCAATGTTATAGTAAGTATTCAGCAGAGTGGCCGTTGATTTATGCCAGGTATAATCTCCGTCGTGATTATCCGTTAAAATTGGAGCAGAAGCTGTGGTACGAACTACGGTAAATGCATCGTACCAGGTTGACGTGTTGCCTGCAAGGTCAATAACACGCACGGAAACGTAACAGGTGGTATACTTTAACAGCGCGCTGTAATCAACAGACCAGTTAGCTAAGTGGTAAGTGGTTCCCGGAGTAAGGCCGTTTATATTGGTCCAGGCTTTTCTTTCGGTGCCGTTTAAGTTTTTCTGTGTATAAATAGCGTATTGGGCATAATTAAGTTTTGAACCGCCCGGCAGAACACCGGAATTAATGGGTTCATAAAAATCCACGTTTATTGCGGTAAAGGCTGCCGGGTTTGAGCCTTCGTAATGAGTATTATTTACTGCCATTGTAGGTGCAGTGGTATCTTTTAATACAAAGAAAACCGGATTAATAGGTTCTATTTTATTATTAGCCCCGTCATAACAACGGACAAAGACATAGTTTGTAGTACCATCTTTCATTGTTGCAAAAGCATTGTTTGATACAGGCCAATCCTGAGAATAACTTACGTGGCCCGTAGAAGTAAAGATATCTTCCCAGGCATAAAGTACATTGTTTTGGGAGTCTTTTATCTGATACTGGGCCGTAACCGCCCCGGAAAGAATATCTGCAAAATCTACATCATAAACAGTCCAGCTGGAACTGCGCCACTGAGTATCCCCGCCTGACATTCTGGCAGAATCAATGGAGGGCTGTATAACATCTTTTTTTACATGGAATACATAATTGGCAGTAAGGGTGGTACCTGCAACATCCCAGGTTCTTGCTGATACATAATTCCAGCCGTCAAAAAGATTACTCCAGTCCACCTGCCAGTCTGCCGAATAAAGCATTGTTCCTGTTGAATTAAAAATATTCTGCCAGCCCGGCGCCCAGGGAACATCATCCTGTCCGGGGCCGTTTCTTACAATATATTGAGCCGCTGATATTAAAGATTCATTATCCCTGAAATCCACATCATAAGTTTTTCCGCCATATTGCTGCCAGGGATTATACCCGCCTGACATATTGTTAATTACTGAAGGCGTTACCGTATCCTTGTACACATAAAAAGCATTTGTATAGATAGTTGAGGTATTTCCGGCAAAATCATAACATCTTACAGAAACATAATTTTTATTTCTTCCGGAAAGCATGGCATCAAAAACAGTTTCAGGAAGAACCCAGCTTTCGGTATATGAATATGTGTTAGTTGATAAAACATTAGTCCATTGTATTAACGGGGCAGTAGTACCACCGGCAGTTGAAGCAATGATTTCAAAACCTTTTATTCCTGAACCGGAATTTTTATCCGCAAAATATACGCCATAAAAACCTGTGTTTGCCACTCTGTAGGAATTATCTGCAGCCGGTACCTGGGTAACAGTGGGTACGGTAGTATCTTTAAGAACATAAAACGGCTGAGGATAAGTTTCCATAGTTTGTGAATTACCGGCACCATCAGTAATAGAAACAGCAATATGATTTTTGCCTTCGCGCAATTCATTGAAATCCGGCACAGCCCAGTCTGTATTGTAATAAGTGGCATTGTTTAAGACTGCGTTTGAAATCAAAGTGCGCCAGTCAAAAACAGGTTCACTGCCGGCACCAATATATGTAGCCTTATAGTTTACTGTGTTAAGCCCAGAGGAAAAACCTGACGGATTAGGATCCTTGAAATCAACATTATAAAGTGTGCCTGCACTATTTCTCCAGTTATCATCTCCGGACTGGTTATCGGTCATATCCGGATTAGTCTGGTCTTTTAATATATAAAAAACATCTGTCTGCGAAGTAGCTGTTGTTCCTGCAATATCCCAGGCACGTACATAAACATAGTTTGTTACATCTTCTACAAGTTTGGTAAAGTCGACAGACCAGGGGGTGTTCCAGGAAGCGTCACCGTTTAAATCCTGTATAGTTTTCCAATCAATGGCTACAAATCCGGTGGCGGTAACAACTCTGTACTGCAGGACATCAAGGCCGGATTGCGCATATCCCGAATCATTGAAATAAACAGCATAGGTTTTTCCCTGCGATTTCTGCCAGGCATTATCTCCGGACTGCTGGTCATTAAATGCCGGTGGTGCCGTATCTACAACAAGATTGAAGGCTGAACTATAGGCACTGGAATTACCGGCTTTATCCTGCACGCTTACCTGCCAGTAGTAAACACCCTGGGCTAAAGCAATGGAACAATTAAGCGATGAAGTGATGGAGGACAAAGAAATAGTAGTGAAATCATTGCTGGTTGAAAGCTGTAACTGATAGTTGTTGACACCGGAACCATTTGAAGGATAATCCACTGCCGCCTGCCAGGCAAAGGAAATACTGTTGGTGCTTGAATAGGTTCCGTTTAATGGTGTTGATAATACCGGTACTTCGGGTGCAACAGTATCTTTTTTAACAAAGAACGCATCTATAAATGCTGATGTATTGCCTGCTAAATCATAGGTTTTAATTGAGATATAGTTGGTTACCCCTGAACCCAGCAAATCCCACTGGTTTAAAGTGAACTGCCACTGAGGTGTATAGGAATTGTATCTGTTTATATTTGAACTGCCGTCAGACCAGTTAAGCATTGAAGAATTTGCACCCCGGAATGTAGAAACCGCTATCTGGTATTTATCTAAATTTGAACCGCCTGTATCAACAAAATCAACATCATAAGTACCGTCATTTATTCTTCTCCAAACGGTAGCTCCATTAACTAAAGATACACCTACTATGCTTCCCGGTACGGCTGTATCCACAAGCACGCTAAAGGCAGAAGAAGGATTACTGTTATTGTAAGCACGGTCTATTGCTGATACGCGCCAGTAATAAGTTGCCTGGCTGACATTTAAAGATGCATAAGTTTGTGCTGTCGCGCTTGAATAATTTATAACGCCAAAAGCAGAGTCTGTTGAAAGCACAAGCAGATAACTGCTGGTACCGGAGCGAAGATCAGCGCTGGGGCTCCAGTTGAAATTTATATACATATAATTTGTTGCAGAATTATTTGAAGGAATTGAAAGTGAAGGAACCGCAGGAGGCGTAGTGTCTTTTAAAACATCAAAAACATTGTACCAGTTGGCAAAATTTCCCGCTCTATCGGAATAATAAAGGTGCACATAGTTTGTAGCCCATTCCTGCAAAGAACCCCACACAAGAGGCCAGTCGGTATCATAATAGGCTTTATTTGAAGGCGGAGTGTCCAGGTTTGTGGCAGGGATTATTAAAGTTCCGCCGCCGTCGCTTTCAGAAGTAACGCTGTAACGGATTACGTTTAACCTACTGGGCCCGTAAGAACCGGTTTCATAAAAATCAATATTTACATAAGAACCCGGGTCAGTATTCCTGAAACGCATTATGGAGGAATCTCTTTGCTGAGAAACTACAGCATTGGGAACCGTAGTATCATACTGCAGATAGTAAACACCGCTGTAATTTGATGAATTGTTCACTCTGTCTACAGCGCTTACTTTCCAGTAATAGGTTGACTGAAAACCAAGCGCTACCGAAAGATTAACAGCAGTTGTAGTGCTTGTATTATTTACTAAACTGAAGTTCAGAGAAGTTGAAATTTGAATTGCATAATGTTTTAAACCCGAACCGCCGGTGCCGGTATCACTTACTACATTCCAGCTGAAATTTATATTGGCGTAATTGGTAGCAAAATCAGAAAGCGGCCCGGAAAGGGAAGGAACCGGAGGCGGAGTTGTATCGACTAAAATACTATATATTGAAGACGGAGAACTTGTATTGCCTGCCCTATCAACAGCCGTTACGCGCCAGTAATAAGTAGATTGAGTAACTAAAACCGTTGCGGCATTATATTTTGTGCTTGAAGAATACCTTATGGTTGTAAAATCAGTGCTTGTAGCAACAAAAAGAGTATAACCGGTTATTCCGGAAGTACCGGTTGCCGTATCACTGACTACATTCCAGTTAAAATTAATGCTGAGATAATTTGTAGCGTGCCCTGTTATGGGTGAAGATAAAACCGGAGGCACTGACGGCGTTGTATCTACAAGAACAGCAAAACTTGAGGTCCATAAACCATAATTGCCTGCAACATCCTTAGGTTGAACACGCCAGTAGTAAGTAGCCTGGGTTAGTATAGCTGTATGATTTATCACGCTTGTTATTGTAGAGTAATTAACAGTTGTAAAATCCGGGACAGTTGAAATCTGAAGAGTATAATTATTCATGCCGGAATAAGTATCTGTTGAAGCGCACCAGCTGAATGCTTGGCTTAACTGGTTTGTAACTGAATTTGCCAGAGGGCCCAATAAAACCGAAGCACCCGGGCTTGAAAGGTCACAACCAAAATCAACCGCTGAAGGTAATGGCAAATCCAGATTCCCGCCAAAAGTTGAAGAACTGCTTCTGCCTCCATAACCAATTGTATAAGCCCGCCAGTGATAAGTGGTGCCTGAGGCAAGCCCTGTAACCAACAAATCTCCGTTTAAAGCTGCCCCGGAATAATATTGGGCTGTTCCTGTAGATAAACTATTGTCATTGAACGCTGTTGCTATGGGCTTAACTTCAATTATCGGAGAAAGAATATCCCCTTGTACTTTTGATGCCATATTAAACTTCAACCTTACACTGCTCTGGTTGGTCCAGGCGCCTGTTGAAATTTGAGTTGTGCCGTCATTTTTATATTGGCTTAAAACAGTAGGAGAGCTGGCTACGGGCCAATAAGTATAATTGACTCTGCAAACACCGCTATAGGCACCCCTGGTTGTAGAACCGTCAGCAGTAGTAACCTGATTATAGTTAGCTGTTACCGAAGTTGAGGAAACAGTTATCTGCTGGGCATCATATAAAGTTACAATGAAATTGCTTTCAGTAGGATGCTTGGACTGGGCAGATATCTGATTGTTGCCGTCAATATCAATTCTTGTTTTCATATCTGCAGTAGCTATATTGGACATTTTCTGCAGGTATAAAAATGTACTTCTTTTTTCTTTCAACCCTGCGGGAGTTTCAGGGTCAGGAAAAAACACATTAAAGACTTCCTGGTCCGGGCTGGCATTTCCACCGGTTGATTGGCCTGCAAACGTATTGTAGAATTCATTATAATTTGGATCTGAGGTATACTCATAAGTGACTACAAGTTTCACACCTATGGCACCATAGTTTGCCGATTCAGGTTTAAAAGTTGAATCAAAACTTGCCTTTGCGCTTGACACATATATATTCCAGGCATTGCTGACAGAACTAATATCATGAAATGCTTTGTACCCGGAAACAACAACAGCAGCAGTCTGATCTGCAAAATATTTTGATGAATAGGCAGAACCGTTTACACTGCCTGTTGAACTTATAGTTTCCTGGGTAGTTGTGTTATGGGTGGTTTCTATGGCAAAATACTGTTTTTTTATGTTAATTCCGGAGCCATAGATAACAAAATCATTTTTCCAGGTGGCAGCTGCACCTATGGTTTCAGTCTGCCCCATAAAATATTCTACGGTTCTGAGTTTATTGGCGGCTGTAGTTGAATATTCGTATGTAATTACTATTTCCCCGCCAAGACAGGCAATAGTTGCATTATCTGCTGTGGTTACCCTCATGGTTCTGGCTGTGTTTAAGCCACCGGTTCTGAAAGTTCCCGTATCACACAAATACCTGAAATCATAAGAATCCTTTAGTGAACCATCAAGATTCATAATTTCAGAGATTAAGTTGTCTTCAACAATTTTGCATGATATTGTACCATCTGTGCTTGCTGTTCCTGCCGACCTGAAACCTCTCATTTCTACCCACTGCTGTTTTACTGTAAAGCCTGGGTATGCTTCTTCAGGGATGTACAAATTGTAAGAAAAATCATATGTGCCGGCAGAAACCGTTGATTCAATACTTTCAAGAGGAAATTTAACTGTTTTTATCTGTACTGAGCTTTTATCATCATATTCATAAGTAATGTATAATTTCAACGAATGCATATTTGTTTCTGGACCCGTCATTCTAACCCTCGAACGGTACGCCTGGTTTGACCAGGCAGTCATGCTTGTAGTCACATCGGCCCTGGCAAAACTTCTTATATCTTCACCTGACTTGTAAGTGTATTGGGATGTTATGTTATCAACTGTTGACGAAGGAACCCCTGTACCCTGATCAAAAAGAACATCCAACCCGGTCATATTGGTATTACCGATTGCTATACATTCAAATTCAAGAAAAGCACTTTTTATGGTAATATCTGTTTCCGGCAGGTTTATAGTTATATATGGCGGGTCCCAATATGAATTTGAAGCAATATCCGAATTAGAATAATATGACCCGAAGTTCCACTCAACAGTCTTTACTCTTTTAGCAGAAAATACATTAACAGCTGACATAATAATTATAATGTATGTCAGCAGCAAATAAAGATACACAGAAAATGTTTTTCTTTTTTTATAAAGCATTTGTTTTGTTTGTTAATTTGCCCGAATTAGTTCTACGGGTTTTGTAGATCTCCGCAAGCAGAATCTGTAGAATTCTGCTGCCGTTTAAAGAAGAAATTATATAGCCGGTTAAGCAGCTTATTTAAGTATAATCCTGCCGCGCCATTAATTCCACCAATGTGTTTTCCGAGAATGCAATCTAATTCTACTGAATGGTCTGCTGTTATGCCCCTGTCATCGTTTATGATAGCGGTACTACCTGAAATACTTTTAATCCTGTGAACAAATTTCCGTGATGAGTGCTCGTAGCAGACTACATCTCCCGGATAATAGGTGGTTGTCTTTTTAAAAAACAAGAAATCGCCGTTATTAATAAACGGCCTCATGCACCCGCCATCACCTCTTACCACAAACACATTCTCTTTTTCCAATTATATCCTCTTTTTTTGGAATTACTTAATAGTAAATATTTTACTAATGACAAACCACTAACCACTTAATCACTGTCTTAAGAATATCTCAGCGGTGCACAACCCGTGGGTTTAAATATCGGGTTGCCGGCAAGGCATTTTCCGCAAGCCAGAGCCGCGGTTTCAAATACTTTTTCCGACGATATTTTTGGCTTACTGTATTTTTTCTTGTTTTTAATTTTCACAGCTTTTTTTGACATAATATCCCCCTGGCGGCCTTATACTCTATATATAGTATGTTATACCTAAATAGTCAACGGCTATATTTAAATAATTATAATTATTATATGAAACGCCCGCAAGCATCCTTTATTGGCCTTGCTTATTAGACAATTTTAAACAATAAATATTTTTTGAAGTAAATTTTTGAGGGTTACAACACTCATTTTGTTATGGCAAGTTTGCAGATATGTTTATCGCCTATAGAATTTTCCAGGACACATAAGTACACCCCAGTTCCAGCCCGGCCGTGATTATCGCTTACCAGATTCCAGGTAAAAGAAAACTGGTTTTGTGTTGTCCTGTTTATCAGCAGCTCACCGGCAAGGTTGTATACTTTGATATTTGTAAATGGCGGCAGGCCTGAAAAAGTTGCTTCTGTACGCGCCGGATTAGGATAAATTATAAAACTTTCAAAATTATTTGACAGAATAACCAGCTGTCCCGAAGACCAATCCTCTGCTCCGGATTGGGTTTTTAAACACAGCCAATACCTTCCTGAAACAACGCCAGACGTGTTCCATGAATAACTTTTCAAAGCGCCGTTAACCGTAGCAATGAGCTTTTGAGTTCCCTGAAAACTGTCAGAATAATAAAGCGAAACCTGTTCTGTATCCGCATTTTCCCACTTTATTAGATATGTTTCACCGCGGGTTACGGTTTCTACCCAGCCGGCAGGTTGTAAAACCGAGAGTTCAGCAACATACAAATCAGCCAGTTCTGCAACTGATGCCACAGCAACCAGTGTATTTTTCAACGTAAAATCCAGGTCCAGCTTATCAAGTGTGTCGTGGGTGGTGTGATAGTTTGTACTGTTAAAATCTGGTGACCCCCAGTCATAAGCTTCACAAAATTCAACAGCATTGTAACCAAAGTCCCAGAACGAAGAATGGTCGCTCCACCAGGCATAATCATTTACATTTATATCCAGGGGCATCTGAACATAAGTATCATTAACCTGGCTGATAAATTCTACCAGCTGTTGTGAATTTCTATTTGTTGTAAGGTTAAGGTCATATTTAATTCCCTGAGTATAGTAACCTATCATATCAACATTTATATCTGCTATCACCTGGGTGTTCTGGTTATACAGGTTTCTGGCATACGCTTCGCTCCCGATAAGGCCCTGTTCTTCGCCGGAAAAGCAGGCAAAGACTATTGTGTAGGAAAACTCATACGCCGATAAATATTTTGCCGCCAGCAATACTGCCGCCACACCCGTGGCATTATCATCCGCGCCGGGTGCATTTACTAAATAATCATCACTGGTAGAATCATAATGTGCGGAAATAACACAAATTTTTTCCGGCATATATTTACCGGGTTTTACTGCCAAAACATTATAATTTAATGTACCGTAGTTCATAAATGACTGGGTAGAAACATCAAGCCCGAAAGATTTAAATTCCTGCACCAGATAATCTTTTGCCACATTGCACTGGGCAGACCTGAAATAGCGAGTATTAAAGTTCTGCAATATTGTTATATAACTGCTTATCTCAACCTTTGTTATTTTGCTTAACATTTCAGTTACCGAGCTTTGGTCTACATTGCTGAATGTTTTTATATCCGACGAGAAACCAGCAGACAGGCTTTTCAAGCCGGCTTGTTTGTTAAAGTAATTCTCCGTTACTCTTTTTATCGGGACACCGGAAATAGCGGCGCTGAAAACATTTTTTTCATCCATTTTTACAAATGTCGTATCTGCTGAAATATTTAAAACCTGTGCAATGCTTTTTATTTTTTCTAAATCATTATTATTGCGGTATTTCAGCAAATAATAATACTCCTGGGCATACGCGCAGGATGTTATAGTGAATATTAAAAATGCTGAAACAGCTGTTTTTTTATACATTACATTAAACATGGTTTGGTTTTTTGGAAGGAGAATAAGTTATATGTAAACTTTTTTCTTGTTAAAATCTGTCAGATAACCGGAGATTTGGTTTTTAAGATGAGCATCAATATTTTCAAAGGAAACACCCAGGGATTTTTTATCGCCGATTTTTTCTTCCCACACTACCCGTCCTATCAAATCAAAAGTATGCTGATGAAAAAACAACCTGATTTCAAGCGAGTCACCTTCTGAAATAGTATCTTTTGTTTCAAACTGCAGCCCTATGGCGCTTATATTTTTGGTTGTAGTTTTAAACAAATCCACCTGTCTCTTTTCATCAGAGCTTAAAACCTTATATTCTATGGAAAGTTCTGCGGAAATTCTTACGTATTCCCTGCGTTCAATCTGATAAAGTTTTTTGTCAATGAAAATGTCTACTATTTTTTTGTCAAATTTTCCTTTTAGCGTATCGCTTTTTAGTATTTCTATAGCTTTTTCCGGCGGCATTGCCGGTTTATAGGGCCGGTCATAGGACACCAATGCATCAAAAACATCCACTACTGCAAGTATTTTTGATTCCAGGGGAATAGCTTCACTTTTTAAACCTAACGGGTAACCGGAACCATCAAGTTTTTCATGGTGGCTTGAAGCCATAGCAGGAATTTCGCTGAAGTCGCTGGATGAATAAATATTAAGCAGTATTTCTTTTGTGTAAAGGGTGTGCTTTTTTACTATTTCATACTCTTCTTTGGTGAATTCACCGGGTTTCTGAAGCACCGCATCCGGTATTGATATTTTTCCCACATCATGCAGTATGGCGGCACACTCTAATAGCTTTAACTGATTTTCTGAAAAACCCAATTCTTTTCCCAAAGCTACCGCATAGCGTGACACTCTCTGCGAATGGCCCCTGGTCACCGGGTCTCGCGCATCAATTACAGCAGCAATAGTTTTTATGAATCCCTTGAAAAGATTTTCCTGTGCTTCATATAACCTTGCATTTTCTATAGCTACCCCGGCATTTGAGGCAAGTGCATTTAATAAGGACTCGTCATGTTCACGAAAATAACCGCTTTTTTTATTTAAAACCTGCAACACACCCAGCATACTTTTGCGATGGTCAAATAAAGGCACACACAATACACTGCGGGTTTTAAAACCCGTATTTTTATCCAGATTATCGTCAAATCTCGGGTCTGCATAGGCATCTCTGATGTTTATCATTTTACCGGTCTTCGCCACATTCCCGGCAATACCTCTTCCTAATGGCAGGCGAATTTCTTTTATTTCAAGATCCTGAGCTATATAGCTCCAAAGCTCATTAGTATCACTGTCATAAAGAAAGAGAGTTGTGCGCTCTGCATCCATAAGTTTAGTTGTTTGATCAATTATCAGGTTAAGCAGTTTATTTAAGCTGGTTTCTTTGGTTAAAAGGCGGGAAATTTCAAGTAAGGCGGAAAACCCGGATATCATCCTGTTTATAGATTCACTGACGTCGTCTATTACGTCTGCCGATTGTTCATTAAAATCTATTTTCAGGTGTCCGGAACTTACGTTATTTATCAATTTCTGAAACCGGTCAATGGATTCAGTAATTTTATTAGAAAATATATATCCTGTTATCAACGACAAAAAAAACAGAATAATCAATATCGGGACAAATGTTAAACCTACTCCGATATGAAGAACAATGGAAATCACACCCAAAACCAGATAGGAAATTATTAGTTTTGTTTTTAAAGATGTCATTTTATTTTAGTGCCTTTAGCAGGGCTTTGTGCATTTCTTTTACCGGCGCTTTTTTACCTGTCCATAATTCAAAAGCAGCCACGCCCTGGTACAACAACATGCCCAACCCGTCAGAATGCTTACAACCTGCTTTTTTCGCCGACTTTATCAATTCAGTTTCTCTGTTATATATCACATCATAGACGTACATTTTTCTGTTTAATAATTTCGGATTTATTACACATGGAGACCCGCTGTGCATGCCGACTGGTGTAGTATTAATAATCAAATCAGCATTAACCGCTATTCTTTCCATGCCGGTTTTATCAGCAATAATAGTTACCTTTTTTGGCAGACCTATATTTAAATAAAGGTTTTTTGCTTTTATTTTATCCGGGTCGTAAATAAACAAATGTTTTATTTTTTCCGCAGAAAGAGCAACACCTGCTGCCTTGCCGGCGCCTCCGGCACCAAGCATTAAAACTGTTTTATTCTTTGGGTTAAAACCGCTTTTTAATGACCTTAAAAATCCTGCACCGTCGGTATTATAGCCTTTTAATTTACCGTTTTTTATTACTACAGTATTTATAGCGCCTATTTTTACTGCAGCTGCATCAATTTCATCAATGTATTTCAGTGCATTTTCTTTATGCGGCACGGTAATATTTAATCCTGCAAAATTAAGGCATTTTATTCCTTCAAGCGCTGTTTTCAGGTCTTTTGGTTCAACGTGAAACGGAAGATACATGTAATGAAGTTTTAGAAAATCAAAGGCTTTGTTGTGCATGAAAGGTGAAAGGGTGTGGGTTATCGGGCAACCGAAAATACCTACTACTTTTATAGAACCGTTTATTTTCATTGGTTTTTTTTATTTGATTTTTTTGAAGCTGTCTCCAGAATAATTCTCATTCTTTTGTTATTCGGGTTTTCGTTTAAGATTCTTTGAGCATAAATATTTGCATTTTTATAGTCGCCTAGTGTAAAACACACCATCGCAAGCTGTTGTGTAGCTGTTCTGTTTTCCGGGTCATACTTTATAATATTCTCACTTATTTTTCTTGCCTGGGCATAATTCCCGCCATAATAACTTACCCAGAACTTATAGATTTCACTGTTTACATTTTCATGTGGCGCACATCTGAATGAAAAAAATGTATAAAACAGAATTAAAGAAAAAAGGATCAATAAAATACCTGCTTTTTTCCTGTTGACAAGCACTTTTTTATCATCAAAAAATACTTTTCTCATTAATGCATTGATTTTCAAAATCAGGTCCGGCCTGTAAAAATAAACAAACCCAAGCAGAAAAAAACAAACAGAAAACAATAAAACCAGGTATTTCATGATTTTTTATTATTCCTTTGTGTTATTGAAACTATGGAATCCCTGCCTTCAGGATGTGGCAGTATATACCTTACTTTCTGCGCTTCTTTTGATTTATTGCGCAATCTTTGTACATACTTCTTAACCAGCACAGAGTGCTGTACCCAATTACCCGGTTCAATAATTGATCCGAATATATAAGTAGTGCCTTTTAATATGCAATTATCGCCTATCACAACAGGATATTCATTACTACCGGTAATAATAACACCCGTTTCAACTTCTACATTTTTTCCTATTTTCACATTGCCTTTTATGATATTACTATTAAGAATTTTTGTATCATCGCCAATAATGAGTTTCTGACCGGGGTAAGTTGAAAGCTGTACATTTTCGCCTATTTTTACTCTTTTGCCAATAATTACATTTCCATCCAAAACAGCCCTTTTGCCAATTGTTACGCCGCGGTTTATTTTTACATTTTTTGAAATACTGCAGCCTTCACCTATTGTTATGTCTACCGGCAGACCAGTGCGGTCAAGCCTTAAAATCTGCTTTATCACTTCTGAATCTATGAAAAAATCTTCCTCGTTATCTATGGCCAGTACATCTTTTAGTAATTCAAAATACTTTGCCCTTAAAATCGACTCCATTTTTTTCAGCTCACTTCTGGAATTGAAACCCAAAAGCGAATAACCGGGCTGATAACCCAGGTCTTTTGAATCATTTTTTATAGAATAAGACTCAACTTTATACCCGGAATCATTTAATATCTTTACCATGTCGGTCATATACAACTCATGCTGCACATTGTTGGACCTGAGAGCCCGCAGGTATTTTTTCAGCAGTCCAAGCCTGAAAGCAAAAAACCCGGAATCAAATTCCCGGGTTTCGCGCAGCTGCTGTTTTGTAAAATTATATATTTTTTTATTATAAACAACTTTGTGAACGTCACTGTTTTGCATCTTTAAAACATCTTTTGCCTGAACAATTTCGGCAACCTTCAGATAATCGCCGCCTGACCTTTCACCTCTGCCATCGACGGAAGGAATTCTGACAATTCTGCCGTACATATTTAATTCTATCGGCCCTTCATATTGGCCGGTCAGCATCATAGCGGCAGAAGAACTTTTTTCAAATTCACTTTTAAACTTTTTTACAACTAACGGGTCAAGTAAACCCGTATCTCCTGGAAACACATAAACATTTGTGGCGTCCGGCATATTTTTTATTTTTGAAACCGCCACCTGTAAAGCATGGCCCGTTCCCTTCTGAATTTTCTGATAGGCAAATATTGTTGTCGGCTGAGATCCTACCAGGTTCATGACTTCCTGGGCTTTCATCCCCACAACAACCACACGATTGGGCGAACCCAAACCTTTTTCTGCGGCATCACAAACCCTAACAACTGAAGGAATACCCCATAAGGAATGAAGCACTTTCGGAATTTCAGATTTAATCCTTTTGCCTTTTCCTCCTGCAAGAATTATTGCAACACTTTTAAACTTCGGGTTTAGCTTTTTTATTTTCATTTTCCCCATTCTCCAGTCTGTGTTCCCTGACCCACTTTCTGATAAAAAAGAATAACATTATTTTTTCGGCCAAAGAAATCCTTGTATAATTCAATCCGTACCTGTGCAAATTTCCAAAATCCTGCATCCGGACAATTTCAGCAAAAAACTGATGGCCACTTTTATGGTTTGGAAGCCTTATGTAAACAAGCAGTTCTGTTTCCACATCAAGCAAAGACTCTGTTTCTATTGCCATGCCGGTGATACTCATGTCAATAATAACTCCTCTGCCCTTATTTGTTAAGGCGTCAGGAGTAAATAAATCAACCAAAATATCCGTAAAAAATCTTTTGTGTTTTCTACCGGGCATTTTCAGGCCTTTTTCTTTGAAATAATGGCTTTAAAGCCTCTATTTTAAGCAAAAACCGCATATTTTAAGGAACAAATTGCAGAAAAGCCCACGGTCAGATTCGAACTGACGACCTATCGCTTACAAGGCGATTGCTCTACCAACTGAGCTACGTGGGCATATAAATAATAATGATTATTTTATGCCAAACTATACCAAAAATAGTTTTCCTTGTCAAACTTGTTGACATTTGTATTTTTTTTAGATAGAATTTGAAGTCTAAAAAATCAATTTTGGAGTTTTTATGAGAAATGATTTAGTAGTTTTTTCAGGAAATGCCAATCTAGAGCTATCAAGAGAGATAGCAAAAAATCTCAAAATAAAGCTTGGCAAGATATTTGTGGGTAAGTTTGCGGACGGCGAAATAAGGATAAAAATTGAGGAAAATGTCCGCGGTAAAGACTGTTTTATCATACAGCCTACCTGCCCGCCTGTAAACGACAACCTGCTTGAACTGTCAATCATTACTGATGCTCTGCTTAGAGCCTCAGCAAACAGAATTACTGCAGTTATCCCTTATTATGGGTATGCCCGGCAGGACAGAAAAGCTGAACCGAGAGTGCCCATAACAGCAAAACTTGTGGCCAATCTGCTAACAGCCAGCGGTATAGACAGAATATTGGCCATGGATTTACATGCAGGCCAGTTACAGGGCTTTTTTGATATACCGGTAGACCATCTTTACGCAACACCGGTTTTTCTGGGTTTTTTCAAAGATAAAAGATTCGTAAACCAAAACAAGGAATTATGCATAGTTTCCCCGGATGCCGGCGGAGTGGAAAGAGCCAGGGCTTTTGCAAAAAGGCTTCAGGCCAGCCTGGTAATTATTGACAAAAGAAGGCCCGCTCCGAACCAGTCTTCTATCATGAACATTATAGGTGACGTTAAAAATAAAACCACCGTTTTGCTGGATGACCTTATTGATACAGGCGGATCACTGATAAATGCCGCTACTGCACTTAAAGCACAGGGCGCATACAAAGTATTTGCCGCCTGTTCACACGGTGTGCTTTCCGGAAATGCTATTGAAAGAATTGAAGATTCGGTAATAGAAAGATTATTGGTAACAGATTCCATTCCGCTGAAAAGGCCTTCAAAAAAGATTATTGTCTTATCAGTCGGCACACTTCTTGCAGATGCAATAAAGAGAATCCATAACGAAGAATCTGTGAGCAACCTTTTCGTATAACAAGCTTCAAACTTTTGCGAATAATAAACCCTCATACGGTTTTAAAAAAGACTATATATTAAAAAGGAGATTTATCATGGCAGAAGTATTATTAGAAACACAAAAAAGAGAGAATCAAACAAAAAGCAAGTTAAAAGTATCCCGTAAAAAAGGCATGATACCTGCCATTGTGTACGGATCAGGCGAAACAACCCAGCATCTTTACGTAAAAGAAAGAGAAATAGGAAAAATTATTGCATCCGGAAGAAATACTCTTGTAAATCTAAAACTTGAGGATGCCTCCAAACTGGTGCTTATAAAAGACGTGCACTACAACGTAGTTACCTCAAATATCATGCATGTTGACTTCCACATTGTTTCTCTTAAGAAAACCATTGAAGTTTCTGTGCCGGTGCACATTGTAGGCGAATGCCCGGGCGTGAAAACTCAGGGCGGTATCCTTGAACACGTTGTTAGAGAAATCAAAGTAAGGTGCCTTGCTACCGACATTCCAAAGGCCATTAACATTGACGTAACAAACCTCAATATCGGCAACAACATCATTTTAAAGGATATCGTACCGCCGCCGAATGTTGAGTTTCTTACTACCAAAGATTCCATACTGTTAAACGTGGTTGCTCCTATGAAAGTTGAAGAAACCACCGTTGCCGATGCCGCAGCAGCTACCTCAACCCAGCCGGAAGTTATTGCAAAAGGCAAGAAAGAAGAAGAGGGCGCAGAAGCCGCAGCACCCGGCGCTAAAGATGCCGGAAAAAAAGAAGCCCCTAAGGCAGACGCCAAGGCTCCTAAAAAAGGCTGAGTTTGTGCCTTATGAAAATAATTGCTGGTTTGGGAAATCCCGGGAAAGAATACGAGTTTACACGGCACAACATGGGATTTCTTGTAGTTGAGAAGCTGGCAGAATTGTTAGACATTGAATTTAAAGTTTTAAAATCCATAAACTCAGCAGCAGCTCAGCATGAAAATTTAGTTCTTTTAAAACCTTTGACTTTTATGAATCTTTCCGGCAATGCACTTAAAGAATCAAAAATGAAATTCAACGCAAAAACGGAAGACTTGCTTGTTGTCTGCGACGATTTCTCTATACCTTTGGGCAAAATGAGAATTAGGTTTAAAGGCTCAAGCGGCGGGCACAACGGACTGGAATCCATAATCAATACACTTGGTACGCAGGAATTTTCCAGGCTGAGACTAGGCATAGGCCCGCTTCCGGACAAATCAACTTTTGAAAACCAGGACCCGAAAAACTTTGTTTTGGGCAGATTTTCAAAAAACGAAACAGAAAAAGTTAAAAAAACAGTTTCTCGGGCAGCCGAACTTCTGAATGAATTAGTAAAATCCGGAAATAATCCGGCAGTCATTGAAAAAATAAACACTGCAGTAATAAACTCATGAAACCAACTAAACATTACTTAAAAACTGCACTTCTTCCAGTCTTATTGTTTTTATCTGCAAATGCTTACCCCGTTTCTATATCCACATACCAGTATTTTGTAGACGGTATACTTGACAACACAGAAGTTGTGCTTAAAGACAGAGTACCCATTCTTTCCTGGGAATACACAGCCACGGGTACTACTTATGTATCTTCTTTTACCTTAAAGGTCAGCCTGGAAAGCGCACTTCCCTTTGCTTCACCCATCTGGTCTGTAGGGCTTACTACAAACAGCATAAATACACAAAATCTCGGTGATAATCAATTCAGAACTTCCATAAATTACAATTCAGACGGCCTGGGCGCCGCTCTGCTTAATGACTCCACCTATTACTGGGACCTTATGCTTTATGACAGCACAGAATCCACAGTAACTATTTTTGCTATAGGAAAATTTGTAACCACTACTTCAAACATACTTTTTACCGGAAGCGCTTATGAACTGCAGATAGATTACAACAATCCTTTTAACCCTACCGCCGGCCAGATTACTAAATTCAGATATAAATCCAAAAATTTAAACGAAAGAGTAAAGGTACGCATCTTTACGCTTTCAGGAAAATTTGTAAAAACTCTCGCTGAAGA
The DNA here is from genome assembly GCA_001800285.1 of Elusimicrobia bacterium RIFOXYA2_FULL_39_19. GTDB lineage: Bacteria > Elusimicrobiota > Endomicrobiia > CG1-02-37-114 > XYA2-FULL-39-19 > XYA2-FULL-39-19. The sequence continues at coordinate 86,927 of MGVC01000008.1, read as the reverse complement.
CCAGCTGGCCCTGAAAGAACGCGAATATACTGTAGTCTGGGACGGCAAAAACTATAATGAAGAAATAGTTCCTTCAGGAATATATCTGGTAAATCTTGCTGCCGGAGATTCCAAGGGAATAACCAAAAGAGTTATCGTAAAAAATAAATAATGATTAAACGCACCTTAACCATCACTTTAGGGACTCTGCTGTGTTTCAATTGTGCTCAAGCCGGCGCAACTTTACCCGGCTTGGATTTTCTGCAGATATCCCAGGGCGCCAGAGCAACAGCCCTCGGCGAAGCTTTTACACCTCTTGCTGATGACTTTAATGCCGTCTACCACAACCCGGCCGGCCTTGGTTTTATAATCCGCCCTGAATTTCAATCCACTTACACTACTTTGCCGGGTGATATGTATATGGGTTCCGGCGGTTATCTGCACCCGTTTCCCGCAGGAACTTTAGCTATTCATACACTATCTTTCGGCGGAACTGCCATCACCAGAATTCAGGACGGCGCGCTGTCAGATACTTTTTCGCCGGGCAGTATGGCCAGTGGATTATCATTCGGGTTTAAAGTATCCGATACCTTTGCCCTGGGTGCAGCAGCAAAAAGTGTTTCAGATGCGCTTGATACAGATTTCAAAGCATCCTTAATGCTTTTTGATGCAGGTTTTCTATTACGTTCAAAGTCAGAATCATTTTCTATGGGCTACTGCGCCCAGAACTTAGGCACTAGTGAATTTTCCTACAGCGGTTCCCTGGTAAAAGTAAAAACACCGCTTACTCATAAATTCGGATTTAATTTTAAAGCAGACCTGCCGGAACAGTCTTCTGTGATTAATTTTATATTTCAGGCAGATAAAACAGAATTCCAGCCGGTCAGCTACAGCGCCGCCATAGAACACTGGGGTGCAGATATCCTGGCTTTAAGAATCGGCTACAAATTTCTTACCGACGAAAATTCAACCAAAGAACTTGATACACTGGCAGGTTTAAGAGCCGGCATAGGAATACATATAAGAGGAATAGGCGTAGATTATGCCTACCAGCCGGTTGCTACGGTAGGAGAGGTTCACAGAGTTTCCTTTGTAATGAAGTTTGTAGGCTGGAAAGTAAAACCCAAATATTTTGATTCATTCATGAAAGCAGACCCCTACATATTTTCACCCAATAATGACGGCATGAAAGACAGTACCTTTTTCCTGCCTGAAGTCCCCCAGCTGACTACCCTGACACTCTGGAAAATATCCATTATTGACAGCAACAACATAATAGTTAAAACGCTTTCCGGACAGGAAACACTGCCTAAAATAATCAACTGGGACGGCAAAAATGATTTTGGCGGGTTTGTATCTGAAGGAAATTATAGCGCTGAATTGTATATTGAAGCAGACGGCAAGAGGTCCCAGACAGAAAAAGCCGCGCTGAATATTGATTTAACCCCCGCTGTGCTTGCCACTAGCATATCTAATAAAACAATTTCCCCAAACAGTGACGGCCTTGAAGATGATACTACCTTTTACTTCACCATAACCGATAACAATTATATTGAACGCTGGCAGGTAGCCATAATCAACTCAAAAGGCAAAACAGTAAAAGCATTTAAATCTGTTGATGACAGTTACGGCCTTACTTCCATTAATAAAGAATTGTACTGGAACGGCAAAGATGACGTGTATGGCGAAAATGTGCCTAATGGCGACTATAAAATACAGCTTACTGTATATGACGTTGCCGGTAACAAATCTTCCGAAGACCAGTACGTTACAATGTTTATTCCTACAAAAGTTGAAATAAGGGAAGTTGTAAAAGAAGTTGTAAAAAAACAGGAATTCCAGGGCTTGAAAATATCTTTATCATCCGAAGTGCTGTTTGACCGGGGCAAAAAATCCATGAAACCGGAAGCCTATACCCAGCTGGATAAAGCCATAGAAACCCTGCAAACCTATCCTGAATACAAAGTTTTAATAGAAGGCCACACCGATATTTCTGAATCAAAACAAAATAATGTAGAACTTTCCAGCTCAAGAGCGTGGAATGTTTATAGTTATCTGGTAAAGAAAGGCATAGCTAAGGAAAGACTGGCAGTAAAAGGCTGGGGCGCCCTGAAACCAATTTTCCCGAACACTACCAGAGCCGGAAGAATGAAAAACCGCAGAGTTGAAATAGTAATCACAAAAGAAAAAATGGCACTACCGGTAAAATCCGAAACCGCAACGCCTGAAACAGAAAACACACCTCAAACGCAGGACAATACACCACCCGCAGAAGAAGCACAACCTCAGGAAGCACCCAAACAAGCACCCTCAGAATAATTCTTTTTATTTCACTTTTGTTCTCGACAAGCTCGAACACTAAAAACATTACTCTTCGAGTGAACCTTTTTAGTTGAGTGAATCGAGATTACAGACAGTATTTCGATTTCTATGATAATAGGGTGAATCGAGAAGACATAAACTTAATCTGAAGAAACAAATTTGACAGTTATTAGATTTCAGACAGGATTGAATCTACAACCTTTAAGGCAGTATCAACGTCTTTTTTTGTTATATGAAATGAAGGCAGAAATCTTATTATCTTACCCTGCGTGCAATTAATTATCAGCCCTTTTTCCAGCGCCTTTGCCACTATGCCGGAGCCATCCGTATAAAGCTCTACTGCTATCATTAGCCCTACCCCGCGCACTTCCTTTATAATAGCCGGGTACTTCTTTTTCAAGTCGTTTAACTTACTTAAAAAATAAGCGCCTGTGCTATTAACGTTTGCCAGCAGTTTTTTATTATCCAGGCATTTCAGCGTTTCAATAGCCGCCGCGCACGCCACCAGACTTCCGCCAAAGGTAGAGCCATGGTCTCCCGGTTGTAACAGGTCCTGATGCTTGCCATTAATAACCGTTATGCCTAAAGGAAGCCCGTTAGCAATACTTTTTGCCAGCACTATAATATCCGGCTCTACACCATAATACTGGTAAGCAAACAGTTTGCCTGTCCGGCCCAGCCCGCACTGCACCTCATCAAATATCAGGAGTATTTTATTTTTTTTGCAAAACGCGCTTAATTCCTGTAGAAACTTTTTTGATGCTATATTTACTCCGCCTTCACCCTGTATGGGCTCTATCAAAACAGCGCAGGTTTTTTTTGTAAACGCTTTTTTAACTGAAACAATATCGTTAAACTTTGCAAACTTTATGCCGGGCACCAATGGTTTAAACCCCTGGTGCAGTTTTTCCTGGCCCGTTGACGAAAGCGCCCCGTAAGTACGCCCGTGGAAAGAACTGTTAAAAGCTATAACCTCATATTGGGCATTTACAGACCCGTACTTTCTGGCAATCTTTATGGCTGTCTCTACAGCTTCTGCGCCGGAATTGGAAAAAAACAATTTCCCTTTTTTAAAGCTTTTTTCTATTATCATTTTTGCCAGGTTTATCTGCGGCAACGTGTAATAATGGTTTGACACATGCACCAGCGCATCCGCCTGCTTTTTAATAGCTTTAATAATTAATGGGTGGTTATGGCCTAAATTACACACGCTTACACCGGTAAAAAAATCCAGATATTTTTTACCGTTAATATCCCAGATATATTTGCCTTTGGCTTTTACGAATATAGCGTTCTGCCGTTTATACGTTTGGGCAATGTATTTCTTTTCCGTTTCTTTGTAGTTCATTTTTTTCTCCATTTTAGTATTTTATTACTGTTCCGCTGGAATTTGACACGCCTTTTTTCCCGTCAGTTATCTGCACCTGCTTTATGCCTCTTTTAACAGCCTGCGCACAACCCGTTGATTTAGGTATCATACCGCCCGTTATAATTGAGGACTTAATAAGCTTATCAATTTCCTTTATCTTTACAGTTTTATAAACTTTGCCTGCCGCATCTTTAATACCGGGCACATCCGTTAAAAAAAGCAATATATCCGCTTTCATAGCTACTGCTATTTCCGTAGCCGCTGTATCTGCATTTATATTAAGCGTTGTATTTTTAGTATCTTTGCTTACCGGCATAATAACCGGCACTATCTTTGCCTTGCAGAGCAGGGTTAAAAGCCGGGCATCTACCTTTTGTATTTCACCTACAAGCCCCAGCTTTACTATTTTTTTAGAAATTGCCGTATTGCCTTCCCTGCAGGACATACCAAAAGCGTACCCGCCGGATTTATTTATCTGGTTTGCAATAGATGCATTTATCCCACCCAGCGCTTTTTCGGCTATAACCATAGTCTTGGGGTCAGTGTAGCGCAACCCGTTAACAAACCTGGGCTTTATACCCGCCTCGTTCATATACCTGCTAATCTGCGGGCCCCCGCCATGCACTAAAATAACAGAATTATTTTTGCTGAGGCGCACAATATCATTAATTATTTTCTTTCTTGTAACCCTATCTTCCGTAGCGTTTCCGCCGAATTTGATAACAACTGTTTTACCCATAAACTTCTCCTTTTATGCGAATACTGCCGAATAATAGCGAAAAAACCTGGTTACAACGACTGAAAAACTGATTATATTTTCATAAACCAAAACAAATATGCTATTTCGAAATTAAAGATTCATCTAGAAAGTCAGTAGTTTCTATGCCAATTTTTCAGTCAAGACTTCTGATAGAAATCCTGACTACTAACAGCAACCTGAAAAATAATTCCTTCTACTACGATGGTTGAACTTACACTAACCATGTACTCGCTACAAACCTAAACACACAACTTATTGTTAATTATTTTAACGTAGGTTATAATATCCAAATTAAACCCGTTTTCTGCCCAAGATATTGACTTGCAAATACCATTAAAACGCTTAGATATACTCTTATTTTGTTTTTTAATATCTACTAGGAGAATTCTAAAACCCGGTTCATTGCACTTAATATCCCAGAATATTAATGCCAACAATTTACCATCGGGGCTAGTAGAGAATTTATCCTGCCAATCCTTATTGGGTAAATTAATCCTATTTTTATTATCCTCTAATATAATGTCGCAAGTATTAAAGGGAGAACCCATTCTAATTTCCTCACGGTTTTTAAATCTAACTTTTATCATCAAAAACTCCTTTAGTATTTTTACTAATATGACGACTTAACCATCTCTACAACAGCCTTAACCATAAAAATATTCAAGATTGATCAAGGTTACTTCCGATAACATTTACTTTCTTCCGCTTTCTTTGAAATTTGTTTTAACAGATTTCTACTCAATCTTTTAGAAATCACTTAAAATTCTAAACTACTGACTTGTCGCAAAAATCTTTAGTTTGAAATCTCTCAAGATTACTTACATAAACCTTAATTTCGAAAAACTGTTTTTGAACGCAATAAATGATTTAGCTCAAAAGCAATGCAAGAACAGGGAATTAAGCCAATCTTGTTTGAGCTGAATTACAAGCGAGTTTGATTGGCTTCCTGTTGTTGCCGCAGATTTTAGCGTTAAAAATCATTAATGGTAGTGAAAAAACAGTTTTTTAAAGATTATTTTTAAAAACGCCCATATATGGGCAACTACAAATCTCTTTATTCGGCTTTCTATTCGCTACTATTCTGCGCAAGCTAAAGCTTGCGGCTACAATTCAGCCCTATTAGGTCATTATTAATGGATACCCGACTGTAGGCAGTTACCGTACTCGTTCCTGCGAGTAGCGTTCTTGAAACTAATGGTAATAGGAAAAGAAAGAGCTGCTGGTACACGATAAGAAGTGTAGCAGGCCAGCGTCCCGATTATAACTGATAAAAGGGAATATCGGGATCAGGGTCTTTTCGGGTATGACAGATATTTTTGATTATTCGGCTTTTTATTCGCCACTATTCTGCGCAAGCTAAAGCTTGCGGCTACAAGTCGGGTCTTTTCGCAATCATTCGGTAAATTAATTAAACCCTCACCCACGTTCCCGATTTTACTTTTTACAATCTTTCGTCGGGATACTACACGTGACCTCTCACAAGAGGAGAGGATTAAATTTAAACATTCTTCAAGAATGTTACTATTGTATCGCCGTATTTTTCTGTGCGTACAATTCTAAAGTCTGTTGTTTCCACTTTCTCTGTTTGGTGGTGCTGTGCCACTATCAGCCCGTCTGCTTTTAACACATTGGCTTCTTTAAGATGCGTCAATAGCTTATTTACACAATAAAGCTTATAGGGCGGACCCATAAACACAATATCAAAATAATTTTCCCTGGTAATATTCTTCAGCCAGCCTAATCCAAACAACACATCCCTCTGGCAAATCTTTGCCTTATGCATAATTTTAAGCTTCTGCAGGTTCTTTTCTACCATCTTTACTGCCAAAAGTGCAGTATCTACAAAAACCACCTGTGAGGCACCCCTGGAAATTGCCTCTATACCCACAGAACCCGTACCTGCAAACAAATCCAGAAACACCGCACCGTCAAGTTTCAGCCGGATAATATCAAAAATGGATTTTTTAATGCGCGCAAGAATAGGGCGCAACGGATGGTTTTTATCTACCGGTAAAAGTAGCTGGCCGCTTAATTCCCCGCCAATTATAGTAATACTCATATTTTATGCCTCCAAACTGCTCAGTAAGCTGAGCCACTACAATTTTTGCTATAGATTCCCGATCAGAATCACTTCGGGAATGACACCATTTTTTAAGCCCTAAAAATCTTTTTCATATCAAAATTTACGGAATATCTGTAAAATAACGAATAACTGTAATAATAGGACCGCCAGCTTAAAATATCTGCCATAAAATGCGTAATAAAACCTATATAAATCCCCAGAATAATCGGTGATTTTACAAACAACATCACTACAGTAAACAACGCCATAAACTCATAACAATGAAGCAAAACATATACCTTTGTTATCCTGGCTTCATTAAGCTGATAAAAAAAATCTTTCACGTCAAACTTAACCCCGTGGTTCATAAAATAATCAAACCAGTGGTCCAAATCAATAAAAATGCCCGCCAGCAGAGCGCTGATTGCCGCTTCAACCGAACCTAATATAAGGTACGTTGCTGTGCCTACAGTTATGGCAATGGGTACATGTATTTCCAGTTTGAAGGTACGTTACCTCTCAGAATATTATTTGTATTTTTGGTTTATATATGGTAAATTTTTTATCTAAGCATAGTATTTTTCACGTTTATAGAATATCAAAACCGGAGCTGTTTATCAAGTAAATGATAGTCGAAAAACTGCCTTTTAAACTAACTGCCTTTGACATAGCAAACTGTTTTAAAAATGATAACAACCTTATCTTTTTAGACAGCAACACCGGCACTTCAGAAACCAGCAGATATTCATTTATTTTTGCTGACCCTTTTTACCGTTTTTCATCATCAAAAAAAGACGCTTTCACAAAACTTAAACACCTGCTTTCAAAATACAAAATATCCCAGGGCAATTATGACTTTCCGCTTGGCGCCGCGGCAGGCTACGTGTCTTATGATGCAGGCCGGCTGACAGAGCATTTTAAAACCACATCAACTGATGAACTGTGCTGGCCTTACATGGAATTTGGTTTTTATGATACGGTACTTGTTTATGACAACTTAAAACACACACTGTGCATTGTATCTACCGGATTACCGGAAAACACGCCCGCCAAACAAAAAGAAAAAGCAAAAAAACGCATAGAACTTTTTTTTAACAGAATTTCAAAAACTCCGGCTTCCGCTAAGTCTTTGGAAAAGCCGGGACTGTCAGGCAAAATCACATCTAACTTCACAAAAAACCAGTATTACAGCGCTATAAACAAAATAAAAAAGTATATTGAGCAGGGTGACGTGTATCAGGTTAACCTGTCCCAGCGTTTTTATACCAATAATTCCACCTCTCCGTTTCAAATCTATAAAACTATCAGAGAAAAAAACAATGTTCCTTTCGGCGCCTATCTGAAATTTGATAACCGTGAAATACTTTCCTTCTCTATGGAAAGGTTTTTAAGCATAAAAGGCTCTGCAGTAGAAACCAAACCTATAAAAGGCACTATGCCCCGCGGAAAAACCCCCGCAGAAGACGCCAAAATAGTAAAAAATCTTTTAACCAGCAAAAAAAACCTTGCAGAACTGCTTATGATAACAGACCTGGAACGCAATGACTTGGGCAAAGTATGCAGTTATGACTCAATCCGCGTGGCAAAACTGCATGAAGCCCATAAATACGCCACCGTAATCCACCTGATATCTACCATTACCGGCACCCTGCATAAGAACAAAACTCATCTGGACTGTTTTAAGGCATGTTTTCCCGGCGGGTCCATAACCGGCGCCCCGAAAATACGGTCTATGGAAATTATTGATGAGCTGGAAGGCATACACCGCAACGTTTACTGCGGGTCTATAGGCTACTTCGGGTTTAATAAAGTAACAGATTTTAATATTGCCATAAGAACCATAATGGCGCAAAATAAAAAACTTTACTTCAATTCCGGCGGCGGCATAACCTATGATTCCGTCCCTTCTGCTGAATATGAAGAAACCCTGCATAAAGTAAAAACTTTTCTGGAGGCCCTTTGAAAGTTTACTTAAACGGAAAAATAATTTCTTTAAACAAAGCGCATATCTCCCCCGTAGATGAGGGCTACTTATACAGCAGGGGCGCCTTTGAAACTTTCAGGTCTGTAAACGGCAAGCTGCCGTTTTTTAATATGCATTACGCCAGGCTGAAAAAAGCTCTGGGCTATCTAAACATACGCATCACCGAATCCGGGCACACCTTAAACAAAACAATCAAAAAACTGCTGAAAGAAAACAACCTGAAAGACACCTATATCCGCATCACGGTCAGTGCAGGCACAGAAAACAGACCCACCGTGTTTATTTACACAAAACCCCTGCCTGTTATACCAGAAAAATACATGAAAAACGGGATAAAAATATCCGTTTCAAATGTTTCAAGAACGCGGTTTTCAGAAATTCCAAAACACAAAACTATAAACTGTTTGGAAAACATTTACGAAAGAAACCTTGCCATGGAAAAAGGGTTTTTAAACGCGCTTATACTTGATGAAACAAAAAACTATGCGGTTGAATGCGTGTCCGCAAATATCTTTATGGTAAAAAACGGCATCCTTTATACACCTGCCTTATCTGATTTTCCTATGCTTCCCGGAATTACCAGAGCCCTGGTAATCAAACTTTCAAAAAAACTTAAAATCCCTTTACAGGAAAAGAAGGTTACGCTTAAAGAACTCACTAAGGCAGATGAAGTATTTATTACCGGATCACTTTACGGCCTTGTGCCGGTAAACTGTATTGACAAACACAACATCGGCGCACCCGGTAAAATAACTAAACGTTTAATGGTAGAATATTTCAAGCTGTCTAATTTTTTGATAGAATAGGCTTATCATGAAAAGAATTTATATTGACCATAACGCCACCACACCCGTACATCCGGAAGTAATGCGCGAAATACTGCCGTTTTTTGAAACAGATTTCGGCAACCCGTCAAGTATACACCAGTACGGGCAGAAAGCCCACTATGCCCTGGAACATGCGCGCGAACAGACAGCTAAGCTGCTCAATGCATCTCCGGGCGAAATATATTTTACTTCCGGCGGAACCGAAGCCGACAACCTGGCCATAAAAGGCACTTCCTCTGCATTGCAGAAACATGGAAACCATATTATCACTTCCCAGATAGAGCACAATGCTGTTTTAAACCCGTGCAAATTCCTTGAAAGTAATGGTTTTAAAATCACCTACCTGCCGGTAGACAGCACCGGGGTGGTAAAACTTGATGAGCTTAAAAAAGCCCTGACTGATAAAACTATCCTTGTTTCTATAATGACAGCTAATAATGAAACAGGAACAATTGAACCCGTAGAAGAAATTGGTAAAATAATAAAAGATTTTAACCTGAAAACAGGCAGTGCCAGGCGCGTACTTTTTCACACAGACGCGGTGCAGGCGGCAGGAAAAATAAAGCTTGATGTAGATAAATTAAATGTAGATTTGCTTTCCATATCAGGCCATAAAATAAACGCCCCTAAAGGTGTGGGCGCTTTGTTTGTACGCAAGGGCACAAAAATGCAGCCCCTTTTACACGGCGGCCATCATGAAGGCAACCTGCGCGCAGGCACAGAAAATATTACCGGTATTGTAGGTCTGGGCAAGGCGTGTGAAATAGCGCTAAACTCACTGGAAAAAGAATCTACTCACCTGTTAAAATTAAGAAACAAACTCTGGGAAGGTATAGTAAAAAACATTGAACACATTCATTTAAATACTCACCCCACCCAGTCATTGCCAAACACGCTAAACCTGTCCTTTGAATACATTGAAGGAGAATCCTTACTGCTCAACCTGGACTTAAAAGGCATAGCGGCTTCTGCGGGCTCTGCCTGCACCAGCGGTAATATGGAACCATCTCATGTTTTAAGCGCTATGGGTGTTAATCCCATACTTGCCCAGGGGTCACTGCGTTTTTCTTTGGGGTTAAACAATACGGAAAAAGATATTGATTATATCATAGAAACCCTGCCCGTTATTGTGGCAAAGTTACGCGCCATGTCACCGCTTAACAAAAGACAGTAGTTAGTCGTTAGTGGTTCCGTGATTACGGGTAGTATCCTGGGTACAACTGGTAAAAAAACAAACCTAGGATTACGGGTAGTATCCAAATCACAATTGGCAACAAAAGTAGTTAAATCTTTGCTAACCACCTAATCACTTAAACACTTAATCACTTGTCAGTTATTCAAGGAGAAAACAAATGGAAACTTTTTTAATGCACCTAGTTCATTACGGCAAGGACATAATCCCCAGCATAATTTTGGGCCTTTTAATCAGCGGTATTGTGCACGAAGCACTGCCTCAGGACCTTGTAGAAAAACACTTGGGCAATAAAGGGTTCTTTCCTTTATTATATGTGATAGTTATAGGTATGTTTCTGCCGGTATGCTGTTTCGGCTCACTGCCAATAGCTGTAACCTTTAGAAAAAAAGGGGTCCCTTTAGGCCCTGTACTGGCATTCCTCGTTGCCACGCCGGCAACTTCTATAACAGCCATACTGGTAACCTGGAAACTTATGGGCATTGGTTTTACTATTGCCCTCTGTGCGGGAGTAGTGTTAATGGGTTTTGTGATAGGCATAATAGGCAATTTCTTTGAAACACCTGAAGTAAAAGGAGAGCATGAATCCTGCCCTATGTGCCACGAATGCGCAGAAGAAGGCGCAGAGCACGGCCACCACAGAAAAGGAATACTTAACAGAATTAAATCCGTGTTAAGCTACGGGTTTATTGACCTTCCTAAAGAAATGGGGTTAGAACTGCTGATAGGTATTTTACTGGCGGCAATTATTGCTTCGGTTACACCGGTTAACCATTTTATTAATAATTATCTGGCGAGTTTTACAGGCTATATTTTTGCTCTACTTTTCGGACTGCTGATGTATATCTGCTCTACCGCCAGCGTACCCATGGCGCATGCTTTTGTGTTGGCAGGTTTAAATATTGGCGCGGGCATGGTACTGCTGTTAGCAGGCCCTATAACTTCCTACGGTACTATTCTGGTTATTAGAAAAGAGTTCGGCTGGAAAATACTGGCTATTTATTTATTGGTTATCAGTGTTATGTCTGTGCTAATCGGACTGGCTTTCGCTTCTATGTATCCTAATTATACGTTAGGGTAAGGATTACTCATCAAACTTGTTGGTGATGGGCATGCGGCGGTCTCTGCCAAAAGCTTTCGGTGTGATTTTTATTCCTATTGGTGACTGTCTTCTTTTATATTCATTCTTATCTATCATAGAAATAACCCGGCTAACTGTTTCCCTGTTAAAACCTTTCTTTACTATCTGCGCCATGCTGCGGTCATTTTCTACGTACTCATCAATAATTTTGTCTAACACGTTATATGGCGGCAAAGTATCCTGATCTGTCTGGTTATTTTTCAGCTCAGCTGTTGGTGCTCTTTTAAATATGCTGACAGGTATTAATTCCCTGCCGTTTTTTTGGTTTATGAATTCCGAAAGCCTGTAAACAAGAGTTTTAGGCACATCTTTAATTAAAGCAAAACCGCCTGCCGTATCACCGTAAAGTGTGCAGTAGCCTACGCTAAGTTCGCTTTTGTTGCCGGTAGTAACTACCAGCCAGCCAAATTTATTGGAGAAAGCCATTAAAATATTTCCCCTTATACGCGCCTGGATATTTTCTTCTGTTATATTGGGCTTTGTTCCTTTAAATACATCTTTAAATAAATCCAGATAAACGTCATGCAGTTTCTTTATGGGTATTTCATAAAGTTTTATGCCAAGATTTATCGCCAGGCATTTTGCATCGTTTAATGTGCCTTCAGATGAATACCTGGAAGGCAGAGTAAGCGCTACCACATTTTCTTTTCCCAGGGCATATACCGCTAAAGCCGCTACCAGGGCTGAGTCTATGCCCCCGCTTAAACCAAGCACAATTTTTTTAAAACCGTTTTTAGAAACATAATCCCTGAACCCCAGCACCAGGGCATTGTAAACCTCTTCTATAAGGCCGTACTTTTTATTTATGACATTTTCATTTATTTCTTTTGGTTTGGTCTTGAAACCTTTTACATTTATGTTTAAAACGCTTTTGTTTTTTACAGCAGTTTTTCCTGAAAGCGCTTTATCTATGACAAGGTCCGTGTAGAGCATATCTTCCTCAAACTGTTTTGCGCGGGCTGTAAGCTTTCCTTTATTATCAAACACCATACTCCCGCCGTCAAACACCAGCTCATCCTGGGCGCCGGCAGCATTGCAGTAAAACACATGCGTGTTATTTTCCACGGCCATGTTTTTAAGCAGTTTTTCTCTTAGATCAAGTTTTTGTATGTGGTAAGGAGATGAGGAAATATTAATTATTATTTTTGCTTTCCCGTACAGGGACTGGATTTTCTGCGGGCCCTGCTGGTGCCATATATCTTCACAAATGTTTATACCGGTTTTAAATTTGCCGTTAAAGTTATATACCGGGCATTCTGTGCCGGAAGCAAAGTAGCGTTGTTCGTCAAATACACCGTAATTCGGCAGGCATATTTTATGATAAACACCGAGCAGTTTTTTATTGTATATCAGCGCGGCAGAATTGTATATTTTATCTTTTTGAGCTCCGGGAAACCCGACAATAACAAAAATATCTGCGGAGTTATTTATAATTTTACCGAGGTATTCACGATTTTTCTTTATGAAATGGGGTTTTTGGAGCAAATCTTCGGGAGGATACCCGCTTAGGGCCAGTTCAGGAAAAACTACTATATCTGCTTTGGATTTTTTGGCGTCATTGATTCTTTGAAGGATTTTACTGCAGTTGCCTTCAAGATCTCCTACTGTGCTGTTTATCTGCGCCAGACAAATCCTGAGTATTTCCATAATTTAAAAGACAAAAAAAGTGATTAAGTGGTTAGTATTTAGTGATTAGTGAAGGTTTTTACTGACAACTAATCACCTAATCACGTAACCGCTATTAATTAGCTATCTTATACCAGACGCTCTGCATTCTTTTTACTGCTTCTTTAATGCGCGGTACCGGGGCAGAACCGAAGGACAGCCTTATGAAACCTTCGCCATATTTGCCGAAAGCAGCGCCGGATAAAGTGGCTACGTGCGCTTCTTCAAAAAGGATTTCAAATACTTCTTTGCTGGTCTTGCCGGTTTCCCTGATATCAAGGAATAAATAAATGCCGCCTCTGGGACAGTGGCATTTTACTTTTGGAAGTTTCTTTATTTCAGTTACAAACGCGTCACGGCGTTTTTTGAGTTCTGTACGGAATTTTGTAACTACGGACTCAGGCGCTTTAAGTCCCGCTATGCCTGCCCACTGAGTAAAGTTTGGAGAGCAGGAGATGGAATTGTTTATAAGGTTTGATACTACTTTTGCCAAGTCAGCGTTCATTACACCGTAACCCAGGCGCCAGCCGCTCATGGAATAGGTTTTTGTGAAAGCATTTAAAATGATTGTTCTTTCTTTCATGCCGGGAAGCGTGCTGACACTTTCAAACTTACCTTCAAAAATGAACTTATCATAAACTTCATCTGAAAGCACCCATAAATCATGTTCTTTTGCCAGCTGGGCAATACGCACCAGGCTTTCGTGCGGTAACACGCCGCCGGTAGGATTCTGCGGTGAATTTACAATGATGAATTTCGTTCTTTTGGTTATCAGTTTTTCCAGCAGGTCTAAATCAAAGTTAAAGTTTTTCTCTGCTATTAAAGGAAGCGGCACCGGCTTAGCTCCGATAAAGTTTACTACGGATTCATAGGTAGGGAAGCCCGGGTTTGGTATTATTACTTCGTCACCCGGATTAACGGTGGCAAGGATAGAATAAAAAATAATTGGTTTTGCGCCCGGGGTAACTACTACTTCTGCCGGTGTTACCGGAATTTTACGGGTTTTTGATATGAATTTTGCTATTTCAGTTCTGAATTCCAGCAAGCCCTGTGAAGGAAGATAGTGGGTTTTATTTTCTTTTATTGCCTTTATGCAGGCATCTTTTACTACTTTGGGAGTATCAAAATCTGTGTCTCCTATTTCCATGTGCACCATATTGATACCTTTTCTTTCCATGTCTTTTGCTCTTGCCAGTACGTGAAAAGCCTGCTCTGTGCCTAATTTGCTGATTCTGTCTGCTATCTGCATATTTTTCTCCTTGAAAGATTTTTATTTTGGTCTTATTTTCTTTTCAGCAATTATTCTTTCAATGATGCTTTTGTTTTTATACCTTTTTAATCTAAGCTCAACCTTTTTTGCTGTTTCTATGTTTTCGAATTCCTGATAAAATTCTATTTTCAATGGCCTTATGTATTTTGTTGAATGTACTTCGCCATTATTATGTTCTCTTATTCTATTATCTAAGTTAATTGTACTCCCAATATAGTAACGGTTATTTTTTAAACTTTTTAATATATATACAAAACCAAGCATGTAGTTAAAATAAATCGGGGCGATTGGATTTGAACCAACGACCCTTCGGTCCCAAACCGAATGCTCTGCCAACTGAGCCACGCCCCGATTTTCTATTTTTATCAATTGTCATCGGGACACTACTTGTAGCCCCGATTGTAACGTTTATTATTTCAAATTAATATATCTTTTATGTACTTAGGGGCGATTGGATTGAATTTACGACCCCTCCGATGTCCATCGGAGTGCTCTGCCAACTGAGCCACGCCCCGATATTGTCGCACCCTAACGGGTTCCCTCTCTTGCTAACGAAGGTAACGTTCGGTGCTCCACAAGGGAAACCAACGGTTTCCCGTTCATCGTCGCTCTCCACTTTTTTTTCCTTCTGGGCGTGAAAAGCGTTTCGCTGAACCCTTCCTATTATGAACTCTTATAATGAAAGAACTATTATTTCTTTTTTACGGCAAACAGATAATCAGTAGACATAATTTTGCCGTCAATTTTATAAATTTCATAAGCGGCGCCGGTCATTTCATAACCGTTCTTTTCAAACCACTTTGTTGCTTTCGGGTACACTACAAACGGCCCAACCATAGGCATACCGACAAATGTACAAACAACATAATAATTTTTCTGTATTTTTTTTACTCTTATGGGTTCTGCTGTTTTTATGGGTTTATCTACCAAATACCCGGCATAACTTCTCAGCTCTTCCTGTCTTACCTTTGCGGGATTATCCAGATACTCGCCAATACCATAGGTATATGCAATTTTGTTGTCATCAAGGTATTTTTTAACTATTTCAAACTTCGGGCCTATTTTATTATAGGGGCCTATGTGTTCGGTATAAACCATAGTCATGGCGCCTACATCCTGCGCCTTAAACTCTATTTTCTGAAACATGCCCACAGACCACATGCCCGCTATCACTACAATTACAAGTAGGGCTAATGAAATAAACAGAATCTTTAATAATTTCATTTTTTCCTCCGGTTATTTTTGGTATTGTCAATTATATTACTATTTAGAAAATAATTCAAGTAAAATGTCTTTTGATTTTTTTACGGCTATGGCGCGGTGGCTTATTTTGTTTTTTTCTTCCAAATTAAGCTCTGCATAGGTTTTGTTCAACCCGGTAATCATAAAAAGAGGGTCATAACCGAAACCGTCTGTGCCCCTCATTTCTTTAGCAATAAATCCGTTTACTGCGCCTTCAGCGGTATAAGTTTTCCCGCCGGGGACCACTACCGCTATAACACAACGGAAACGGGCAATACGTTTATTATCCGGGTAGGTTTGCAGTTCTGTCAGCAGTTTTTTATTGTTATCCTTATAATTACAGCCGGGACCGGCAAACCGCGCTGAATATACTCCGGGCGCTCCGTTAAGGGCGTCTACTTCAAGTCCGGTATCATCAGCCAGGGCTATTTCACCGGTAAAATCAGCAATGGTTTGTGCTTTTTTTATGGCATTGGCTTCCAGTGTAGCGCCGTCTTCTATTACTTCCGGTACATTTTTATAGTCCGGTAAAGAAAGAACCTGCACTTTTTCAGGCAGGTTCATAGCGGAAATAATATCTTTTATTTCTTTCAGTTTGTCTTTGTTGTTTGTGGCAATTACAAGTTTCATAGATTTATGAATATTACAAGGATAGTGATTATGTGATTAGTAGTTAGGTGGTTAGTGAAATCTTTTACTAATTACGAGTTTAAAATATATTTTCTCTATCCTACTATTTGACTATCAGACTATCCAACTATATTTTTACTATCTTTTTCTGAATTTTTATTATCTCTTTGATGCCTTTGCCGGCCATATTGAGCATTTTATTAAGTTCCTGGCCTGAAAACTCTTTGCCTTCGGCGGTAGCCTGAACTTCAATAAATTTTCCGGAGCCGGTCATAACCACGTTCATATCTACCTGCGCTTCATTATCTTCTGCGGCGCACATATCCAGAATAAGTTTGTTTTTTACCATCCCTACGCTTGTGGCTCCCACTGAATCTTTTATGGGGTTATCAAATAGTTTTTTTTCTTTTATTAGTTTTGCTATGGCCTGTGATAAAGCAATATACGCGCCGTTAATGGAAGCGGTGCGCGTACCGCCGTCTGCCTGAATAACATCGCAGTCTATTACAATGGTCCTTCTGCCGAGTTTAGATAAATCCACAATGGCGCGTAAAGACCTGCCTATTAGTCTCTGTATTTCATGGGTACGGCCTGAATTTATGCTTCTTTGCCTTGCGGTACGTTCTTTGCCTGCATGAGGAAGCATGGCATATTCTGCGGAAACCCAGCCAATTTCTTTTGCTTCGCAGTGCGGAGGAACCCTGTCTTCATTGATGGTTGCCACGCATAGCACTTTTGTGTCTCCTGTCTGAAACAAACATGAACCGTCACCGAACTTTACATAATTAGGCGTCACTGTAATCTTTCTCATTTTTACCCCTTTTTTTAAAAATTATTCGCTTTCATTCAAGTTTTTGTTCGCTGTCATTCGGCTTGTAATACATCAATATATTTCTTAATACTTGCCAGTTTATCTTCGTTTTCTTTTTTAAATGCTTTTAATCTTTCCACTTCTTTTTCCGGGGCATGCTGCAGAAATCTGCTATCTGAAAGTTTATTGTTTAAACCTTCAATATCTTTTATAACCTTCTGGCAGTTTTTATCCAGGCGGGCTTTCTCTTTTTCAAAATCTATTATGCCTTCCAGCAGAATAAATATTTCTACGCCGCCGGCAACAATTATTGCAGAAAACCTTGGTTTAACACTGCCGGCAGAGACTTTGCCTACTTTGCACATCAGGGTCATGTTAGGAAGATATTTTTGTATTATTTCAAATTTTTCTTTGTCTGCTGTATTAATAACTATTTCTACCTGTTTCTGGGGTGCAACATTCATATCCACGCGGACAGTTCTAATGGCTTTTATGAATTCCATTACAAATTCCACTTCTTTTACGGAACTTTCATAACCCGGCACAGCGTTAAACACCGGCCAGCTGCTTATCATTATGCTTTCGTCCCTGCTTTTTTCCGGAAGCAGGCCTTTTGTCTGCTGGTAAAGCTCTTCAGTTATAAACGGCATTATGGGGTGCATTAATTTCAGAGAATTTGTCAGCACATACAGAAATACGTACTGCACCACTTCTTTTTGTTTTTCGTCCTGAAGGCGCGGTTTTACAAATTCCACGTACCAGTCACAGAACTTGGACCAGAAAAATTCATGTAATATGTGCGCAGCACCGGTAAAATTTAATTCATCCAGATATTTTGTAGTTTCTTTTATGGCCTGGTTATATTCGGAAAGTATCCACTTATCCATAGGAGCCAGGGAACTATCCAGGCTCTTTATATCTGCCTGCATATTATTATCCACATTCAGCAGGATAAACCTGCTGGCGTTCCAGATTTTATTGCAGAAATTCCTGCCTATTTCACATTTTTCTTTGGCAAACAGCACGTCCTGACCTATCGGTGACAGGTATGCTACGGTAAATCTCAGCGCGTCTGCGCTGTATTCATTGATTATATCCAGCGGGTCAGGGGAATTGCCAAGGGATTTGCTCATCTTTCTGCCCTGAGCGTCTCTTACTATGCTGTTAAAATATACTTTTTTAAACGGTACTTCGCCTTTAAACTCAAGGCCTGCCATAATCATTCTGGCAACCCAGAAAAATATAATATCCGCGGCAGTTACCAGCGTATCGGTAGGATAATAATATTTTAAATCCTCATTTTCTTTGGGCCAGCCAAGCGTAGAAAACGGCCATAACCACGAAGAAAACCAGGTATCCAGCACATCCGGGTCCTGCTCTAATGCTGTACTGCCGCAGTGCGGGCATTTTTTGGGCAGTTCTTTAGAAACTATAATCCACTTTTCTTTTTGCGCTGTTTCAGGATTGGATTTCAAATTTGAAATTTGAGCTTCTGCCTGCTGCCGGCAATTATTACAATAATAAACAGGCAGGCGGTGCCCCCACCACAGTTGCCTGGAAATACACCAGTCATTAATATTTTCCATCCAGTGCTGATATACCTTTACCCATCTTTCCGGAGTAAACTGTATTTTGCCGCTGGTTACGGCTTCCAGCGCTTTTTCTGCCATGGGTTTCATTTTTACAAACCACTGGTCAGACAAATACGGCTCTATCACCGTGTCACAGCGGTAGCAGTGGCCTACGGCATTTTTATGTTTATCAGTTTTTACCAGCAGGTCTTTTTCCGTTAAATGTTCTACCACTTTTTTTCTACATTCATAGCGGTCAAGCCCGCGGTAAATTTCAGGCACGTTTTCATTCATTTTGCCGTGCACATCAAAAGCAATTATCTGCGGGAGGTTATTTCTTTTACCAATATGAAAATCGTTGGGGTCATGCGCCGGGGTAACTTTTACCATACCGGTACCGAAAGCAGGGTCTACAAATGCATCTGCCACTATAGGTATTTCCCTTTCAGCCAAGGGCAGTATAAGTGTTTTGCCAATTAAATGTTTATAACGTTCGTCTGAAGGGTTAACGGCTACGGCAGTGTCGCCCAGCATGGTTTCGGGGCGGGTAGTAGCAACTACGATATGTTCATTTGTGCCTTTAAGCGGATATTTAATATGCCATAAACTGGCTTCGTGGTCCCGGTGTTCTACTTCATCATCGCTTAGCGCTGTAGTACAGCGCGGGCACCAGTTTACAATGTACTTTCCTTTATATATAAGGCCTTTATCATAAAGCCGGACAAAAACTTCTTTGACTGCATCTGATAACCCCTCATCAAGAGTAAATCTTTCGCGGGGCCAGTCACAGGAACTGCCTAAATACCTTAACTGTTTGATAATGGTGCCGCCGTACTGGTCTTTCCATTTCCACACATATTCCAGGAACTGTTCGCGCGTAAGGTCTCTTCTGAATATTTTTTCTTTGGCAAGGCTTTTTTCTACTACGTTTTGAGTGGCAATGCCCGCGTGGTCTGTGCCGGGTATCCAGCAGGTTTCATAACCGGACATTCTTTTATAACGGGCTAAAATATCCTGAATGGTATTATTTAACACGTGGCCCATATGCAGTATGCCGGTGATATTCGGAGGCGGGATAACCATGGTAAATGGTTTTTTTGCGGGGTTTACATGGGATTCAAAATACTTCTTTTCTTCCCAGAATTTATACCACTTTGATTCGGTTTCTTTAGGGTTGTATACTTTTTCCAGTTCCATGATTCGTCATTATATCTAAATCAACTGTTTTAGTCAAAAAACCGGGCAGCTTTAGTGAATTTTGTATAAAAAAAACCGGCTACAAATTGTAACCGGTTCATTTTTGTGCACTGGATTCCGTTATTATTTTACATTGTATTCCAACCCCTTTTATCTAAACATCTTTGAAGCAGGGATGAAGCTTTCGCTTTAACTTATTTGAGTACAATATTCCGTTTTCACTTCATCACACAGATTTTCTTTTTGATTACTGAACCGTTCTGTTTCAAACTTACTATATATATACCCGTAGGCACTACCGTCTCGCCATTGTCTTTTCCGTTCCATTCAACGCTGTGTGACCCTATTCCCAGATTGGCATTATCAATTACAGTTTTTATTAGTTTGCCCTGTAAATTATATATTTCCATTGACACATTGCCTGCTGAATGAATGTTATAAGTTAAAATAACTTTATCCCCTTTTAAAGGGTTTATAAGATTATTCCTTGCAACCAGTTCAACACTGCCGTTATAGGTGCCGGTAAAATTCTGAGTGGTTATATCTGCATTGGTTATTTGTATAGTTGTATTTGCAGGATCAAAAACCCAGTGTTCTTCCTGGGGCTCTACAGTGTAACTGCCGGGAGGCAATCCGGTAAATTCATAATAGCCGGCTACGTTCGTACTGGCAGATCTGGTTAAGGTGCCGGTTAGAGCTATGGTTGCGTGCACGACTATTCCTGAAGCATCTTTTATTGACCCGCTGATTTTATAGGTTGTTCCTGTATATGTAGCGGTAAAATTCTGATTATTCTGGTCTGAACTTAAAGGGCTGTAACTATAACTAAGCGGGTCAAATACCCAGTTTGTTAACCCCGGAGTCACTACATACGTTCCGGTGCTTAAATTCATAAATTGATAAAACCCGGTTGAATCAGTTAAAGCTGTTGTATTTTCCGGGCCGGATAAACTGACAGTTACACCGCTTATTGGAGAATTTGTAGTTTCCTTTATATATCCGCTGATACTGCACAATACGCTTGTGCCTGAATAGGTGCCTGTAAAATTCTGTGCATTTTGATTTGTGCTGATATTTGTAAGCACAATGGGGGAGCTAAAAACCCAGTCCTGTTTGTTTGCCGTAATAGTAAATGTACCGGAACTTATGTTTGAAAATTCATAGTAACCTGTACCGCTTGTTATGGTGGTGGTATTGGTGCTTCCGCTTAAAGTTACTATTACCACAGAAATACCCGCACCGCTTCCGTCGAGAGCATACCCGCTGATGGCAAAATATTCAACAGGTGCCCCGAATTCATAACAACCGATATCATAAGCGCTTCCTATAGGACGTGTTTTGCCGTCAATGTCGGCAGGAACATCACTCAGTGTTGCGCCCGCATCTTTGGCCTGGGAATTGCCTGAAAGCCGGAAAGTACCTGTGCCTATATTTAAAAAAACACTGGTTGGTATAACGCTTTTTGAATTGGCGTCTTTTCCGCTGGCTGACTGCCACGCGCTTAATGTGGTATAGGTGCTTCCATTATTATTGGTTACCAGCCCGGCAGAACCGTTGTTATAAATAATATTGTTATTCATGGTTAAACCAACCAGACTGCTGTTATACACTTCAACAGCGCTAGTACCGTTACTCCCGCCGATTATAATATTGTTCATTACCGTACAATCTGATGAATTATCTTCTATGCCCATAGCTCTGCTACCTGTGCCGGCAGTATTGTAAATTGTATTATTGAGAATCTTATTTCTTTTTGAACCATCGCTTCCATCTATCTGAAAAAATGTCAGTCCCTGGCTATAGTTATCATAAATCAGATTATTCCTTACGATGCTGTCCTGCACTCCATCCATACTTAACGCCGCGCCGGAACCATTTTCATAGATGATGTTATTTTCCACCAAGGCATGGGAAATTATACCCAGCGGAAGTGTATAACCTGCAGGAAGCGCTATTTCCTGGTCACCGTTCATATGTAACCCGGCACCTTCATTTCCATAAAGTACGTTTCCCCTGACTGTTGGATAAGTACAGCTGTTGCTTACATAGATACCGTGTTCACCAGGGTTGTCATGGCACACATTATTTTCCAGCAGTAAATAATTACTGAAATCGGTAAATATGCCCCTATAATTCTGGTAACATTTGCAGTTTTTTATAGTAATGTGGTCAGATACATCAACACGGATACCGTTGGCATTACCGCCGCCGGTAATAGTAAAACCGTCAATAACAATATATTCAGCATCAGGCCCTATAAATATAACCCCGCCATTCCAGCTGGAACTGTGGGATATAATTACATTTGTGCCGTTTGCCCTGAAAGTAATAGATGAAACAGCAGTGGCAACAACTTCAATAGTTACTGTTTCACTGTAGGTGCCGGTATTTACCAGCACAGTATCGCCGGGTGATACGTTGTCGGCTGCATACTGTATTGTTTTCCAGGGAGAGGATTGGGTGCCTGTATTGGTGTCTAAACCGGTAGTTGAAACGAAATAAGTGGCAGAGTTGAGTGAGGAAGATAACGATACAAAAATAAAAACAAGCAAAAGTCTTTTATTCATTGTTTTTCCTGTGTCTTCAAATTTATTTCCTGTCAGGAAATAAGCAGCAGCCTCTGATATGATTATAGTGTATTCCCGTACATAAAAAGTCAAAGCTATGTCAAATCACTATCAAGTGAACTGCATAGCTTTGTCTATATTTTGAAAGCTGTTATGTTGAATTTAGTTTAGGGCCGGGTAAAGGCTTCGCTCATGGCGTCAATTTTTTCTTTAGAGTGCCCAACTGCTTCCGATGATTCGTACCATTGGGCAATAAAACCACCGTTAAATTTGCCTAACATCTTAACTAAATTGCGGGCATATTTGCGTATATCATCAAGGGAACCTGTTATCATTGTTTTCTGTATATCAACAGGGCTCCAGAAACATATCTTGCCGCCAAATCTTCTGGAAAGATTTTCAACCCCCATATTTTCCTGCTGGTCCATCTGAATTACATTTAAACCGGCGTCAATGAAACCCGGCAGTAAGTCAATAATGTATCCGCAGCTGTGAAGAAATGTAAGCATGCCTTTCTTGTGAGCGTGCTGGTAGACTCTTTTATATCTGGGCTGAAAATATTTATTAAACATTTCCGGTGAAAGAATAGGCCGGTCCTGTAAACCCCAGTCATCATAAGCCATTATGCCGTCTACTCCCATTTCTGATAATTTATCAATGGAACCGATTACAATGTCCGCTAATCTATCCAGCAATTTGCCTAATTCTTCCGGGTATAAATACGGGTCCATCCAGGCCTGTTCATGGCCTCTTAAATATTCCAGCCTGTGAATAAGGCTGAATTGAACATTAACCAGGACAAATTTCTGTTCTTTATTTCCTTCAATGTCATTTTTTATTTTTACGTACCTGGAATCCAATTTATAATCAGGAAATTTAAAATTATCCAGCAGGGCATAGTCTTTCAACGGATGGCCTTTCACCTGGCCCATGGTTTTATCTGCATCCACTTTTTCCCAGATACAGCCCCATTCATCTTCACCTTCAACCTTTGGTTTAAAATCCGGATTCGGCCCTATAGCTACGTGCAGAAAATCCGTTCCCCAGGGCTCAGGCAAATTTCTTGGAGTTCTCTCCGGGCCCTGAAATAAAACTGCTTTTTTTACAAGTTCTCTTCCGGTCATTTGAATCTCCTGTTTTTAAGATTTGGTTTCAATGCTTGAATATTTATGAATTATTTTTTTAATTTCGTTTTTGCCCAGTCTCAGGTATTTCAGGGGTTTAAATAGAAGCGCGTTTGAATATTGCCTGCCCTGAGCTTCAAAAACAGCATAGACATATTTTCCGCAACTTTGATGGGCATTATCAAGTTTTAAAGTGACAGCTTTTTTAGATGTGTTTGCATTTACTGAAACATTAAGCTTTTTTTCAAAAGAAACTTTATCATCAATCAAACTCTTAATGCTTACCGTAAGTTTTCCTGCTGCTTTACTCTGTGTGTCATTTATAAGCCATACTGAAATACCATTTTCCTGTTTTTCAATAGATACCAAAAGCGGGCTGAATACTTTTTTTATATAAGCATAAGACAATTTGGGTTTCAGGGAATAATCAACCAAAGACCAGCTGGCAACCGGCCAGCAGTCATTCAACTGCCAGATAAGCGCGCCGGCAGTTTTAAACTTTCTCCTGCGCCAGTGCTCTATACCATATTTCAGCGCTTGGCCCTGGAGCATCTGGGTACGGAAAACAAACTCTTTTAAATCTTCTGTTACAGGAAACCATAATGCCATGTGGCGGTACAGCTTTGAAGTACCTTCAATTTGTTTGTTGTGGTTTTCCATTACTTCGCTGGTTAAGGCTCTTTCAGAGGCGCCTGCATAGGAAGGAATGGTAGAAAAATTCGGCATAGACTGGAACCCGAATTCGCTTATAAAGCGCCCGGTTTCTTTTGAATAGGCTGTGTAATCCCTTAAATTCCACACTTCCCAGGAATGGCTGTCACCTGTGGTTTTTGAATCATACGCTTTTTCATAACCCCAGGGGCTTGACGGCCAGTATAAAGTTGCCGGGTCCAGTTTCTTTAAAAGCCCGGGAAGAATTTTATAAAAAATAGTTTCATCGGGTGTTTTTTTGCCTATCGGATAGCCATCCCAGCCGTCCCATTTATAAGCCTCGTTTTCATTATTCCCGCACCAGAGTGCTATACAGGGGTGGTTGCGCAGGCGCCTTATCTGATAGTTGGCTTCTCTTGTTACGGAATCAAGGAAACCTTTGTACCCGGGATAAACAGCGCAGGCAAACATGAAATCCTGCCAGACCAGCAGGCCCAGTTCATCACATGTTTTATAGAACTGGTCATCTTCATAAATGCCGCCGCCCCAGATACGCATCATGTTTGCGTTAGACTCTTTGGCAAGGTTTAATAGTTTTTTGTATTGTTTTGCAGTTACGTTGGGAAGGAATGAGTCTGCGGGAATCCAGTTATAGCCTTTGCTGAAAATCTTTATACCGTTTACTTCAAATATGAATGTTCTTCCTACACTATCCTTGTCCTGGATTACCTGTATTTTTCTGATGCCGAATCTGTCACTGAAACTGTCAATGATTTTGTTCTTGCACTTAAGTTGAAAATCAATTTTATATAGCGGTTGTTTTCCGTAACCGTTGGGGTACCACAGCTGAGGATCTTTTATTTCAACCTTGAAACTGCCTTCATTTCTGCCCTTTTGTAATTTCAAAGATTCTGTGCTGGTTGTTAAAACTGTATTGTTAAACAGGATTTTCAAATCTGCTTCTAATTCTGAACCGTTAAAAGAATCAATTTCATAATCAATTTTAAGAGTTGCTTTTTTTGATGAGATTTCAGTAGTTTGCGCAAATAAAGAAATAATTCTTGCGTTATCGCTTCCTTCTATGCTTACGCCTTTATAAAGCCCCGAGGTAGTAAAACACGGGCCCCAGTCCCACCCGTAAGAATATTGTGCTTTGCGTGCATAGACACGGCTTATATCGCCGTTGCTGGCGTACAGTTTACCGTATTTTTTTTCCAGGTTTTTTGATGATTTTAGCGGGGATTTGAAATTTATCAGAAGGATGTTGTTTTTTTCTTTCAGGAGGCTTTTTACATCAAACCTGTATTCGTGAAACATATTATCGGATCGGCCCAGGTTTTTGCCGTTTAAGCTGATTTGCGCAAAAGTATCTATTCCTTCAAAAAGCAGATCAATCCTGTCTTTTTGAAACAGGTTTTTGTCTGCTATATCAAACCGGGTTTTATAATCCCAGTCAATGCCGCTTATCCATTGAAGGTCTTTTTCGTTTGTGCCGTAAAAAGGGTCAGAAATCTTGCCTGCAGCCGCTAAATCTGTGTGTATACAGCCCGGCACGGAGGCGCTAAACCATTTTGTTGATTTACTATCTTTAAAAAACCAGTTACTGCCGTTTAGACATATTTTATTTTTCATCATTAATTCTTCTATACTCTTTTTAACCTAAAATATCAGGAAGATTTTTTAGCAAATTGTTGACAGGCAGGATTTCAATATTGCCTTCCCGCATATATTTATCTCCGCCATACACAAAATAGGCCCTTGCCATAGGATATTCTTTTAAAAATGACTTTAAACCCGAAAGCATGGAGCCTGAAACTTTCCCGGCACGCTTGATTTCAAAAGCCTTGATACCTTTTTCCCCATACATCACAAAATCCACTTCCATATTGTTGGAAGTCCGCCAATAGTAAATTGAATAGCCCAGTCCCAGGGATTCATTAACTGCCTTTATTTCCTGAAATAAAAGAGTTTCTAATGCAATGCCTTCAGCTTCTTCAGGCCTGTCCAAGGGGCCCATCGGCCTCAAGGTTCTAAAAATTCCAACATCAAAAAAATAAAATTTGGGATGAGAAATCATTCGTCTCTTCGCTCTTTTCGTAAAAACCGGCAGTTTGTATGCTATGAGCAAGTCCTCAAGGATAGAAAAATAGTTTTCTACTACTTTTCTTTCAACCGCGCACTCCCTGGCAATTGCGGATACGCTTAAAATAGACCCCTGGGAAAAACTCGCAGCTTCCAAAAATCTTGAAAACGCGCTCAGGTTCCTTGTCAGGCCTTCAGAACGCACTTCTTCATCCAGGTAAGTTTTAACATAGCTTTCCAAATACGCTTTCGGATTATCTTCGGTATAAACACTCGGCAGGAAGCCATACTTCAGGGAATGATTAAAATCAAAATCTTTCCCTAATTCACCAACAGTTAATGGATACATTGAGTAAGTTAGCGCGCGGCCGCCTAAAAGATTATGCCCTTTTTTCCTTAGCTTGCGGGCGCTGGATCCGGTCAGTATAAATTTGTATTTATACTTTTCAATTAAACGATGAACTTCATTGAGCAATTCAGGGACTCTTTGTATCTCATCAATAATCAGCCAATTCTTAAAATCTTTTGGGATTAAATTTTCAAGCTGCTGCGGTCTAGCTAAAAGATCGTTATATATTTCGGCTTCTAACAAATCAAAATACAATGCATTAGGAAAACATGATTTTACCCAGGTAGTTTTTCCGGTACCGCGCGGACCGAACAAGAAAAAACTTTTATCTTTTGGAGGCTTAATTATTCTGGAATACATAACTCCATATTACATGTATATTTTGGAATTGTCAACTCCATATTACATGTTTGAATTTTTCTTTATTACTTCCTTATACCATAACGCACTGTCTTTCAATATTCTTTTTTGTGTTTTAAAATCAACATAAATAAGCCCAAACCTTTTATCATAACCGTACGTCCACTCAAAATTATCCATCAGCAACCATACAAAATACCCGGCAAGGTTTATACCATCTTTAATAAGCCTTTGTGCACTGGTAAAATGTGCCTTCAAGTATTCAATACGATTTTTATCATGAACCCTGCCATCTTTTGCAACTATATCTTTAAAGGCAGCACCGTTTTCCGTCAAATAAAATTTCTTAACCTTGTAAGTTTCTGCAAGAAATTTAATTGCGTAATAAATACAATCAGGGTTAATATCCCAACCCATACTGGTTTTTGGGTGTTTTTTCGGGTAAGGGATTTTTTTGAAACCATCCGGATTATTTTTGTCTGCGGCAACTATTTTCGGGCTATAAACATTTACACCAAAGAAATCCAAAGGAAATGTTTTTTTTAAAAGGAATTATATCAACTTAAAACAACAATTTCGTAGTGGTCAAGTTTTGGAAGGGTAATTACTATTTGGTTTTTTAATATTTTGAATTTTAAAACTTGCCTGTTTAAAGCTGCGTATACATTTTTGATCTTTTTGCCTGTTTTATAGGTTATTTCCAGATTTTCAAAAGGTATTATATTTTCAACAGGCCTTTCTGCGCCTGAAAGATTGATCAGATGTATTAAAATCTGACCTTTTTCATTCTGCATAAGCGTAGTTTCAATAAAGTTCAGCCCTTTATTAAATTTCAATTGCCGGGGTGCTAAATAATTTACCGCATTAGAAATAAGCTGTCTTTCTTCAGGGAAACAAAACTCAATGTAATTGCTGTCTATTTCCTCAGGAAAAAACAACACCTTCCCTTTTCCGTATGTGTTTAATAATGCCGCCGGCTTTTCTGAAATGTTTGCAAGTCTTAAGTACCTTCTTGGCATTTCTTTATAATAAAACATCAGTTCCCTGGAATATTTTTGAGGTTTTACATACCTTCTTTTTGGCGGGCAGGGTATTCTGCTCTGGCTGATTCCATTTGTCAGAAAATTATTATTATCAGCAGAAATGTAGTCAATCATCGTAGTAGGTGCCATTTCTCCGGCATTACAGCCAAAAAGTTCTCTAAGTCCGAAATCATCTCTTTTATTGCCCTCAGCCGTATAAAGAGATGTGTCAAAAGTTGCAATTAAGTTGCCGCCGTTTTTAACAAACTCCTTAATAGCAGTAATTGTATATTCATCCATCGCGAGCACCTGCGGCAGCACAAGTAGTTGATAATCATTCAATTTTGTTTCCAGGTTTTTTTCAGTTATAAGGTCAAAAACAACCTGAGACCTGGTTAGGGCAGTATATATTCCCATAAAAGCGTCAAAGTGATTGCCCGACAGCTCTATAGTATTTGTTTTTAATGATGAATGGACATCATCCTGTGAAATTTTACGTTTTTGGGCGGTTAGCTGTTGGTTTAACCCGGAATAAAGAACGGCAACTTTTGCCAGTGATTTTGTATTTGAAAGGACTTCCCTGTTTTCCTGTATTAATTTGTTCATTTTTACAGCAATTTTTGTTCCTGGTGTAAGTTCATACCATAAAAACCAGGGATTGGCATTATTTGCTATCGTTTCAGCATACATTCTGCCGATTTCCGGCTCAGGATGGCCGTAATAATCGTATTTTTTAAAACCATAATCAATAAAAACAACTGTCGGTTTGCCCCGGGCCTGGGAATTGAGTAATTTAGCGGTTGCGGATGTATTAAAGAAAAAATTTGTCCTGAGCGGGTCGTATCCTAAAAATCCGCCCTCGCTTCCGAGTATATCATCAACTTCAATGGCAGCTTCATTTGCAAAACCTGGAGATGACAATGTTTCTCCGTTATGATAGATAATTCCTTCTGGGTTATGCATGTTGAATGCTTTTCTAAAACAGTTTAGAAAATTTACCAGATTGCTGACAGGAAATTCCCTTAAATATTTTTTTTCATTCTCAGAAGCATGAGTTATATTTTCGGGCATTTCAATGCCGTATTTTTCCTTGAATTTATTTTTGCAGGATTCACAGTAACAAAGCCTGTAAACAGGCCCGTCAAGAAAGACTCCCTGGATAGCATACCTTCCTAAATCTTCTGCAATTATTTTTGCCCATTCAAGAAAAGGCCCTGCAGGGCATACCAGGTTTCCGCTGCCATAACCTGTGACATTACCCCCCCTGGCATCGCGTATAAATTTATCTGCACCAAACTCAGGCCTGAACCAGTGTACGTTAAGATAAACAATCATTTTATGGTTTAGCTTTTTTGATGTTTTCAGATAATCTTTCAGCAGGTCTTTTTTATAGCCCACCCTTGTTTTAAAATTATAGTTTCTTCCACTGTCTCCGCCAATATCGCCAAGATTCTGATCTGACGAACCCAGCCAGTGTTCAACATCAAAACCGAGCGATTTTTTCAATTTAATTACTTTTTCGTTGCTTTTGGGCAAATCCATTCCTTCATAGCATTGCGCCATGATAGTAAAAGGTTTTTGCCACCATTTTTGAGGTTGATCGGAACTCATAAACTTATCCTTAATTTATCTGCCAGCTTTGATTCTCTATATCTTATAAAAATTGGAATATTTTCCAAAGGGGAGGAATATTTTTTTAATTGAATCGGGCCGGTGTATATTTTATTTTCCCATAAATCCAGCCATTTCCCTTCCGGTAAATATATATTTCTGTTTGTAGAGTGAGCGAGAACCGGGGCAACAAGTATTTCGTTCCCAAACATATATTGATCTTCAATATCAAGCGTTCTTATATCATCAGGATATTCAATATACAGATGACGCATTAAAGGCAGTCCTGTTTCGCAGCATATTTTTGATTGCTTTTTAATGTAAGGAATTAATGCATATCTTAGTTTTGAATAAAAACGGTAAATATCTATAACTTTATCAGGAAAATCGTAAGGCGGTTTTGAAGTGCCGTGAAACTGCATTACGGGGCTAAAACATGCCAGCTGTACGCCTCTGATAAAAACTTCAGTTTCATCATCTTTAATATTCTTGCGGGCAGGTATATATCCTCCCATGTCGTGACACATAAAAGGAACACCGGAAAATCCGGAACTAAGAGAAGCCGACACAATGGCGCGTAATCTGGAAAACTCACGAGACTGGTCCCCGCACCAGATAAATGGATATCGCTGAGCACCTATGCCGCCGCCGCGGCTGAAACATAATCCGCCTTCGGGGCGTTTTTCCTGAAAGAGACGATACATCATGGTATTATAAAATACCGGATAATACTGATGCATCCCTTTCGAGCCAACTCCCGATTTAAACTTAATATCATCATCTTCAGGAAATTGTTCTCCAAAATCTATCTTTGAACCGTCAACACCTATGTCACCAAGAAGGGAACCCCAAACTTTCTCTTTCCACCACTTGAGAGCTTTCTGATTTGTGATATCAATAAAACACGATTCTCTTCGATCGGGCGCATCCATAGGATTGAAATGAGGCGCTTCCTTAATGAACGGATTATTTTGTTGATTCCTGACAAAGTATTCAGGTTTAGCCTTTAAACCGGCCCAATATTCCTGCGGAAGCCTTCCGGCTGTACTATAAAGTAATACCTTTTTACCTTTTTTATGCAATTCAGCAACAAGAGTTTTGAGGTATTTATATGTTTTGATATCATGTGTTTCCCATCCTTCAAGAATGATTACTCCCCAGGGC
Organism: Elusimicrobia bacterium RIFOXYA2_FULL_39_19; assembly: GCA_001800285.1. Lineage (GTDB taxonomy): Bacteria > Elusimicrobiota > Endomicrobiia > CG1-02-37-114 > XYA2-FULL-39-19 > XYA2-FULL-39-19. The sequence continues at coordinate 55,975 of MGVC01000008.1, read as the reverse complement.
AAGGAATGTGTTTCCATTTTTTTAATTACAGCATGAACGGTATCAATGGAACTTAGTTCTCTTAATCGAAGATGCCGGCAAATCCAGGGTGAAAAACTCCATTGCGGCGGTATTGGGGTAATTCCGGAGAGTTTATTGAAAGCTCCGATAATCTTCTTTGGCGAATTTCCAAGAAAAACGTATAAATCCAAACAGGGGCTTTCAGTCTTTATGTACCAGTTATCTCTATTTTTTTTACCTAAATCAAATATTGAGCTTTCAAACCGGTTGAGGAAAACACCGTATCCGCAAGTGCTTAAAAAAAATGGGATTGACACATAACTATTATCTTCAATTTCGTTCCATTGGTCTTCTGCCCAGATGTTGACAGATTTTTTTCTTTGATTTACACCATTGAATCTTTGGCCCAACCCGTAAATATTTTCTTTCCCCCGCAATTGCCCTGAAACTGAATTGCCCTCCGGGCCAAATTCCAATAATGCACAACTATTTTGTTTTTTATTTTCTGATAAATAAATTCTAAATTGTGTTGGAGTAATAGAGACCCTGATAGAACTATCGGCCGACATTATAGTTGTTATGCTATTCTTGTCTTTTTTCAACAAAATTGGCAGACAAGTTTCAATTATGTTTTTGTCAAAATCGCGGGCCAACGTTTGTACTGCCCCCCGGTTATCAAAAGCACCATCTTTACCGGCTGATTGTATGCGGCAAACATTGTTTTCAGGAAATGTAAATCTTAATTTAGCGCCAAGATTTGTATTGGTAAAAACTGCAAAACTATCTTTATAAATATTTGCCATCAACTCATCTTTTTTTCTTATCATATTTTTTCTTTTTTTCCTGAGTCCAAAGACCTCTGCGCGCAATCAAGGAGTGCCATAACTTCAAGAGTGTCTTCCAGAGCAACCGGTGTGTTGCCGCCGCTGAAAAACTTATTAACTTCAATCACCAGGTCGGCATAAGCGCGGCTCATGTCCACAACAAAAGGAAAAGATTTTTTCGTATCGCTTAAACTTCCGCCAAATACCCAGGCACCTTCACGCAATTCTACTACGCCTCTCCTGCCTTCCGGATACTCAACAATTGAAACAATTCCTGCAGGGTCCTTTTTGGTCGTTACGCTTAAGGCGCCTTTACCCATGGCTTTTTCCAGCATTTCAAAAGCATGGACACCGTACCAGATAATACTGCTTCCGGCAGGCGCAATGCCTAACGGACCGTAAAAGTGAGAAAACACAGGATTAGGCATTTGGGCAATAGCTTTATTAAGTTGCGGCACAAATCTTAACGATGAAGCAGAAAACATTCTCAAATTTTTCTTTTTTACAATATCATGTATTTCTTTGCCGTTTTTAATATTATCCGCCAGCGGTTTATCAAGAAATATAGGTTTGCCAAGCTCCGCGCATTTTTTGAAATACTCAAGATGCAGTGAGGGGTCGTTTATTTCTATCATAACGGCATCGCAATTTACAACCGCTTCCGAAAAATCTTTTGTTACTTTTACGCCCCAGCCTTCCATCTCTTTTTGTCTTTTATCCAGCCCTTCGTCATTTTGAAAAGGCGTTGCAAACCGCAGGCAGGCAGTTATTTCCATTCCGGTAACTTTCTGCTCCGGTTCACACTCCGGAGACTGCAATCTTTCCGTAAATTCAAGGGTATGACTGGTATCTAATCCTATTATTGCTGCTTTTATTGTTTTGTCCATGGTATCCTCAAGATAATTTAACCGGCAAACCTGTTTTTGCCGACTTGTAAATAGCAAGAATCAATTCCAATGATTTTCTTCCTTCTTCGCCGTTGGTCATCGGTTCCCTGCCGGTTTTTATTGAATCAATAAAATCAGCAACCTGCATTGAGTGGCCTTCCTTGCCTACATTTTTTGGGTCAATGCCAGGATTTTGTGTATCGCTTTTCATGCTCTCCAGCTGGCTTACCGCTTTATCATCCGGCCCCAGCATATCCCATTTGGTTATATCTTCATCATTTACAATTATTGAACCTTTTTCACCGTGAATTTCCAAACGTTGTATAGGAGGAAACACTGAAGTGGTACCGGTAATGGTGCCGAACGCTCCATTTTTGAATTTTACTACAGTCACAGAAGTATCTTCTACTTCTATCTTCCTTACCAGTGCCCCTGCCTGAGCAAACACCGTATCCACCGGGCCCATGATCCACTGCAGTAAGTCAATAAAATGAATTCCCTGGTTCATCAGCGCACCGCCACCGTCAAACTTCCAGGTTCCGCGCCAGCCAGCACTATTATAATACTCCTGACTGCGGTAATATTTCATACAGGCATCACCTAAAACAATTTTTCCGAGTTCATTGGTTTCTACAGCTTTTTTTATGCGTTTAAAAGCGGACTGGGTTCTTCTCTGGAAAATAACGCCTAATTTTACGTTAGCCTTTTTGCAGGCCTTAATCATTTTGTCTGCATCTTCAAGGTTTATTGCCATCGGCTTTTCTGTTAATACATGTTTTCCCGCCTGCGCTGCTGCTATCGCCTGTTCCGGGTGAAGAAAACTTGGGGTGCATATGGAAACAGCATCAATCTCTTTATCTTCAAGCATTTTCCTGTAATCGGTGTAATATTTAACACCGTATTCCACGGCTAATTCTTTTGCCGCTTCCTCATTTTGATCGCATACCGCAATTAACTTCGCCTCCGCATTTTCCATCACCGCGTTAGTGTGATGACGAGAAATAGTCCCGCAGCCAATAATTCCAAAACCGACTTTTTTTTCCATTTTGTGTTACCTCCCGGGGAGGGAATTCAACTCCCTTCCTTCTGTTATAATTATACTATGAAATCAGGAGATAATCCTGGTATTATTTACGATTTTATTGGTTTTTTTTACGATTGGTTATAGAAAGGCGCCTGTGAAGAGTTTCACAGGCGTGTTAATGGGAATTTACTTATAGTTTATATTTTTTTGCCGTATCATACATGGCCAAAACATTTTCTACCGGCGTGCCCGGCAAAACGGAATTTGACGAGCCGATAATCACGCCAATGCCGCCTGTGGCCTCTATGCATTCTTTGGTAATATCAATAACCTGCTGTTTTGTTCCGGAAAAAAGCACATCACCGCAGCTGACATTGCCCCAGAGCGTAAGTTTAGGAAATTTCTGCCTTAAGTCTTTAAACCTCATACCTGCGCTGTAATCAATTTCGCCGTAACCGTCTGCCCCGGCTTTGCTAAATATCTCGTCAGCTACCGGCCAGATATTGCCATCACTGCGGAAAAGGTAAAACAGTCCCAGGCTGTGGCAGTAGTCGCATATTTCTTTTAATCTGGGCATTATCATTTTGCCAAATACTTTCGGTGAATATAGAGGGCCATTTTTATCCGCCATGTCGCCGCCTGCCCAAAAAACATCTACTCCGATTTCTTGCTGTATCTTAATTCTCTTTTTCTCTACTTTTACCATCCAGTCCAGGTAACGCTCTACCATTTCAGGATACAGTAATATAGCTTCCAGCCAGGCCTGTGTGGGTGAAATATAAATACCTGAACCGCCTGCCACTGCCAGGTTTTTACCGACTTTTGAAGCATAATACTTTAAATCTTCGTAGGCAGGCCGGAAATCTTCAGCTGTAATTTTTTCAGTGAAACTTTTCTCCAGTGATTCCACATATTTTTCTATATCCTCTGCCGTCTGGTTTCTTTCGCTTGAATCCACATCTCCAAAGGTTTTAGAACCCGGGTCATACCTTCTTAATACCCAGTCTGCTTTTTCATCACCGTAGAAAAATGTATATTCGTCAATTTTTTTTGCAGGTTTTTCTGTTAATCTCCAGGGGACGTGTATCGCGTCAAATTCCAGGACCTTGTAAAGCTCTAACACGTCTTCGCGCATCTTATCCACAAACTCTTTATGGGCCGCTTCGCCGTTATACCAGGCTTTTGACTCTTCAAAATGGAGGCTCGTGCCGCCGGTAAATGCTTCACGGCCGATTATTTTTGCTGCCACATCGGAATAAAAAGACTGCTCAAATACAGGTATCCTGTCCGGCTTTTCGTTTTTAAACGCTTTCATAAATCTTTCTTTTGAGTTCATCTAATCCCCCTGAAAATAAATGACAATCTTGGAAAATCTTATATTTTTTATTGGTGTATTTTACGATATTCGGAAGGCGTAGTACCTACCAATTTTTTAAATACATGATTAAAATTGCTTAAATCACTGAATCCTGAAAAAAGCGCTGCTGAAATAATCTTCTCCGTAGGGTTTTTTGCTATCTGCTCTTTTGCAAAAGAAATTCTTTTGTTTATAAGATAATCCTTAAAGGTGTTGCCGGTAAGTTTCTTGAAAAGATGGCTGAAATAAGTTGGTGTTATATGCACTGCTTTAGCTAAATCGTTAAGATCAATATCCCGGGTATAGTTTTGATCTATAAAATAAAGGGCTTCCTTAACGTATTTCTGCTGACTGGTGTTTAGGGCAGGCTTTTTATTGATTGTTTTCTTTTCGGAGTGATATTTTAAAATCATTGAAAACAGATAAACCAACCGGCCTGAAAACGGCTGTCTGTTTGATTTAATGTCTTCGTATTCTTTTATAAGCTGTTTAAGCACAACCAGCAGTTCTGTTTCGGCAGGGTCGGGGAACCGCACTTTGTGTGCAAATCCTTTTCTACAGGTTAACAGCGGTTTCAAATTGATTTGTTTGTTTTCAATGTTCTTTAAAAAGTCTTTGGATATAATCAGGCAGAGTTTTTCTATTTTCGGACTGTTAACAAAACAATGAGGTTCGTTATTGTGAATTATCAGCAAATCGTTTTTTTCAAGCTCGTATAATTTATTTCTGATAAAGTAGGTGCATTTTCCGGAAAATATGTACTGAATTTCTATGCTGTCATGGTAGGAAAAAGAAACGCTTCGGGCTAACGGTGTATTAACATAACTCAATTTCACCGGTACCTGCTTGTCAGTGAAAATTACATTTTCTCTGGTGTATTTCATGAGTTTGATTTTATCTTTTCCTGACTCCAAAGTCAACGAACATTTCTTCGTGTTTCAACGCCCAAACATTGTTTTTCGGGGTAATAATTTATATAATTAGTGCCATACTTATGAAACTGGCATTTTTTGACGTAGAAACTACCGGTTTAAGCCCCTCAAACGGCGACAGGATTTGTGAAGTAGGCATACTCTGTACGGATGACTTTATTATAAAAAAACGTTACAGTACGCTGATAAATCCCTCCATGCCTATTAACCCGTCTGCCAGCATGATAAACGGTATAACCGATGAAATGGTAGCGGATGCACCCAAATTTTCACAGGTGGCTGACAAGATATTAAAACATTTTTCAGACAGGATTATAGTCTGCCATAATGTTCCTTTTGATTTTAAGTTTTTACGGCACGAACTTGCCATGATGAGCCTGCCCATGCCGGACAACCCGGTAATGGATACGCTTAAAATTGCAAGGAAATTTTTTAATTTTCCTTCAAATAAACTTCAGAGTATTGCTGACTTGCTCAACATCACTCCCAAAGAAAAACACCGTGCCCTGGCTGATGTTTACACAACCAAAGAAGTATTAAAGTATTTCTTTGAACAGTTTGATAGGCGCGGTATAGATATAATGGACCATTATTATCAATAATATGAAAATAGGAATTATTGCGGACACGCACGAAAATATGCCTAAAATCTCCAGGGCTGTTGAGTTGTTCAACAGCAGCGGTGTTGACGCGGTTTTCCATGCAGGTGATCTGATATCACCCATAACACTGAAAGAATTAAAAAACCTTAAAAGCAAAATGCACCTGGTTTTCGGCAATAATGACGGTGAAAAAAAGGTACTGCGCGAAAAACTGAAAGAAACAGGCACCGTGTCCGAAAGATATTTTGAAACCACTCTTGAAGACAGAAAAATATTAATGATGCATGAGCCGGAACTGCTTGCCCAACTGGCTGATTCCGGGAAATACGATGTTATTATTTACGGCCACACCCATATTGCAGAAATAAAAACACAAGGCAAAACCCTGATTATCAACCCCGGGGAAGCCTGCGGCTGGCTTCACGGCAAAAGCACCGCAGCAGTGCTTGATTTGCAAACCCTGAAATGCGAAATAATTGAAATATAGATAAAACATCCATTCCCTCACCTCAATCCTCCCCGGGAGGAGAGGATAACAAACAAAAAAATAGTAATCATCACTAAAATCTATTACCCTATTAGCGAAGGCGGACACAAAATGGACAATACCGAAAAAAAGAATTATTCAAAAACAGTAAATCTTCCTAAAACCCAGTTTTCTATGAAGGCAAACCTGCCTGTAATGGAACCTAAAATTATTGAACACTGGAATAAATCAAAAACCTATGCAAAAATACTAAATAAAAGCGATAAACAGTTTGTACTGCATGACGGCCCGCCTTATGCCAACGGCGTCATCCACATAGGCCATGCGCTTAATAAAATTTTAAAAGACATTGTAGTCAAATATAAATCTATGCGCGGTTATTCCACACCCTATGTGCCCGGCTGGGACTGCCACGGCCTGCCTATTGAGCACCAGCTCTTTAAAGAACTGAAAATCAGCAAAAGACAGATTGATAAAGTTGAGTTCCGCAAAAAAGCAAAAGAATTTGCCATGAAGTTTGTAAATATCCAGAGAGATGAATTTATCCGCCTTGGCATTTTAGGGCAGTGGGACAACCCCTACCTAACCATGACCAACGATTATGAAGCAACTATTATAAAAATTTTCGGGCAACTGGTAGAAAAAGGTTTTATCTACCGGTCAAAAAAACCTATTTACTGGTGCACCACCTGTGAAACCGCCCTGGCAGATGCCGAAGTAGAGTACGCAGACCATGTTTCCCACTCCGTGTTTGTAAAATTTCAGGTTACGGACAGTTCTTTATCCACTTACCACTTACCACTTGCCACTTACGTCCTCATTTGGACCACCACCCCCTGGACACTTCCTGCAAATGTGGCGATAGCTTTTAATAAAGATGAAAAGTATGTGCTTGTAAAAACCAGCCGCGGAAACTTGATAATAGCACAAAAACTACTGAAAACCGTGATGGAAAAAATCAAAGATACGGATTATTCAGTTTTAAAAGAATTTTCAGGCAAAGACCTGGAACAGATAAAATGCAAAAATCCTCTTCTTGACCGCGAATCAACAGGGGTTCTGGCAGATTTTGTAAGCATGGAAGACGGCACCGGCGTAGTACATATTGCCCCTGGCCACGGCGCCGATGACTACCATGTAGGATTAAAGTATAAACTGCCGGTTATTTCACCGGTAGATGACAGAGGTATGTTTACGGATGAAGTGCCGGATTTTAAAGGCCAGAAAGTATTTGACGCAAATCCGCTTATTATTGAAAAACTTAACTCTACCGGCGCTCTGGTATTTGAAGATAAACTGACGCATTCATACCCGCATTGCTGGCGCTGTAAGCACGCTGTAATTTTCCGCGCCACTTACCAGTGGTTTATGAACATTGAACACAACGCTCTGCGTAAAGCTCTGCTGGATACAGTAAAAAATGTACAATGGGTGCCGGAATACGGGATTAAAAGAATTACCGCCATGCTGGAAAACAGGCCGGACTGGTGCTTATCCAGGCAAAGGCACTGGGGCGTGCCTATACCGGCTGTTTACTGTGAAAAATGCGGCGAAGTAATGCTTAACAAAACCATTATTGATAACTTTGAAAAATTTACAGCACAGGAATCAGCAGACTGCTGGTTTATAAGGCCTATAGAAGATTTTCTGCCTAAGGGCTTCACGTGCAAATGCGGTGAAAACAAATTTAAGAAAGAAAACGATATTTTTGATGTCTGGTTTGACTCAGGTGTATCTCATGAAGCGGTACTAACTAAAAACTCAAATTTCAATTTGCACTGGCCGGCTGACATATATCTGGAAGGCAGTGACCAGCACCGCGGGTGGTTTCAAACATCATTGATTCCTTCCGTAGCGCTGCACAGCCGGGCCCCGTATAATACCGTATTAACCCACGGGTTTGTAGTAGACGGCGATGGCAAGAAAATGTCAAAGTCCCAGGGTAACGTAGTGGCCCCTCAGGAAATTATTAAAAATTTCGGCGCTGAAATTCTGCGCCTCTGGGTCAGTTCCAGCGATTACAGCGAAGATATCAGAATATCCAAAGAAATTATCCAGCGCCTTGTGGAAACTTATAGAAAAATACGAAACACTATCCGTTTTACGCTGGGCAATTTGAGCGATTATGATACTACCGCAAATAAAGTCCCCTATGAAAAACTACTGGAAGTTGATAAATGGATGCTCCTGCGTCTTACAAGGCTTAATAAGGAAGTTACCAAGTCTTATGATAACTATGAGTTTCACCAGGTTATTTATCTGGTAAACAACTTCTGCGTACTGGACCTGTCAGGCTTTTACCTGGACATACTGAAAGACCGTTTATATACTTTCGGCGCAAATTCACCTGAAAGGCGCAGTGCCCAAACAGTGCTTTTTGAAATATTAACCACTCTGCTTAAACTTGTTTCCCCCATTCTTTCTTTCACCGCGGAAGAAGCCTGGCAGACACTCAGGCAGGAATCAAAAAATATCAATGAAACTTCTGACAGCATTTTTGCGGAAATAATTCCTGAAATAAATGAAAAATATTTTTCACAACAGCTCCTTGATGACTGGACCAAACTCCTTGAGCTGAAAGAAAAAACCAACTTAGAGCTGGAAACCGCCAGAAAAGCAAACATTATAGGCAGTTCTCTGGATGCAAAATTAATCTTTGACCTGAACCCGGAAACCTATACCCTGCTAAAAAAATATGAACCAGGCATACCGGAAGTATTTATAGTGTCCCAGGTAGAGCTGAAAACCGCTTCAGATACTAAATCAGAAAACAAGGCAGTTGTAACACCCGCAGACGGCACCAAATGCCCCAGATGCTGGAATTTTTCTACAAGGCCGGATGCCGAAGGGTTATGCCCGAAATGCAAAACTGCCGTAGAAGCTCAAAACTTATGAATTATTTACAGATAGGCGCCATAGCAGCGCTGGTTTTCATAGATCAGTTCACCAAATACCTTATAAAAACCAACCTGGCGCTTTATGAATCAAAGGATATTTTTTCTTTTCTTTCCTTAACGTACATTCATAACACCGGCATTGCCTTCGGCGTATTTCAAAACAAAGATTATTCAAACCTTATTTTAATATTTGTAATGATTGCTATAATCGGTGTTTTCATTTATAATCAGAAGAGCCTTACGGAACTTGGCAGCAAAACAACCCCCGCAGCACTGGTATTTATTTACGGCGGTGCGTTTGGAAATTTGATTGACAGGATTTTTGTAGGCAAAGTGGTAGATTTTATTGATTTCCACTTTTTTCCGGTCTTTAACGCAGCGGACTCCTGCATAACTATCGGCGGTATACTATTGTTTTTATCGTTTATTTTAAAAAGAAACGATAAAAAATTGAATGCGTGATTAAGTAAATACGCGGTTAGCAAAACCTTAACTAACCACTTAACAACTAATCACATAACCACTATTTTTAAAAATTATGTTTCCAGAACTTTTAACAATCGGCCCCATATCCATTAAATCCTATGGTTTCTTTATAGCTATTGGTTTTCTTGCCGCGCTCTACTTTACCCAGCGCAGGGCAAAAAAAGAAGCTCTTAACTTAGATATCATAATGGACCTGAACTTTTATCTGCTTATTTCTGGTATTATAGGTGCCAGAGTTTTGTATGTTATTCTCAGCTGGGATTATTACAGAAACAATTTAATTGAAATACTGTATGTGTGGTCCGGCGGGCTGGTGCTTTACGGCGGTGTTATTACAGGCCTGCTGGCATCCATTTACTACGTAAAGAAAAATAAGCTCAATTACTGGCAATTAGCTGACATTTTTATTGCCCCTGCCTTTTTATGGCTTGCTATAGGCAGAATTGGCTGTCTTTGCGCGGGCTGCTGCTACGGCAAACCCGCGACAGGACCGCTGGGAATTGTTTTTTCAAACCCGAAATCCTTTGCGCCGTTAAACATACTGCTGATTCCCACACAAATTTATGAATCACTGTTTTGTTTTACGCTTTTCCTTGCCGGACAACTGTTTTACGGCAGGAAAAAGTTTCACGGGCAAGTGTTTATGCTTTCAACTATGCTTTATTGCGTATGGAGATTTATAATTGAGTTTTACAGAGGCGATGACCGCGGAATGTTTCTTTTCACCAGGCTTTACCCTTCGCAGACTCTATCCATCGTTATCTTTGCTTTACTAAGCGGGGCCTTAATTTATTTATGGAAAAAGAACTTAAAGTAATAAAAGGAAACAAAAGAATTGACGCGTATCTAGCGGGAATTTTTCCGGATTATTCGCGTAATTATTTTCAGAAACTTATAAAAGACGGATTAGTCCTCTTAAACGGCAAAAAAACAGAAATTTCAAGAATTCCGATGGATTCTGATACCATTAATATATCGTTTCCGGAACACCGCGACGTTGATTTTTCAAACTGCCCGCTGGACATATTGCACGAAGATGAATCAATTCTTGTAATTAACAAGCAGCCGGGCATAAGTGTTCACTCAGCCGGAGTAAATTTTACTGAAGTTACCATAGCCGATATCATAGCCAGGGAACGCAAAGGCATTACTTCCCAGCGCCTCGGTATAGTGCACCGGCTGGATAAAGAAACATCCGGTGTTTTAGTTATTGCCAAAAACCCCAAGTCCCAGTTCAGCCTTATGAAACAGTTTAAAAACAGAACCGTAGATAAAACCTACCTGGCACTGGCTCACAGCACTTTTACAGAAAAAAAAGGCCATATAGACAAACAAATCACCAGGGATTGTTTTGATAAAAAGAAATTCAGAATAGGAAACGGGAGAGAAGCCATGACTGATTTTATAGTCAAAGAAAAATTCAAAAACAATTCACTGCTTGAAGTACACCCCTTAACCGGAAGAACGCACCAGATACGCGTGCACCTGACATCCATAGGCCACCCCATTCTGGGTGACAAACTGTATTTTACGCAGGAATCGCAGGCAGAATCTGAAATATTAAGGGCAAAAAGGCATATGCTGCACGCCTGGAAACTTAATATCATTCACCCGGAAACCAGAAAAGAAAAAGCCTTCATTGCCAAACCCCCAAAAGATTTTTCTGATACGTTAAATCTGCTGAAAAAAACCGCAGTTTTAATGCTTTTAATTACCGTTGCCGCTTTAAACGCTTACTGCGCAGGCCCTGCAAAAAAAACTTCTTCACCTTCTTCAACTGCTTCAGCTGCAGCATACAATGACACCGCTATAAAACAGGAAATAAAAATATTAAATACAAAAACCGAAAAACTATTTACCGATATTGAAGCCCTGAATGTTATGGTTGAAGAATCCAGTAAAACCTTTACCTATGAACAATCAGAGCTAAAAGAACGTGTAAAAGAAGGGAACCTCGCGCTTACAGATTTAAATAGAAAAATAGCGGATTTGCAGGTTCAGCTGGAGCGTTTTAAAAACGAAACCAAAATAGACAAAGTAAAAGAGCAGGATAAGATAAATATGGAAAATATCCGTAAAACCAATAATGCGCCTGCCATAGAATTAAATGTAGAAGAAAAACTCAACGATTTCCAGTCAAACCTGGAACTTATAAAAAAAGACCTCAGCAGGATACAGGAAAAAATAGGAATACAGCAGGCAAAAAACGCACAAGAAACAACCCTTCAAGAAGAAAACGGAATTGAAAAGATAGCCTCTTATAAATGGACCCCGCTTATTGCGTTGGGCGTGGCTGTACTGGCGCTGATATTCTAAATTCAGTGGTTAAGTGAATAAGTGGCTACGTGATTAGCGTTTCGCAACTTAAAGGTTGCAGCTACAAATGTTACTTTTCATATAAACCTATAATCGCATTATCTGAATTCTCTGATTTTTTGATTTTTAAACCAGAAATTGTATAATAAAACTATGCGTGACGAAATATTTATTGCAGGAGCAGGCGGGCAGGGCATTTTGTCCCTGGGTAAAACCCTGGCGGAAGCTGTGGCAGAGAAAAACCTGCAGGTAACCTTTTACCCCAGTTATGGTGCTGAAATACGCGGCGGCACAACCAACTGCACCGTAATAATTTCTGATGAAGCCATTGGTTCCCCAACAGTAAGCAATGTCAGATCTATGCTGGTAATGAATACCCAGTCTTATAACAAGTTTATCCCGCGGTTAAACCCGGGAGGACTGCTTGTAATAAATTCATCTCTTGTTGATGTATCGGCAAAACCCGTAAAAGCAAAAACCGCCTCTTATGCTATACCTGCTACGGATATTGCACAGGAACTGGGCGACATCAGGTGCGCCAACATGGTTATGCTGGGCGCTTATGAAGGAATAAAGAAACTAATCTCTGTAGAATATATGGCTAAAGCCATTGAATCAACTTTTAAAAAACCTGAACTTGTAAAATTAAACATTGAGGCCTTTAAAAAAGGCATTGAAGGAGTAAAACCCCTATGACTATTCGCAAAGCTAAAGTGCAGGATGTCCCCACAATGCACAAACTGATAAATAACTATGCCAGCAAAAAACTTATGCTTTCCAAGGCACTAAGTGAAATTTATGACCATTTGTCTGATTTTTATGTAGCAGAAGAAAATAAAAAGATAGTCGGTTGCTGCGCATTGCATGTAACCTGGGAAGACCTGGCAGAAATCCGTTCACTTGCAGTTGACCCGAAAACCAAAGGCAAAGGCTACGGATTGGAGCTTATGAAAGCCTGCCACAAAGAAGCAAAAAAATTAGGCGTAAAAAAAGTATTTGCGCTTACCCTTATACCGGAATTCTTTAAAAAAATCGGCTACCATATAGTTTCCCGCGACACTCTGCCCCACAAAGTATGGACAGACTGCATAAAATGCCCCATATTCCCGGATTGTAACGAAGTCCCTCTGGTAAAACAGCTCTAATTTCCATCATTTCCTTGCCTCAATGATTATTTCGTTGTTTTGTGAAAAGCAAATTAAACAGTTTTGAGTGATATTATAATTTTAGGTTAATTCAAACCAGTAAATTTTCAACTGTTTGACGAAACTATTATTTACCTGTTGAGGAGTTTTGAAAATTTAGGTTTAATTAACCGATATCTGCTTTTTTGCAGATAAAAATTATAAAGAATCACGAATAAACTGTTTAAAAAAAGAAAAGATTTATTTATTTTGATTTTTGAATTTTAAAATTCAGCAAAAACCATTCCTTAAACCTGAATCCAAACTCCCATCTACGCATCTAACCAGTGATAGTGAATAAGTGAATACGTGATTATGTGTATAGCAAAAACATAAAACAAATTATTCAATTAACTGTTACCGGAGGTTTATCATGATGTTCAACAAATTTACCCTTAAAGCCCAGGAGTCCCTGCAAAAGGCCCAGAACATAGCGCAGGAAAACCAGAACCAACAGCTCCTGCCCGAACATATCCTGCTTTCCCTGCTGGAAACCAAGGAAGACTTTGTATACCAGATAGTTGAAAAAATAGGGGCGGATTCCACACACATAGAAAACGAAATACACGCCCACCTTGAAACCGTGCCAAAAGTTACAGGCATGGCGGAGCTCTATTTATCCCCCAGAACAAAAAAAGTTTTTGATCTGGCAGTAGATGAAACAAAAAAGCTAAAAGACGAATACGTCTCCGTTGAACATATTCTTCTTTCCCTGCTTGAAGAAAACGGCGAAGCGGCAAAAATACTCAAAAAAACCGGCGTCACCAAAGAACAGGTTTACCAGAGCCTGCAGACACTGCGCGGCAGCCAGAGAGTAACAGACCAGAACCCGGAAGCTAAATTTCAGCCGCTTGAAAAATACGGCAAAGACCTGACAGAGCTGGCGCAAAGAAACAAACTTGACCCCGTAATAGGCAGAGACAACGAAATAAGGCGCGCCATACAGGTACTTTCCCGCAGAACAAAAAACAACCCGGTTCTTATCGGAGATCCCGGAGTAGGCAAAACCGCCATAATTGAAGGTCTGGCGCAAAGGATAGTGTCAAACGACGTGCCTGAATCCTTGAAGAAAAAACGTATCATGCAGTTAGACCTGGGCGCTCTGGTAGCCGGCACCAAATACCGCGGCGAATTTGAAGACCGCCTGAAAGCCGTATTAAAGGAAATAAATGACAGTGCGGGAAACATAATCCTTTTTATTGATGAATTGCACACCATTGTAGGCGCAGGGTCTGCGGAAGGCTCTATGGATGCATCTAACCTGCTTAAACCCATGCTGGCGCGCGGTGAACTGCGCTGTATAGGCGCCACCACGCTGGATGAATACAGAAAATATATTGAAAAAGATGCCGCCCTGGAAAGAAGGTTTCAGCCGGTAATGATTGGCGAGCCTTCCCAGGAAGATACTGTAGCTATTTTGCGCGGCCTTAAAGAAAAGTATGAACTGCACCATGGCATAAAAATTAAAGATTCCGCGCTTATTTCTGCTGTCAAACTTTCAGACCGCTACATTACAGATCGTTTTCTGCCGGATAAAGCCATTGACCTTATAGATGAAGCGGCGTCAAAACTGCGCATAGAAATAGATTCTATGCCGGCTGAACTGGATACCATTGAAAGGAAAATCCGCCAGCTGGAAATAGAAAAACAGGCGGTGGGCAAAGAACCGCAAAAAATAAAGGAAATTGATGAGAAATTAAAAGAACTTAAAAACCATCATGAAAAAATAAGTTCGCACTGGAAAAAAGAAAAAAAATTAATAAAAAATATCGGCAAAGCAAAAGAAAAACTGGAAAAATTAAAAATACAGGAACAACAACTGGAAAGAGAAGGCAATCTAGGTAAGGTAGCAGAAATCCGCTACAGCACACTGCCCCAACTGGAGAAAGAACTGGAAAATGAAAATGAACAACTGCAAAAACTTCAAAAAACTACGAAAATATTAAAGGAAGAAGTGGATGAAGAAGATATTGCAGAAGTTGTATCCAAATGGACCAATATACCCTTAACCAAACTATTGGAAACCCAAACCCAGAAACTGATAAAAATGGAAGATATTCTCCATTCACGGGTAATCGGCCAGAATGAACCCATAACACTGGTATCCAATGCTATCAGAAGGTCCCGCTCAGGGCTGGCAGACCCGAATAAACCCATAGGCTCATTTCTATTTCTGGGCCCGACGGGTGTCGGTAAAACGGAGCTGGCAAAAGCATTGGCGGAATATTTGTTTGATGATGAAAAAAATATTGTCCGCGTAGACATGTCTGAATATATGGAAAAACATACTGTAGCCAGGCTCTTAGGCGCGCCCCCGGGCTATGTGGGTTATGATGAGGGCGGCCAGCTTACGGAAGCTATCCGCAGGCGGCCTTACTCTGTAATACTGTTTGATGAAATTGAAAAAGCGCACACCGATGTGTTTAACGTGCTCCTGCAGATTTTAGATGACGGCAGGCTGACTGACGGCAAAGGAAAAGTGGTAAATTTTAAAAACACGCTGATTATTATGACTTCCAATATAGGCACGGAGTTTATTACCAAGGAAATGGGGTTTAATAATGACAATAAAACAGCTGACAGAAAGTTTAATGATAAGGTGTCTGATGAACTGAAAAAATATTTCAGGCCGGAGTTTTTAAACCGGGTTGATGAAATAGTAGTTTTTCACAGGTTAACTCCGGGAAATATCCGTGAAATTGTGGATATTCAGCTGGCACAGTTAAATAAACGGCTGGAAGAACAGGGTTTTGTCCTGGAAACGGCAGATGAAGTAAAAGAGTTTCTTGCAAAAGAAGGCTATGACGATGTGTATGGCGCCAGACCGCTGAAAAGAGCGGTGCAGAGATACATTGTAAACGCGCTTTCTCAGAAAATACTATCCGGAGTTCCAGAAAATAAAAATGAAGTCTTAAATAAAATAAAGGTTGGTTTTGATAAGAAGACTGAAAGCCTGAAGTTTGAATAATATGAAAGAAAACTCTAAACGCTGAATTGATGGTATGTTACTTTTATTCTCTGATTGAAATTGAAGGGCAAAGTCTAATGGGTCATCTTTAGATATTTAGCAAATTTGTCATGCTCGGGCTTGACCCGGGCATCCATTTGCCTTACTTCTTTGTGGTTCCCCGCTTTCGAGAGGACGACACAATATTTTATTTACTCTTTACCCGTCTTGCATTATCAGACGAGGTCCCATCCAGTGTGGCAGGACGGACTCTTTACTCTTTACTATTTACTCTTTACTTCGGTTTTCCTATGCGAAAGATGGCGTTTTACAAACCACACAATACCGGCTAAAATTACAATTATAATAACTGCATCAACTGCATGCATCCATTTGCCCAGTTTATCCTTAAGCAGTAATTCCCATTCAATAAACGTATTTACACGTTTACCAAACTCATAACCTATATATGCCAGCAAAAAACACCACGGAAAAGAACCTACAAAAGTATAAACTACAAATTTTACAAATGGTACTCTGCCTATACCTGCCGGCAAAGAAATAAAAGTCCTTATAACAGGAAGCATTCTGCTGATAAAAGCTGACATTTGACCGTATTTAGCAAACCAACGGTCTGCATTATCCATATCATGCTTTGAAATCAGTATATATTTACCATATTTTTCCAGAAACGGCCTGCCGCCGCGCAAACCTACAACATAAGCAATTATTGAACCTATTACGCACCCAAAAGCACCTGCAGCAGAAACATAAACCAATGCCATCCAGGGACCATATACTGATGTAAACCTGCCGGTAGCTACCAGATAACCTGAAAACGGCATAATAATTTCGCTAGGCAACGGTATACAGGCGCTTTCTATGCCCATAGCAATAACAATACCCCAATAACCCGTTTTAGAAATAAGGTATATTACAATCCCACCTAAAAATTTAATAAGTTTTTCAATCATTTGAGTTTCCTATAGTTTATTATTTGTGTTCTGGAAGGATAAAATAGCATGTTTTTGATAGTTTGTCAAAATAAATACATTAAAATATATACTACCCGATTATACCCAAAACGTTCTCTTTTGTGAAAACCTTGATATCTGATTCATTCTCAAGAAAATTCTCTACGTCTTTTTTTACCTTAGACCAATCTGTCTTATTGACAGCATCACGTAATAGTAAACGCCAGTTTTCCGGATTAGGAATTTCTCCCTTCCAATCAGTTTGTACAAGCGCATTGTTAAGTAAGCCAAAATTAGGAACTAAATCTTTCCATTTAGAAAGGTACCATCCCAAATCAAAAAAATCACGGCCCTTAGTATATTTCCTGCACAACACCGCATGCACTTTCCCTGAAAAAAGCGAAGCATTATCATATGATAAAAACGATAATGGAAAATATTTATTCACAATATACGGCTTTAAAACAGCTCCAACAGGAGGATTCGTGTCAATTTCAAGTTTAATGGAAAAATGTTGATCTTTAAACGGAGAAATGGCCGCTTCGTGCATTAATCCCTTAAATTTAATAAAAGCATGTTGAACTGTTTTTTTATCATTGTAGGAAACAGCGACTTCGTAACCAGCATGAGTAAATTCTTCCTTTATTTTTTTAATTAAATCTAAAAAGGAATAGTCCTTGTTATTTTTTGTACTTGAAAAATCCAGGTCTTCCGAGAAACGTGGAAGATCATACAAAAACCTTAAAGCCGTACCGCCAACAAACGAGGTTGACCTGAATACACCTTCATCATGTAAAATCCTTAAAACATATGCCTGAAGGTATTCCCTCATTGTATTCAACTTTGTGTTAAGCCCTGACTTTTTAGAAACAAGTTCAAGGACATAATCTTTCATAAGGATTTTTCCTCATTTTTAAAAGAAATAATATATTTTTTGAGTATTTCTGCAATTTTTGTGATTCCCGGCCTTTTGAATTTATCAGCAAATTCAAATAACCTCTTGAGGTTAATCTTTTCAACATTCTGAAGCCTTAGTTCTTTTAAATATTCCAATGAAATATTCATCCCCTTAAGATAGAAATAATCAAGCAAAGCTTTTTCGGGAGCTGCAATAAATGCAGTTTGTTTATTCACCGTAACAGAATCGTATCCCCAGAACAGTGAAGTTTGAATATGTTTATAATCAAAGGTTCCTGGTTCAGAAACAAATCTCCCCTGTCGTTTAGGAGTAACTGAAGTATATACATTAACAGCTTCAGGAATCAAACCATAATGTTCAAACGCTTTTTCTAAACTAATATAGGAAGGTTTCTTAAGAAGCGAGGCAATATAGGGCTCATAAATGTCAATTTTTCTATAATCTTTTGACAAAAGATAAATACCCTTCTTGAGTTGAATGAGTTTTCCCGATTTTGTCCATCGGCTCAGCTGAACTTTAGTAGATTCTGAATTGGAAACACCAGTAAGCAAGGTTTCAGTATCAATAACTGGCAGATTCCTGGTAACTCTAATTAACTCTTCCCATTTCATGGCATTATATTAACATATATGTTAACTAATCGCAATAGATAATTATTAACAACATTGTAGGCATTGAGAAATAATTGTTCTATTGTATAATGAATTGTTTTTTTATCGTCAACTACAAGGATGGTTTTATAAATGGCATCTTCCGGGTAGGTCATATAATCTAATTTGTTTGTTTGTTTGTTTGTTTGTTTGTTTTAAATTCATAATTTTTTATTATCTACCTTTTGCGGTGAAAACCGTTTGAAGAGTTCTTAAAATAATTACCAGGTCAAGTACAAAAGATTTATTTTTAATGTAGTATAAATCATATTCAAGTTTTCTTTTTACATCTTCTACGCTGGCGTCATAACCCCAGTTTATCTGTGCCCAGCCGGTAATGCCCGGAAAAGCGGTAAGCCTGTATGTGTAAAAGGGTATTTCTTCCTGGAATTTTCTAATAAAGTGTTCCCTTTCAGGTCGCGGGCCTACCAGGCTCATGTCCCCTTTTAGTACATTTATCAGCTGAGGCAGTTCATCTATGCGGGTAATACGCAGAAATCTGCCGAAACGGGTAATTCTGGGGTCATCCTTTTTTACCCAGACAGGCCCTGTTTCTTCCTCAGCTTTATGTTTCATGGTTCTGAATTTTATTATCTTAAACTTTTTGCCGAATTTTCCTAATCTTTCCTGAGTGTAAAATACTTTACCCGAAAATACTAATTCATACAAAAGGGCGATAATGAAAACTGGTGAAGTAATAAGCAAAATAACAGCTGCTATCGCTTTGCCCAGTATTTTTTTAAAGTATCTTCTGTAAATTGTACCTGCACCAAAACGTGTATCTAAAAACCAGGCATCGTTTAAATGTTCGTAAGGTATTCTGCCGGTTATTTCTTCATATAAAAGCGAAATATCTTCTACCTCTATACCTGAATGCATGCAGGAAATAAGATTTTTAATAAACTCTTCATTTCTTTCATGGTGCTTTAACGACACTATTACAAGGTCTATCTTCTTTTCTTTTACTATTTCCTTTAATCTGCCTGTATTGCCAAAGATTTCATAACCTTCAAAGTGTGTTTCTGTGCCGTGTTTATCATCTATAAAACCAATAATTTTATAGCCAGTTGGAGTCAGTTCTTTGAACTCTCTTACAAAAGCCCTTGCAATAGCGGTAGTACCCAATATAAGAACATTATTACTAATAGTAATGCCAAATAATTTTGCATAGAATCTTCTGCCGGTATATAATAAAACCGTTTTTACAAATATATTAATAAGGAATATCGGCCTGCTGGGAGATTTTAGTTCGGGAAAGAAAAAGAAAATCATCAATATTGCTGCGGAAGCAACTATTACAGAACCTGTAATTTTAAAGATAATGCCTGTTTTTGCATTATCATTGTTTATTTCATAAAGGCCGCTTATCATTAATACTAAAATCTGGATTATAATTGTACCTATTATTTGATATATATAAAACTGCAAATAATTTGAACTGCCTACCCATAAATAAGACGAAATGTTTATTGCAGCTGTAAGCACCGCTGCATCAATAAACACTAATAGTAGTTTTCTTCTTGATATTTTTCTGAAAATATATTTCAACATATTCAGCCCTGTTTTTAATTCAAGCTTAGAATTTTTGTGCTTCTTCTTCCAACATTATTGGAATATCGTCTTTTACAGGATACTTAAGTTTGCATTTATTGCAGATAAGCATGTTATTTTTTTCATCATTCTCCAAATCTCCCTTACATACAGGACAAGCTAAAATCTCCAAAAGCTCTTTTTTAAGCGGCATAACTACCTCCACACTTTTTTAGTATTAGTTCATTATATAATTTTTCAGTGTTATTTATCATATCCTGTGACAAAAATCTCTTTTCTATTTTTTCCCTTGCATTCTTGGCTAAGGTATCTGCTAGTGTTTTATTGTTAATTAGTCCCAGTATTGCTTCTGAAAGCGCCTTAACATCACCCGAATTTACCAAAATGCCTTCCTTCCTGTCCTCTATCATCTCCGGAATGCCCCCTACTTTTGTTGCCACAATTGCTTTTCCGGCAGCCATTGCTTCTAATAGGATGAATGGAAAACCTTCTTTTATAGATGACATTACAAAAATATCAAATATCTTCATTATTTCAACGGCATCTTGCCTATAACCCAGCATCAAGACATTTTCATTTAAATCTTTTGAAATAATGAGACTTTTTATTTCTTTTTCTAATATTCCGTCGCCAATTATAACAAATTTTACATTTTTAACTTCTTTTACAATAAACTCAGCTGCATTCACCAAATATTCAAGCCCTTTCGTTTTATAAAAATGTGCTATAGTTCCTACAACTATGTTTTCATTAGATAAACCAATACTATTTTTGGTTTTATTTGATGATTGTATTTTTTTTATCTCTTCGTTTTCCAACCCGTGATATACTACTTTTATTTTGTTTTTACTAATAATCTTTTTTTTAAGTGCGCTGTTTAAATCCATCCGTGAAACAGAAATTATCATATCGGTGAACAAACCGGAAAAGTACTCAGCAAGTAAATAAAATGATTTTTTTAAAACTGGCATTGGTTCATTAAAAACAAAACCATGGGCAGTAAAAATAATAACCGGCACTCCAGCCATTTTTGCAGATATCCTTCCTAAAAGGCCGGCTTTACTGCTGTTTGTATGCACTATTTCTGGTTTATCCATTTTAAATAATTTATATAATTTAATTAACGCTTTAAAATCATTATAAGGGCTTATTTGCCTTTTCATTTCAGGAAGCACCAATACATCTATGTCATCATTTCTTAACTTTTCTATTAATCCGCCCTTATCGCCGCAAATTACTTTTACATCATATTTGTTTTTATCCATATATTTTGAAAGCATATACACATACTTCTGTGCTCCGCCAAATTCTGCTTGTGTGATAACATAAAATATTTTAATTTTCTTATTTTTCATCTTCAATACTCTTTTTTCTATTCAACCAATGATCATAAACTTTTTCTGTTTCAGAAATCATTTTTTCTATTGTGAATTGTTTTTCCAAACGTTCTTTACCGGACAATCCCATTTTATTCCTTAATTCAATATCTTTTAACAGTATTATTATCTTCTCAGCTAATACATCAAAATTCTTTGGTTCTACTAAATAACCGGTTTCTCCGTTGATTACAACTTCTGATATCGGTCCTACGTCCGTAGCTACTATCGGCTTGGCTACACTCATAGCTTCAAGAAAAACCAAACCAAAACCTTCCCAAAGTGAAGGTAAAACAAATACATCAAATTGATTCATAAGATTTATCACATCATCCCTATAGCCTTCAAATATTATTTTTTCAGATACACCTAGGTTTTTTGCAAGTTCGATTATTTCCTTTTTATATTCGTTATTTCCATGTCCTGCTATAAACAACCTGGCTTCAGGTACTTCTTTTAATATTTTCTTAAATGATTCAATTAAATACCTGTGCCCTTTTTGTTGGCAATACCTGCCAATCATTCCTATTATCAGCTCATTTTTAGTTATATTATATTTTTCTTTTATATTTTCACTAACTTCTAACCTGTCAGTTTTTCTGGTATATCCATAGTAAATTGTTTTTAGTTTGTTCTCATTTATTTTTGTAGTTTCTTTTAAATATTGCCCTACTGCTTTTGATATTACTATAACCTCATCAGCACAAGAAAGAGAATGTTTTTGTATGCCCTTCATTACTTTATTTTTCATAAATTCTTCTGTATTGTGAATTGATGAAATAAGAATTGATGCATAACCAAGTTTTTTTGCAATAGCACCGGCAAAATCTGCACGCAACAAATGAGTATGAATAATATCAAATCTATTTTTCTTAATATGTTTTAAATAATTTAAAAAGTATCTAAAGTCATACTTCGACCCACCTTTAAAATCTATTATTTTTATGCCTGTTTTTATAAAATCATCCTTCATAGGCCTGGCTTCATCCGGTTTTTCATAAAAATAACCAAGAGTAATATCATACTTTTCTTTATTCAAATGTTTTGCAAGTGACAGAATATGGTTTTCTGCCCCGCCTACAGTACAACCGTACGTTAAAAGCAATATTTTTGATTTTTTCATTTTTTCATCCAGCTTATAAGCTTTCCAAAATCACTTTTTAGCATCAACGGGTTATTTATATATACATCTTTTCTTGCTAAGCCTCTTCTAAACAAAGAATAAAATCTTTTGTTGTTAGAATCAAATATTCCTAGAACTTTTTCTGATATTTTTTCAAATTGTTCTTTATTTATTGTAATTGTTCGTTTTTCAGGGTTTTTGTAGTAATAATCAAGAGGATTAATCTTAAAATATTCTTCTCTTTGCATATCTTCCTTTAATATACCCATTTCTACACCCTGATTAAACAGATTTGTGTTAGGAAAAGCCTTATATGGCCCTATAGATGCATACGGCGGGTTTAATTCTCTCATGAAATCACAAGTTAATTCAATATCTTTTTCGGTTTCCTGGGGCAAACCAAAAATGAAATAGGCACTCCAATATATATTGTGTTTATTCAATAGTTTGGCTGTTTGGCGAATTTCATCCATTGTTTCACCTTTTTTTAAATCTTCTAGAATTTTTTTACTCCCGCTTTCCACCCCAAGTTTTATAACATTACATCCTGACTTTTTCATTATTCTTAAAAGGTCATCATCTAATGTGTCTGCCCGGGTAGTGCAATCCCAGTTAATTTTTATATTTTTTGAAAGCAATTCCCCGCAAAACTCATTTATCCACTTTTTATTTAATGTAAAAGTATCGTCTTTAAATGAAAACTGATATGTACTATAGTTCTTTTTAACCTGTTTTACTTCTTCAAGGACATTTTTAACTGTTCTGTACCTTACTTTTTTACCCCACATACTGAAACAATAAGAACAAGAAAACGGACATCCTCTTGAAGCCATTATCACACCAAGGTCTTCTGAGGAATAATTCTTTAAATATTTCAACGAAGCCCGGTCTGGTAAAGGCAGTAAGTCTGCGTTTTCAACAAACTTCCTTATTCCGGTATTTTCAATTTTTCCGTTTACTTTATAATACAATCCAGGAATACTTTTATATTCATTTTTATTTACTTTAATATCATCCAGTAACTCCCTTAAAGTAATTTCACCTTCACCTGTTACCACAAAATCAACATTTTCGTCTTCTAACACTTGTAAAGGACGGATTGTAGGGTGTGGGCCTCCCATTATTACTTTAATATTCCTATTAGCCATCTTTGTATTTTCTGCTGTTTTTGCAGCTGAAATATAAGTAGTGGTCTGCGCTCTTATACCTACTATATCCGGATTATACCTGGAAATGAATTCTCTTATTTCTATCCATAACGGATTATAACTGTCATTTATAACTTTTAAATAATTTTCCATTTGGTAATATTCTGTTCCATAACTTAAACTGCCTTGTTTTTTACTTGAACGGTCAACATCATATACTATGACTTCGTGGCCTAAATCCTTGCAAACAGCAGCTAATGATGCCAGTCCTGCAGGATAATAAAAATCCGCCATACCAGTCATTCTTCTAAATGGCGGGTTTACAAGCAGTATTTTCATATTTTCACCTTTTTGTAATTTATTACTTCAATACTATTATCTTTTATATAGTTTTTTATCTTGTCGGAAACTAATACTTTTAATTCATTTTCTCTAAGCAGTTTATCTTCTTCTCCGTAAACCCATTCACACAAATCTGCATCCCAATATCCCGGATGTGTCATTACCTCAGTCACACCTTCATTTAATGAACTTAAAAGTCTTATAAATGCTTCTTCATAATCTCTTTTATCTGCATGAAAATCAAAATAGGTCCTGAAATGATCTGATGTTTTTACTCCCAAAACCCTCATTTGATTCTTCTGTTTAATTGAAAATACCTTCAAAAGTATTTTTTTTGCTATATGAATGTTTGTTTTAAATTTAAAAGACGGTTTCTTATTTAAAAAAACAGGATCAATTGGAAATCTAATGGGCAGACCATATTTTTTTGCTATTTCAATAACAATTGGAAATATTTTTGGATGTATATATGTGCTTTGATGGCTATCCAGATGTGATAAAGATATACCGGATGCGTTCGTTTTATCTATCTGTGCAACAAATTCTGTCTTTATTTCTTCTGTTGATATTTTTCCTAACATCATTTTTTTTATAAATTCATCTCTTTTATAAAATTTATTTTCTTTATTCACAAGAGTAATTACTTTATCATTTGACGCAATCGGCATTCCGTCAGTAAGAGTTAAATGCACCCCTGCAGCTAATCCATTGTTATTTTTTAAATACTCTACTGCCTGTGAATATCCTTTTCCGCATACAACCAGAGTTGTACTTTTTACTATGCCATTTTTATAGGCTTCTATAATGCCTTTATTTACACCTTCAGAAAGCCCAAATTCATCAGCATTAACAATTAAATATTTCATTATTAATTTTTTCAATTACCTTTTGTATGTGTTTAAACTTTAAATCTTGATGTACAGGGAGAATAATTATTTTCTTGGACAAATTATGGGACACAGGGAATTCATCTTCTTTTATATCTTCCGGCAAATAATCCCAGTATGTTCTTAAATTTATACCATAATTCAAAAGCTTTTTTCTTATTGTGTTGCGGTTTTCTGCTAACACAGGAAAACCTATAGGGCATATTCCTTCAGGCAATTCGTTAAAAGGAATTATTATTTTATCTGTTTTTATTATGTTCTGAAGATAAAACATATAGTTTTCACGCCTCTTGTTTATCACTTTTACGGCATCTACTTTGTCTAATATTATTTGTGTAAAACCTGATATTCCTCTATTGTCTTCTATTTGAATATTTTCATTATTCATTATATATTTTCTCCTCATATTTTCATTTTTTAAAAATATAGGCCTTGGGCTTATGCCCGTGCAATATTCAAAATATTTAGTGATCATTGAAAACATAGAAACCTTGTTTACGCTAGCGTATTTTCTCGTGACTGTACTATCTTCATCTTTAAACACAGATTTGTTATTTTCCAATAAAATACTCCCCTCATAAACGGGCAATGTTTTTCTTAAGCTGAATATACCTGAATCTCCAAATGTACCCAGATATCTATCATTATATTTTGAAAACAATGAATGTGCGCAATCTTCTATCAATAACACATTATTGTTTCTGCATATTTCCTTTATGCTTTCAATGTTTTGTGGAAACCCAAAATAATGAATCACCAGTAATGCTTTTTTATGATTTATTTTTAATTTTATATCTTCTATATCGACCATAAAATTATCTTTTATCTTATAATATTCCACTACTATCCCTCTTTTTTTTATCTCATGCGTTATTGAGCCACACAAATATGATGGTAGCAGCATCTCATCTCCGATATTTATATTTACACTGTCAAAATATTTCAGCAATGCTTCTCTACCGTATCTTAACACCTTATTATATTTATATATTTCTCTTATTGTGTTCTTCTCTGCTTTTTTTTCTTTTAAACTAATATGCCAAACCGCTTCAGGAGGAACATAACTGAAATATCTTGTTTTTATTTCATTTATTATATTTAAAATATTCCCTAATATGTGCCTTGCAACAACAGCTTTTCTTAATCCCTGCTTAACATTCATGCTAAATATATAAATTCTAAATAACATTCTGCTTTTAACACATTTGTTTGCAAAAGATATATTAAAACATCTTATAAAATCATTTGCCCATCTTTTTTTATAAGTTTCGTTGCCTTTCATAAAGTCATATACTTCAATTTTGTTATCATGGGCTTCTTTTAGCAAGTAATACACCATTATTGTGCCTGGAGAATATTTTGAATATTTTACATCGTAAGACGGCATATAAAAATAATACTTGTTTTTATATATAAATGATAAAGCGAAAGATACTATTTTACCGTTTAATTTCATTACTGACAGGCTCAGCCAATTTTTCTGCTGATATTTAACAGCTAATAATCTATAAAATCTCCTTTTTTTATAATCATTCAAACTGCTTCCCGTGTAATACCTTTTCCATCTATTATTATATATTTCAAATAATTCCGGCAATATTCTTTCTATTTCTTTTATTTCAGTTATTTTTTTAAACTCAAGATTCCCAAGCTCCTCTAAAAGCCTTACTTCTCTTTTAAGGTTATACCTAGCTTTCTTTTTCTTTTTATTTAAATAATCATCCCAGGAACCTTCTATGTTTAAATATGGGCATTCTGCATCCCAGTTTTTTATTTTTTTTGATGCATAGCCTCCTGTTTTCAGCAACTCTTCCAATATTTCAATATTGCAGGAATCTTCTCTTAAATTCACTAATTCACATATATCCCAAGTGTTATCCTTCTGTAATTCATTTAAAACATATTGAATTACAGTTTTTTCTTTGCCTTTTTCAATTATAAAATCCAGATAATCTGATTCACTACTTCCTATAAATTCAAGTTTATTAATAAACACGCTTTTTTTTATTACAAGAGGTAAAATACCTGTTATTTTTTCTGATTCTTTTACTATAACTACATACGGTTTAACATCTGCTCCCATCTCGTTTAACCAATTAATAATCCAGTCATAAGAAAGAAACAACGGTAAAGACCCACTTTTTTCAATAAGCGAATCCCATTTATTAGGCATTTCTTTTATTTTATTTAAGTCCTTAATTATTTCTAACGAATACATTGGTTATTCTCTTAATTAATTCTACGGCAGATTTTCTGTGCAGTAAAACAAATTTTATCATTTCAATTATTTTAAAATTCCATACATAAAACTTCAGATAAGCATAAAATTGATAATATTCAATTTTTTTTCTTGATATGTTAACAAATTCAACAGAATTTCCCATATATTTATCATAATTTTTCCAATCATTTGATATCAACCTGTATCCGCCTTCATTTTTTTTTGCCATTTCATATATCTTTGTTCCTGGATACGGTACCATGATGCCAAAGGCAACCTGCGAAGTATTAAGTTTTGCAGCATAATTTATTGTATCTTTTATTGTTTTTATGGTTTCATTTGGATGGCCGAGGATGAATAAACCTGTTGTTTTTAATCCTACTTTTTTAGCCATTTTTACTACATTTTCTATCTGTTCTTTTTTTATACCCTTTCCTATTGTTTTCAGCATTTCCGCATTGCCTGACTCAATACCTATAGCAACCTTACTACAGCCGGCTCTTTTCATGATTTTCAGTGTTTCTATATCAGTTAAATCTGCCCTCAGATTTGACGTCCAATAAATCTTTTTTTCAATTTGCTTATCAATAATTAACTGGCAGAATTTATTTACAAAGTCTTTTCTTATATTCAGAGTTTCATCTTCAAAATCTATTGATTTTACATCAAACTTATTTATCAAATATTCTATTTCACCTACAATATTTTCCGGGGACCTAAACCTTACCTTTTTACCAAGTACTCGCATACAAAATATACATTGAAAAGGGCATCCTCTTGAACCCATTACACAATAATTATCATGCTTCTTCTGCCATAGTCCCCACTCAGGAAAAGGTAATAAATCTATAGCTTCATTAAACGGCCTCGGCTGATTGATTATTATTGAACCATTCTTCCTGAATGCTAGGCCCTGAATGTTTTCGTAATTATGCTCGTCATTTTGTATTTTCTCACATAATTCATAAAGAGTTATCTCCCCTTCGCCAAACACAGAAAAATCAAACGACTGAAATGATTCCATGGTTTCTTTGGTCATGGCTGTTGTATGAGGTCCACCAACGACTATAGGAACAGATGGCAATTCTTTTTTTAACATATCTGCAAAACCAGAAGCATCAGTAATTTCATTTGTTTTTGCTGTTAGACCTATTAAATCCGGATTGAATTCTTTTATTTTTGAAACAGTTCCTGAAATATCCAAATTATCGCTGCGGTAGTCAAAAACAGTAACTTCTATTCCTTTTGATTTCAGAAAACCAGAAAGGTAACCCATTGAAAGCAAAGGTGTTTTATAAAAATCATAAGAATCAGTTCTGTTTATTAATGGAGGGTATACAAGAGCTACTTTCATTATGTTTTACCTTTTTTATCTACTTTACAAATTCTCCGGGATATTCAGACAATATATTCAAATCTATTTTATTTGTTTTATAATATTTTTTAAGCATTTTGTTTGAATTGAAAGTATAACTTTTATTGTATATTTTCAAACCTTTTTTTTGATTAGGTTTTTTTATTATAAAAGGTATTCTCTCTGATTCCTTTCTATAAATCCAAGGCCAAGGATGGTCAGTAGTAAGAATTATCAGACTGTCTTCATAAGACCCGTTTTCTTTTAATGTTTTTATTATCTCCCCTACCTTAACATCCACATACCTTAATTGATCAAGGTATCTTTCCTCTTCTTTATAAGTGGTTCCTTTTAATAGCATTTTATGATATTCGTTTTTAAATCCATTTTTATTAAATATATACGGTACATGAGGAGTATTAAAATGCGTAAAAAATAAAGTATTTGACTTGTTTTCGTTAGCTTTTTCTATATATCCTTTAAACAAAGCATAAAATGTATCCCTTGCATAAATGTCCCCTCTTAAGAACAGGTAATTGATCAGTTTGCCCAACATGTAGTTATACTTTGAGTCCACAGAATATACCCTTGCATAATCTAGGTACTTTTCAAACAATGTTCCGTATTGATGATATTCACCCAATAAAACATTATTATATCCATAATCTTTTGATACTTTAAACAGGGATTTACTTACATCAACCTTGTTCCATTCATCATTATCATTCATCTTTCCGTATAAACCGCAATAATGGGCCTTGAAATACTTGTAGTTGATGCCTGTTGTTAAACGGCCCATTGAAGTAAATGTTTGCGTACCTGGTGAATATCCATTATAAAACACACAGCTATTTTTGGCTAATTCCGCTATATTAGGAAATTCTTCGCTTATTTTATCTCCGTTGTATATAGGGACATATGCAACACCATCAAATAGAATCAAATGAATATTATTTCTTTTCCCAGGCTTTAATTCTTTATCTATATGTGTTACACTGAATTCTTTTGGTATTATGTAATATACAGCCAATATAGCTATCAAAGTAAATAAGGATATAGCACTTTTGTGTATTTTTTCATAATTTAGTTTTTTGAATATTAAAGGCATTATAATTAACATGGGGATATACAATGTAAAAATTACCAGGTATGCTATTCTTCCGTTGAACGACATATCTGGAAGAGGTCTGAAAATTATATCTCTTATATAATCAAGAAAATTATAAAGAGACAAAAAGAATATAATAAATAATATTTTGTCATAATATTTATTTAAATATCTCTCTGCTAGTTTCATAGTTGTAATTATCAACAAAAATAGAATAATATTTAATATTATAAGGAAAATATAATTACTCAATGCCTGATTATGATAATAATAATTTTCCGGATCTCTCATAGTGAATATATGCTTTGAAAAAAACATCATCGTCATAACAAAAGCATAATAAATCTGCTGGAATAACATTTTATTACTAACCTTTCCTTTCTATTGTTCTCTTCTCTTTTAGTAAATTATTTATGTGTTTTACAGCTATTTTCGAAGAATTATTGAAATTATATATATTTGTTTCACGTAATGTTGTTATTTTTTCTTTGTACTTATCTTTATCTGCTTTTAAGTTTTCTATAACCGTAGTGATGTTCTCTAATCCTTCAGATTTTACTATTACACCTATTTTATCCCTAATCCCCAGCTCAAAAGGTTCAATGCCATATTTGTTATATTCCTCATTTCTTATTTTATAAGGTACATCTATAAATAATACAGGCCTTTCCGTGCCAAATGCATATTCCAATGCAACTCCTGAACAATCGCATATTAGCACATCTGCCTTTATTAATGAATCATCAGATTCTACGGTAGTTTCAAGTGTAAAAGATATATTGTTTTTATACTTTTCATTTAAATTGTTTATCAATTCATGGTTTCTTTTTACAGTTTCCGGATGAGGCCTTATTATTACCTTGCAACCTTTATCAAGGAGTATATTAACCAGCTCTTCACCGCAGGATTCAAGTATATTTTTGTTTCCCCATGAAGGTGCTATTAGTACGGTTGTATCTTTTGTATTATCCTGCTTATATTCCTTAAATTTCCTATATATTCTCTCTAATCTGTAATACCCGCATTCTACAAGCATTTTATTGTTCAATTTGTTCAATTCTTCATTTTTTCTTATTTCATTTTTCTGATAGGGGCCCACGCACATAATGGAGTCATAATAATCAAATGCTTCCTTTAAATACATCATATGAGTACTTACCATAGAATGGAACACATATGTGTAGTGAACAGTTGGGTCTGATGAACGTTTAATATGATACTTATTTAAATCCGGGGTAGTCATTATAAGAACTCTGCATTTTATAAATGACATAAATAATACAAGCAAATCTTTAATATAAAATACTTTGAATCTTTTGTTTTTTATTTTAAAAGCCGGATCATTGGCATCAGATGTTATATAACACATACATTCATCTGTGTTTGTTAATAATTCGTTTATAATACCCTCATAATTGACAAAATAATTTCTGTTTTCAGAATAAAATACTACCTGTCTTTCATTTTCAGGAATAGTTTTAAATATTTTATATAAACTTAATATTTCTCTTAACATTTTTATAAGATTTCCTCTAAAATACCTTTTATATCGTTTTTTGTGAGTGTTCTGGGATTATTCTTCATTCTTTCTGGATTATATCCTTTGATTATTTGATTTATATTGCTTTTTTTTATTCCTAATTCAAAAAGACGGGTTTTTAATCCAATTGATTTCATAATATTCGTTATTTTATTTTTTGCTTCAGCAGGGGAAACAACATTTAATATATCCAGTAATTCATTCATTCTTTTATTTGTAAATGCTATTCCCCTTTTATCATTTAAACAATCTTTATTGATACTATAATTTACTTCTATAAGTTTTGGCAATATTAATGCAACTGCATGCCCATGTTGTATTTTAAACATAGAAGTTATGGTATATGAAATTGAATGGGCCGCGGTTGTTTTTGCAATGTTTATTGCTTTTCCTGAGTAATTGGCTGCTCTTAGCATGTTTATCCGTGATACTTTATCCGGATTATTTACATTTTTTACAATATTAGCCAAAACAAGTTTAATAGCCATTCTGCTATAGTTTCTTGACTCGTTTGTTGATTCTACAGACCAATATGATTCTATACCCTGGCAAAGAGCATCCATTGCGCTTGAAGATGCAACATTTGGCGGAACATTTTCTAAAAATGCCGGATCTAATATTATGAAATCCGGTAACATAGAACTATCCGCTAAAGAATACTTTTCCCCTGCCAAATATATTACTGAAAAATGAGTTGATTCACTTCCTGTCCCTGCTGTTGTAGGTATAATAACAGTTTTTATCAGCCTTTTTCCGGATTTCACTTTGCCTTTAAGAATGCCTGCTATATCATTATTATTTCCGCCTAATAGCGCTATTGATTTTGCAACATCAATTACGCTTCCCCCGCCAATACCGATAATAAAATCACAGCCTTCTTTTTTAAATGTTGAAATACCTTTTTTTATGTCATTAATTTCTGGATTGGAATGAAAACTACAGAACCTTACAGTGTTGTACTTATCCGTTATTTTGCCTATTAATTTCTTTGCTCCGGATAATGAATAGGATTGCTTTCCCGTTACAAGCAATATTTTGTTTGGTTGGCAGTTTTTTAGTATGTTATGAAGATTTTCGTAGGATTTATAACCTGAAAATACTATTTGGTTCATTATTTACCGCGCAATTTATTCATAAACGCTTTTTTACAATCTCTTGGTGTTATTGTCGGCCTTCCCAGGTCTTTTCTTGTTTCAATTTTAACCCTGACTTCTATTAACGAAGGGCCTTCTAATTTATTTATCATTAATATTTTCTCAACAAGTTCTTTTTTTGTCTTAACCCTAAAAACATGGTTATAACCGCAGGCTTTAGCAATTTTAGGGATATCTATTTTAAATCCGCAGGTTAATTGCCCGCCTACTGAACAATGAGCACCATTATTTATAACAATGTGCTTAAAATTTGAAGGATTTTGTGAACCAATAACTGCCAGGGCACCCATATGCATAAGCAGTGAACCATCACCATCTATACAGTAAACATTTTTATTCTTTTTTGCTTTTGCAATTCCCAGAGCAATATGTGATGAATGCCCCATAGAACCTACCGTAAGAAAATCATTATTATGGCCTTGATTTAATTTATCTCTATATTCAAAAAGTTCCCTGGATGTTTCCCCTGTTGTAGCTACTACCATATCTTTAGAAGATAGTTTATCTACAATTATTTTTAAAGTGTCTTCACGGGTTAGTTCATAAACTGTTTTCAAGAGATTCTTTGATTTATAACTTTCAAATGTCCCTTTTTTTACAATTAATGCGTAAGGAGCCTTTTCTTTGTTTAAATATTTCAACACCGTATTTACTGTTTTTTCTGCTTCTTTAATCTTATCGGGTAAAATGCTAAAGGGTATTTTCATAGCTTTTAACAGATTATTTGTTACCTTTCCCTGCTTAACATGCTGAGGTTCATCCTTTTTCCCGGGTTCTCCTCTCCATCCTATTAATAGCAAAGATGGAATACTGTAAACTTCCGGGTCTGTTAACGAAAGCAAAGGGTTTACACAATTACCAAGTCCTGAATTCTGCATATAAACAAGCCCTGGGTTACCTGTAGCCAGATAATACCCTGCAGATAGAGCTATTGCGTTTCCTTCATTTGCGGTAATAATATTATTTTCAGGGTCAACATTAACAGCTAAATATGAAAGAAAATCTTTCAAAAGTGAATCCGGTACACCGCAGTAAAAACTAATATCTTTATTTATAAGCAATCTATAAAAAAATTCCGGATTTAGCATTTTCTTATCCTATTTACTTCCTGGTATCAATGTAATAATTTCATTAACCGGAGTACAATATTTTGATGATGCCTCATAACTTCTGCTGTGTGTTAAAATTGACTCTGCTGTTTTTACCATTGCAGGATAAGCACTTCTTAACAAATGATTTCCGTATATTACAATATTAACTCCTGCATTAATAAGACTGTTTTCCTTGATTGCACAATATGTTGTAGGAACAGCAACCAGCGGAACCCTTCCTCTGATTTTTGAATATTTATCACAAAAATTAAATATTTCGTCCGGATCTTTTTTGCTGCTGTGTATCATTATCCCATCTGCCCCTGCATCAATATATGCTTTTGCTCTATTAATAGCATCATTTACGCCTTTTCCCAATATCATGCTTTCAATTCTTGCTATAATCATAAAATCATTTGTAATCTGCGCTTTTTTACCTTTTGATATTTTGTAAGAAAAACTTTTTATTGAATCCTGAACCTGAAAAACATCAGTACCAAATAACGAATTCTTTTTTAACCCGGTTTTATCTTCTATTATTATCGCTGATACCCCAAGCCTTTCTAATGTTTTTACATAAAACACAAAATGCTCCGGAATACCACCTGTATCGCCATCAAAAATAATCGGCTTTGTAGTAACTTCCATAACTTCATTTATTGTATTTAACCTGGAAGTTAAATCTACACATTCAATATCAGGTTTACCTTTTGCCAGCGAATCAGCCAAACTACTAAGCCACATACCATCAAACTCTTGTTCAATAGTATTTTTTCGTATTTTTACATTTTCTACTATTAAACCCGAAAGTCCGTTATGAACTTCCAGTATTCTAACTATAGGTTTTGCATCAAGAAGCCTCTTTAACCTGCTCATTCTAAGCCCTGGTGTAGTACCAACTTCTTTTATTGCGTTATTTAGTTTTGTAGAAGATATATCTTTAGTGTATGGAATTTCTATAAGTTTTCCACCCCATTCTTTCAAAACCAATATTACTCTTTGCCTTGTTTCGCTTTGGACGCCTTTTTTCCAGTCATCGCCGTGTATTACAAAATCCGGCCTAATTCTTTTTAAATTTGGCACATAATCCAATGTTTCCTGTGGAATAACATCTTTTACACCTTTAATGTTAGCTACTACGGCTTTTCTCTGTTCATATGCCAAAAAAGGCAGGCGTTTGTAACTGGCAATAGCCTTATCTGTCAACAATCCAATAGTTACTTCGCCATACTGTCTTGCTTGTTCTATAATATTAATGTGACCCGGATGAATTAAATCTGCACTCATTGCTACATATATTTTTTTCATTATTTTTGCTTCCTTTTAAATATTTGTCCAAATATGTTTTTAATATAATTTTTAAAAGCCAACAATCCGCCTATGACAAAAGCAAAAATCACCTGTAAAATCACACTTGTGCTACCCGGATCAATATATGCATAGGCATTGCTGACAAAAACAACCATTACACATGTACTAAGTACTATACTTATATTTTTCATCTTTACCCTCCAACAACAATTTATCATTTTCCAATTTTTCTCTTTTTGCTATCCTATTTAGACTCATTACAAATCCTGCCATAGCCCAAAATATTGCAGAAGGTGTAGTCCCTGTTTCTAAAGGCGAATTAAATATCATTGTAACATAAAATGCCAGAAGAGCAGAGAAACATGCAATACTTATATTTTTCATAAAAATATCATTTGTTATGTTTCTCAAGTTCCAGGCTAAGTAAAGAATTCGATAATGCAATATTATAAATAAAAATAATCCAGGAACACCTACATTCACAAGAGTTCCAATATATTGATTATGTGAATATGTTCCAAATCCATACTGTTCCCCGCTATGTACTTTTAAATCCCCAAACCAACCCAACCCAAAAATAGGACTTTCATACAGTAATTTCAATTTTGTTATCCAAATATCGCTTCTTCTCATAGTACTTGAAGTCTGCATAATATCAATTGTATTATTATCTACATCAAATACTGTAAATTCACTAAAAATCCTATGTGAAACATAATTTTGAAAAAAATAAACTACTGCAATAAGTAATGATATAAATATTACAATATTTTTAAACCTATCTTTACTTTTTTGATATATCACTGTGAATACAAGAACCAAAGAAGCAAGATACGCTGATTTTGAGCCTGAAAGAATAATTCCAACAAAAACAAACAAAACTAATAATATACTTTTTACATTATTTTTTGTTTTTAATAAATTTACTATTACAGCAAATGAAAATAAAACAAGTGTTTGACCATAATTATTAGGATTACCCATAGTTCCTACACTACGAAAATCTATCCCTTCGAGAGCTCCTTTATTTGGACTAAAAATAGTAAATAAAATATTAAATCCAAAAACAGAACCCGATCTTTGTACAATCCCCAACAAAGACTGAAACATTAATATTAATAAAACTGCTTTAACGAATATCTCTATATCCTTCTTGCTATTTATAACATTGCTTGCAAAGAAAAACAATGAAACTAAAGAAATAGTCCTTAAGTAAGATACAAAAGTAAAAACAAAATGTTCTTCTCCAAACCTATAATACCCATACAAAGTACAAATTAAACCCCATAAAAAAAAGACTACTATATTTGCATTTACTGGAGTAGAATATAATTCTTTTTTATTTAAATATGCCTTCATTAATAATTTTACAGTAATAACTATTAAAAAAACATCCCATATGTATATATCAACTGGTCCTGCAGAAAATATTTTCAATATTGGTAAAGGAGCGAATTGAACTAAAAAATAACATATTAAAAAAAGAATAATTAAAGGAATAAATACTATCAAAGAAATAATAGGAATAATTATATATTCGTATTTAGCATTTACTATGCCTTTGCCTATAATATATCCAAAGCATCCTGTAATTATTACTTTAAATATTGATGTGAAATTAGAGTTGTTTTTAATATCTTCAAATATTTTCATATTTTTTAATTGTCCATAATTACTAATTCAATGTATTTTTCAGCAATATTTTCAATATTATAATTTCTCACTAATTCCAAGCCTTCTTTTTTAAGCACATCTCGTTTTTCTTTATTATTCAATAATTCTAATATTTTTTCTGAAAATTCTTCTATATCTTCGGGTTTTGCTATATATTTTTGTTGTTTTTTGCTTGTAAATGACAATACACCTCCACCACCATCAGTAGAGACAAATGGTACACCCATAGCCATGGACTCTAAAAGCACTCGTCCAAAGGCTTCCTGCACTGTAGGATTAATAAATATATCTGCAACACAGAATAGTGAGACAACATCCTTATTTGGAATTTTTCCTATATATTTTATAATATCATGAAAATTTGTATCTGCAATATCTTTTTTCAATTTGTTTTCATAAGGCCCACTACCGGCTATAATAAATAAAACGTTTTTATATTTTTCTATTACTTTTTGTGCAATAGTTGTAATCAAATGTGACCCTCTGTTTACGTCTATTGAATGAAGGTATAGTACTATTTTTTTGTCTTCGAGAATATTAAGGCTCTTTTTGTATTTTTCTTTATCTTTTGAATTTTCTATATTAAATCTTTTTAAATTTACCCAGTTAGGAATAACTATTACATTGTTTTTTTTATAATTTATCCTTAAATATTCTTTCATAAAACAATTGCATGTCACAAGATAGTCAACCATACTAAAAGATATATCCATTGGTATATCTATAAATAACTTTCTTTTAATTGAATTAAAATTCATTTCCCATTTAGCATAATGTGTTTTTGCCATTACACAACACCATAAATACGTTTTTGCTCTTGTTGCTTTAGCAATAATTGCTATTATTAATGCCGGTAAAATTGAATAATGTATATAATATTTTCTATATCCTAGTAAACGTACTTTAAAAACAACAAAAATTAATTCTGCTATTCTTAAAGGAAACCATCTAAACCGCTGAATATAACAACCCTCAATATTTTTTATCTGTACGTCGCTTTTTGCTTTTTCTACTACCAGATAAACACTACATTTACGGCCTATTTCTTCTATAAATTCATATAAATGAAAATAATGCGTATCTGTGTCTAAATCATACAATGGAAGAACATAACATAGTTTTGAATCATTTTTAGGCATGTTTGCTGTTATTTAAAAGTAAATCCTTATATATATTTATTTGTTTTGCCGCAAATTTATCCATACTGTGATTTTCTATCAAGTATTCATATCCTTTTTGGCCTATCTTTTCCGCAAATTTCTTGTTTGTAATAAGCAGTTCTAACGACTGTGCTATTTGCTCTGTATTATAAGATTCTACAATAATTCCCGTTTCCATATTTCTTATAACTTCTGAACAACCTGTAACCGAAGTTAATATTATCGGTTTTTTTCTTGCCATCGCTTCTAAATAAGTTCTTCCAAATCCCTCTAATACAGATACATTAATATAAATATCCGATTTATCATAAATTTCAACCATATTTTCTATATTATTATAACCTAAAAACTTTACTTCATTTACTAATTCATTTTCATTTACTAAGGCCAACAATCCTTTTTTATTGTCTGTTTCAGGGCCTGCTATCCAGTATTCAAACTTTATTTTCTTTTTCTTTAATAATTTCAATGCCCCCAAAACATCTTCAATCCGCTTAATTTTTCTTAAACCTCCTGCAGTAAGAATTACAGTATTATTGGTGTTTTTACTGTTTTCATTTTTACTTCTTAAAAATATAGGATTTACAGCCGGATATATAACAGCTATATCTTTACGTTGTATTTTCCATAACTGTAGAATACTTTCTTTTAGTTTACCGCTTATGCATACAATTTTTTTTGCATAATTCAATGTATATTTCACAAACATTCTTGCAAATATACTTCTATATGCACCATATTCCATTTGTTTCTCTGAATAATTTATATCAAAACCCCTACAAGTAGCTATTGCTGGTATTTTAAATAATTTACTGATTAACACCGCAGTAAAACCTGTAACTCCTGCCCATTGAGCATGAACAATGTCAATTTTTTCCTCTTTATTCAGTTTTGCTATGCTGTGTATAGCTTTTACAATAAATATAAAATAGTATAATTTTGATTTCCAGCATTTTAAACCTAACACCCTGATTCCATCAACATAAATATTTTTCTCACCGTTAGTTACTACTGAAACATGAATTCCGTTTTCATGCAATTTAACGGCTTCTGAATGAATATTATTTGATGATAGGGCTGTTTCTGAAAGATAAGATTCTATTATAAAACATATATGCATATTTATTTTACTGTTTATTGCTTTTTGGCTAAAATAACATGTTTATTGATAAAATACTTGCCTATTAAAGGTACAAACATCATTACTTTAGCAAATCTGTCAAACCTTGAACCTCTTTCACAAAACCTGTATCTTTTATCAACTTTGATTATTTTATAACCGGCTGTTTCTACTAAATCTTTCAAACTTTTTAGAGTAAAAAACCTAAGATGCCCTTTATCAAGTATTCCCCTGTCTTTATAATGCCATCTCCCAAACATAAGTCCTACTACTATTGAATAATATGACACATTTGGAACACTAACCAGTATGTAACCGTCTTTACATAAATATTTACTGTATTTCTTTAATTGTTTCCAGGGATCTATGAGATGTTCTAAAACATCGCCGAATACAATACATTCAAAATGTTCATTTGGAAATTTTATAAGGACAGTTTCAACGTCTCCTGTAATGATATCATCAATATTGCTTTTCGCTATTTGTGTTGAAACATTGTTGCTTTCTATGCCAGCCACAAACGCATCCGGCCTTTCTTGCTTGAATACTTTACCCATCGTCCCTTCTCCGCAGCCTATATCTAACAGCTTTTTGACTTCTTTTGGGATAATGTCAACAAGGTCTTTTCTAGGGCTTTGATAATATCTCATGTTAGTATTTTCCATGCTTTTCCTTCAACCATTTCATCCATTTATTCCTTACAGGAAATCCGTTCATCCCAGGAATAGGTATCAATGGTAAAAATTGATATTGAATATTGCTTAAGGCAACACATCTGTACATACAAAAACAATTTTCTCTACTTTTTGCAAGCCTATCTCTAAACTCAACTGCTTTTTCAGAATTTATTATTTCTTTAATTGTATTTTTATTTACATTTCCTAACAGAACATCCCTTCTGCTTTCGCAAGGAAACACATCACCTTTTGGATTAATAAAATATATCATCCTTCCTGCTGTAAAACATCTTAATCTACTCATTTTTTCCGGCGTACTTAAAAACATTGGTACTTGTTTATAATATACTTCTTCTATCCAATTAAACCAACTATTACTTCTCATCTTTTCAATAAGCCCTTTTATTTGTGTATTTAAATACTCATAATCGTTTTTTGAAAATAAAAGCGAATTATCAGTCACCCTTAAAGTAGCATTATACTTACGGTCATCGTGAATAGGTTGAAATCTTATTTGCAAATCTAATTCCATTGCTTTTTCTAAAAGAATTTTTGATTCTTCAATACCTCTTTTTGTAATTACTGCACCCAATCCTATAGAAATACCTGCTTCTTTTAATTTCAATAATCCATTTATTGCCTTTTCATATGCACCTTTAATTCCTCTTATTTCATCATGCACATCGGCGAAAGGACTGTCTATTGATACTTTTATCGAAGAAATATTACTGTTTTTTATTTCTTCAAAATACTTTTCTAACAATATACCGTTTGAGTTTGCGCTTACCTGCATACCTTGGGCTCTGTAATATTTTATTATTTCGAATACACCTTTCTTTAAGAATGGTTCTCCTCCAGTAAAATTAACACGTTGTACTCCTAAATTTTTCATCTCTACAGCTAAATTTATGATTTTTTCTTTTGTTAATTCTGATTCTATTATATTTTCATTTTTCCATCTGTCACAAAATCCACATTTTGCATTGCATTTATATGTTAACTCAATTATAAATACTGGAGAAACATAAGAAGTATTATTTTCCCAGCTTTTTAACATTGTTTTGTTGTCCTTATAGTAATTTATAATACTTTGCAAATTCATTAATTATCCTCTGTTACTGCTTTCAACAAACCTCTATTATAGTTAACCGCTGTATAATTTCGCAAACTATTGTTTAATATATAACAAATAAATGAAAATAATAATTTTGTATATGTTTTTAAAACACTGACTTTTGAATTCAATAATGTGATACCTCCATTACAATATCCTAATTCATAATATCTTTCTTTTATATATTCTTTATTTATTCTCTCTTTTTGTATTTTATGTGTAACTATTGCATCATGTTTATAAAAACTTTGATAACCCGTCATTTTTCTTATTCTTTGAAATAATTCCTGTTCTTCACCGGATGAATATTTTTTTGCACCTCTTCCAAAATCTTCATTAAAATAACCTATTCTATTAAAAACTTCTTTTTTGACCGACATGTTGCATCCAATAATCTTTCTGGTTTCATTAATTTTATTTCCTTTTTCATAATAGTTAAACCCGCCAAGTACAAAAATATCTTCCTCTAACCATTTAGGGATATCTTGTTCAAATTCTGGAATTATCTTTCCTCCAGCAAATCCTACATTCTTTTCTTTATATGCTTCACTCATTTTATGAATCCATCTATTATCAACAATAACATCATCATCCAGAAAAGCAACTATTTCATTTCGCGCTTCTCTTATACCTTTATTTCTTTTTATAGACAATCCTTTATTTATTGCATTTATAATTTTTATCTTTTCTTTGTATTTATCTGCTATTTCACTGATTATTTTATTAAACTGGTTATCACAAACAACGATAATCTCTATCTCTCTACTACTATCCGCATTCAAAAGACTATCTATACACTTTTTTAAATCTTCTGTTCTATTAACCGTAGAGCATATTATTACAGATATATTCATATATTATCCTTAAATACAAAGTCAATTATTTGTTTTGCTCGATGCTCAAAAGTATGATCTTTATATGTTCTCAACTGACCTGCTTTTGCAATATTTTCTCTTTTCCATGAATTTTCTAAATAATAATCTATTTTTTCCTTTAATTCTTCGGTTGATTCATAACAAACGATCTCTTTATTGATCTCAAATTGTTCTTCTATGCCATAGGGCTTATCTGTTAACAGGAATCCCCTACAACCTGTGACTTCATATACTCTAAATGTTGCCTTTAATCCCCCATGTTTTTGCTGAACATCATGCATATTTAGAATGATTTTACTTGCATTGAATGCCTTCATCATATCATTTAGGTACAATCCTTCACCACCATATATATGAGGGTTATTTTTGATTATTTCTTTATCTTTCCATCCCCTGCCAAATATTTTAAAGTTGTAACTTGTTAATTTTTTGAATAATTCTTCCCTTTCCTTATAATATACACCAACAAAACATATATCACTGCCGTATTTTATTTTATCTTCATCAGACAATTCCATGTTTTTATGTAACTCCGGGTCACATGCAAAACCTATCCATTGAACATTCTTCACACCTAATTCTTTATGCCATTTAACAGCATCTTGTGAACTAGTAAATACGTAATCGTATAAAGGAGCTAATTTTCTTGACATTGTATGGAATAAATGTGGATCATCACCAAACCATAACACGGCAGGTATTTTGAATGTTTCTTTTATCCATTTAATGGTTTCCGGTTTTATAATTTCACCCTTTAAAACAAAAAACATATCCGGTTTAAATTTCTTTATCACCCTTTTTAATTTTCTGTTTGATTTATTTATACCTAATGTTCTTGTAATTTGATATTGCGACAATAAATCAAGGTTTAAAACCTTTGCTTCAGTTCTATAATCATATACCTTGATTTCGTGTCCTAATTTCCTAAATGCTTTTTCTACAAATCTGCCCATATCCCAGGTTCTGTAAGGTGTGCAAAATAATATTTTCATATTTAATCCTCTTGTTTTATGCTGGTTTTTTTATAAATATACTTCTTATTATTCTTTTTTCTTCTTCAGTTACTATTTTGAGGCCATTAATTAACAATAAATATGTTATAATACCTACAATAATAAGCACTAATAGATTCTGATTTATTAATAATCTCATTACCAAGCCCATAATTACTGCACTAATAATTACTTTAATAAAAAACAACAACGGTATTTTTAACAACAGCTTTTTTGATATATATATTATACCTAATAAAAATATGCCTGCTTCAGTAATCAACGTTGCTATACTTGCGCCGCTTGCACTGTATTTTGGAATTAGTACAATGTTTGCTGTTATGCTTATCAAAAACCCAATAAATGCGTAGAATGTTACCATGTTTTGCTTATTCATTGCTGTTAAAGCTGTTGAAGTTATAGACTGTAAAAAACAAAATACATAAAATATACCTAATATACGCATAGAATCAATAGAACCTACGTATTTAGCTGTCCATATTAAAGGAATAATCTTTTCAGATAAGAGAAATAAGGCTATTGAAGATGGCAACCCAATAATAAATGCTATTTTCAAGCCCTTCATATATATTTCTTTAAATTCTTCTTGTGATTCTTTATATTTTCGTGATAGCACCGGAAAAAACACACCGCTTAAAGATGCAGGAATAAATATTAACGCTTCTATTATTCTTCTTGAAGCACTGTAAATACCAACTGCTTCTAATCCTTTTAAATACTGCAGTATTATTGTATCTATTTTAAAATACAGTATTCCTAATATAGACCATAATATAAACGGTAATGATTTTTTGATGTATTCTTTTGCAAATGGTATATCTATTTTAAAATACGTACCAGCCGTATTTTGTTTTATAATACTTCTGAAAAAATAATAGATGGCTATAAACTCAAAGGAAGTTGTAATTAATATTGATAATATTGCCCCAAAATAATCATAACCGCTATGTAGTAGTATCCACAACAGGCCTACATTTAAAATACTCCCTGATACACCAATAATTGATTCATACTCAAATCTTTCATAGGCTCTTAATACAACCTGAAATATCCTTGATATCCCTCCTATAGCATTTACTACTAACACAAGAACTATTGCATATTTTAAATCAATACTGTACAAACTTAAATACATTACAGCTAACGTAGCAACAAACACAATCACATATAACACTAATTTAAATAATATAGTAAAAACATAGTAATTTTTCGTTTGGGTTTTATCTTTTGAAATCTCTCTTAAGACCATGTTTTTAATACCAAGGTCTGTAAAACCCATTAAAATTGATGCAAATGCAAGGGCATAACTGTAGCTACCAAAACTTTCTATGCTTAAATATCTGCCCAATAAATTCGCTGATAATATACTTATTGATACAGTTAAAATATTTGATGATATTAAGTATACGAAATTCTTAATTCCTCTTTTTGCTGTATTCATTCTATTTATGCTCTTATACTTTAATTAACTTATGTATTTTTCTTACTAATTTACCTAGCCATGTTTTTTCTTGAACAGCTTCATCATACAAATAATTTATCACATAAATATCTATTGGAAAACTCATAAATTTATTTTTTAATCTAAATTCTGCGATATTGCTTAATAATGGAACACTATAATTAAAAAATTTCATATATTCTCTTATGCGGTAAATATACTCATCTTTAACCCATGGTAAATATTTGTATAAATCTTTTTTCCATCTTTCTATAAATCCCCAATCTTCTGTTTTTTTTGGTGGTACAAAACCCTGATTTATTGACCAATCATATAACGGAGATCCTGGATATGGTAAAAATGGGCCTATAGTGACTGTTTTATTTTTATGAATACTATTAATCCATAATATTAAATCAATCGTAGCGTTCATTTCTTCATTTGTTTCCGTAGGAATTCCTACGATTGCAGAATATCCTACCCTAAGGTCATATTTTGCTAATATTTTCACACCTTCTT
The DNA here is from genome assembly GCA_001800285.1 of Elusimicrobia bacterium RIFOXYA2_FULL_39_19. Classification (GTDB taxonomy): domain Bacteria; phylum Elusimicrobiota; class Endomicrobiia; order CG1-02-37-114; family XYA2-FULL-39-19; genus XYA2-FULL-39-19. Next base: position 11,690 of record MGVC01000008.1, on the reverse strand, counting down.
TTATGCACTCTACTGTAAATCCTTTATTTATTAATTCTAAAATTCTGTTACTGCCTGATTCAATACCTATTAAAATATCAAATACATTATAATTTTTTATTTTTGATGCTAAATCTTCTGTTAACATATCTATTCTAATATCTGTTTTTGCAGGAATTCCTATGTTTTCTAATATTTTTAATGCTCTGTTTTTATCAACATAAAAGTTATCGTCATAAAATTTTATACCGTCAATTGAATATTTATTTTTCAAATATTTTATTTCTTCTATAACTCTTTCTGCGGATTTTGCCCTCCATTTTCTTTGATTAAATTCCAAATTGTAACAAAAACTACAATTGTAGGGACATCCTCTGCTAGATTTATAAGAAAACACACGCTTGTATTTTCCTGCCTTAAGGAAATATTTGCTCATATCTAATAAGTCGAATTCTAATTTATATCTGTCTTCATCAAGATTTTTTATAAAAGGCCGTTTTTGATGTACACATGGTTTTTTATTTACATTTCTATGCCCTAATCCTAATATTCCTTCTAAATCCTTTTTTTCTTCTAATACTTTTGTTAATTCTATTGCAGTTTCTTCACCCTCACCTATTATAACTGCATCTATATAATCTTCTTCTAAACATTGATCAGGTAATATTGATGGATGAATTCCTCCCCAGACTATAGGTACATCACTTTTATCTTTTATCTTTTTAGACATCCATGCTGAATGCATTGTCTGAGGGCCAGTCATAACGGAAAAACCCACCCACAATGGTTTATTTTTTACAATTTCCTCAACATTTTTGTCAATTTCTTGTTCTGTGCAATGAATAATATTAACCTTATATCCCTTATTATATAAAGCACTTCCAATATGGAGTAGCCCTAAAGGAACAATTTCTTGTGAAAAATACTTACTGTAATCTACTTGTACTAAATATATATTCATTTTAGCCCTCACAATTACTTATATTACTTTTTCAATTCTTTTTACAGACAAAAACAACGATATCACCGTAATTCTTAATAATAGGCAATTTTATTAATATTTTTTCTACTATTTCTGTTAATATATCAGCTATTTTTACATTTTTTGATGATATTGGATTTGCTACTCTAAACGTAAATTCTTCTTTAATACTAAATCCCTTTTGTTTTAGTATTTCACTTAAATCTTCTATATTATACTCTCCATGATAATATTCCCATTCTTCGCCTTTGTATTTTATTATCTTTTTGTATATATTAACCGGAATAGCTAAAATACGACTTATATAATTTCGTTTATTGTCTGTAGAAAATACCATTAATCCGTCCTTTTTTAGTACTCTTTGCAATTCATCAAACCCATCCATATCTTTTAATAAATGTTCGATAACTTGTGAACATACAATGCCTTCAAATGCTTCATTTTTAAAAGGCAGCTTCTCTAAATTTGCATTTACCATATTACTTTCATCTTGATTGTTTTCATTTTTTATTCGTATTTTTGTTTGTTTTATGATTTCAAATGAAATATCTATTGCATATACTTTATTATTTTGCCTTTTAGCTAAATGTGCAGTGTATGGGCCTGTACCGCAACCAGCATCTAGAATCATACTGCAATCTGTAAAATACTTGTCAATTACTTTTATTATCACTTCATGCTTTCGTGATAATCTTGATTGTTTTGATTGCGTACTCTTACTTATCTTAAGAGCTCTTTCTTCATAAATATTTTTTAACTCTTTCCAATCGTAATCTAATTTAAAATCATTTTTCATGAATTACCCTTTCTTTAATATTATTTGTTCCTATAGCAATGTATTTTATAAATATTTCACTTTTTCTTGCATTTCCAAATCAAATCATTTGCAAATAGTTTTGGTGCAAGGAATAAATACTTGCTTGCAAAAGGTATTATTTCAATATAGTAAAAATATCTATTCAATAATATTTTTAGTTCTTTTATAGAAAAATGATGCAAATGTGTAATATCATCTTCAAATTCTTTACCTAACATGAATTTAATTCTATTTTTCAATCTAAAAGAATTTGGAACAGAACCTATAAATAATCCGTTTCTCTTTAACACTTTCATCACTTTTTCTAATGTTTTTTCTGGGGAAAACAAGTGTTCTATTATTTCACTTGCTACTACAACATCAAACGTATTATCATCAAAAGGAATGTTTTCTTCGTTAAGGTTCAACCAAAGTGTATTTATTTTTAAATTGTTAGCACATATTTGCAATGCTGATTTATCAATATCCACACCTGTCAAATCATTACCAGCACTATAATGCTTTGTTAAATATCCGTCCCTGCAGCCTAAATCTAATACTTTTTTATTTTGACCTATCCAATTCTTAATTATTTCACCTTTTTTTTCATCAGCAAATGTAGTACCTAATTTATTTTTAGAAATATGATAATTTGTATAATACTCTGACAACTCATTCTTTTTCATTTTATTCCTTTTTTAATCAACAATTCTTTATATGCTTCTGCAAAAAGTTTAATATTTATATTTAAATCATATTTTTTTGATTTAATTATTCCGTTTTCCCCCATTTCTATCCTTAAACGTTCATCATTTATTAATTCTTCTATCTTTTCTGACATATTATTTATATCAAATGATTCTATTAGCAACCCTTCCTTTCTGTCTGTAATTAAATCTACTATACCACCTGTCCTGGTTGCAATTACAGGTAATCCCGCAGACATTGCTTCTATAATAACTATGGGGCAAGGATCATGAGCTGTGGGTAGCACGAAAATGTCTGCGTTTTTAAATTCATTTTTCATATCTACTGGTGATATTTTTCCCCTGAATTTAACATTTCCTTCTATTTTGTATTCCTTAACCAACTGTTCCAATTCCTTCTGGTATTCCGGGTTTTCTCCGCCAATTATTTCCAAATCGTATTTTTCAATTGATATTTTTGATACTGCACTAATAAGGTTTTCAATTTTTTTCCATTTTGCAAATCTGCTAACACATAGTACTTTAACTTTATTATTTTTTACTTGATTTGATTTCTTCTGAATTTTTGATAAATCAATAACATTCGGCAAAGATCGTATTTTTTCTTCTTTGATTCCATGATATTTTATTAACGCATTCTCTTGAAATTTGGAAATACCCCAAATCATTGTAAAATTATTTAATGCAAATCTTTCAATTTGTGATATTATTCTTGATTTTATGTTGTATTTGAATATTTTCTCATATTTAACATCATGTTTAATAGCAATTCTCTCCCAGACTAAATCTCCTGCAAATTTTACTATTGAAGGAATATTCATTATTTTTGCTAAGTAACCCGTTATTACACTTAAATAATCTATACCTGTATGATGTTGAAGAATATCAGGCTTTTCCGCTTTTAGTATCTGTCTAACCTTTATATATGCATTAATATACTGTAAAAAAGGTCCAACAATGGGTTGTTCAAATGAATTTAAGCAATAAACTTTGATCCCGTCATCATCTACTATTTTATTTTTATCTCCAAAAGTTACAACAAAAGATTCTATGCTGTAGTTTTTCAATGAAAACGCAAATTGCCTTGTTTGAGTAGAAGGACCACTTATTCTTGGAGGGTATACTGAAGATATTAAACATATTTTCATAGTTCACCAGTAATATTTTTTGTATTTTTTATAATATTCGTACATATCTTGTATACCGCTTTTTAACTTAGTCTTTGGTATCCAGTTAAAATCTGACCTGGCTTGTTTTAAAGACATTTCAAAACTACCGGTTTCTATTTTTTCATAATTCTTTGGCCATGGTATATACTCTATTTTGCCTTTCTTCACTACATCTATTACTGTCTTTGCCATTTCTGAAAATTTTACTGAACGTCCATAACCAATGTTGTATATTCTGCCTATGGCTTTATCACAGATTGCCGCTTTTAAAAACCCCTCTACTATGTCATCTATATATATGTAATCTCTTAATTGACTGCCGTCACCAAATATTTTGATAGTTTTATTTTCCATTGCCTGCCTGAGAAACCAACCAATTAAAGAATATTTATTATGTTTCATTTGTTGTCTTAGACCATAAGGATTTGTAATTCGTAATACTATTGTTTTTAGGCCGTATGTTTTGTTGTAGGCAAGATAGTATTTTTCTGCGGTTAATTTGTGAATACCATAAATACTTAATGGTTCTGTTGGATGTTTTTCAGTTACTGGTGTTTTTACTATTTTACCCAAAACCATTCTTGAACTTGAAAATACAATTATAGCTTTAGGATTTTTATGCCGGCAGGCATCTAAAACTATTAAGTGCCCCTTACAATTTATATCTAAATCTTCAAAAGGTATATTTATACTGTCTATGTAGCTTACCTGCGCAGCTAAATTAAATATTATATCCTTGTCTTCTACGAGCTTCTCTACTAATCTGAAATCCCTTAAATCACCGATTACTAATTGTATTTTCTTTTCTATTCCATTAATATTATATTTGTTCCCGCCATATATAGGCAAAAGAGCATCTAATATTGTAACCTCTGCACCCATTTCGACTAAACGGTGGGCTATATTACTGCCTATAAACCCCAAACCTCCGGTAATTAGTATTTTTTTACCTGAATAATTGTTTTCCATATTAGTTCCTATAAGTGGTTTCCCAAATTTCTATTTGTTTCTTTATCATATTATTATAATCAAATAGCTTTAATGCATTATCTTTTATATTTTTTCCAAATAAAAGACATTTATCTTTGTCTTTCAGTAATTCAATAACTCTATTTTTAAATGATTCCATATCTCCTACATCTACAATGTATCCTGATTTACCATCTTCTATTATATCTTTTGCTCCGCTAACATCTGTAGACACTATAGGCTTAGCACTTAACGCTGCTAACATTAGAACCCTAGCAAAACCTTCGTAATTTGATGGTAACACAAAAACATCACTTGCTGAATAATATTTTGGAAGCTCTTCAAATGGTACATTATTAATGAATTTGACATTTTCTTCTATTTTCAAATTCTTCACATATTTTTCTACATTTGGTTTTTCCCTTCCTTCTCCTATTATAACCAACAATACATTATCAATGTTTTCTATTATGTCTGGCATAACACTTATTAAACCCATTACGTTTTTCTGCTTTTCTATACGCCCTATAAATAATATTATCTGTTTGTACTTATTTTCATAAATATTTTCTTTTGCATTTACTATATTATATGTAATAAAACTGTTTATTTCGCTTGGTACAACAATTTTTTTGTATACTTTTTCTTTTGTAAATCCGTGTTTCATTAGATTGTTTTCCGTTTTTGTTCCATCTACTTGTATTATGTCTGAATTTTTCATTACAATCCGTGAAATTATTCTCAATAAATGTCTAATAATATTTTCTTTAACCCAATTTTTATCATATATGTCTGCACCATAAGCAGTTGAAATCAGTTTACACCCATATATTATTTTTAAGTAAAGCCCTAACAATCCTGTAAAATATGATTCTTGCGTTTGAATTAAATCTATATTATTTTCTTTACATATTTTTGAACTTAAAATAATCATTTTTAAAAAAGAAAATAACTTACCTGAACCATTTGTAGGAATCACGCTAATTTTTTCATTTATTTTAAATGCTTTATAATCACAATTCGGAGTAAAAACAATAATGTCTAATTTTTCTATAAACTCCGAATATGATTTCATTCTATTATATTCATCTCCTATAGCTTCATTCTTTGGTTGAAATAATTGTTTCGCATAATTTAAAAATAAAATTCTCATAATTTATACTTGCACTTCAACTCGCAACAACCCTTGATTGTATTTTCAATACTTTTGCTATTTTTCTAAACAATCGTTGTATGTTTACAGGTAAAGATAAAATAAAACATGTTGCTAAAAGTAATAAAACATATTTCATTGCAACTAATGGTGATTTTTTATAATTATTTTTTATATGATAGCTATAGTTGATAGGATAAGTTACTTCTCTGTCCATTTTTGCCTGTAATTCTAAATATCTTTTAGGCTTTATATCAGCAAATGTAAAATCCTGTAAAACATACTTATCCCAAAGATCTTCCCATTTTATTGATTTATCTATTTTCCCGGAATTTACCAGCTCTTCATAAAAAGGAGTGCCCGGTAGAGGGTACAATTTGCCTCTATTTATTCTGTGTGGTTTGGATTTTTTTAAAAAATTAATTGTTTCTATTATGTTCTCTTCTTTCTCGTTTGGTATACCTGTCATAATATTGACTTCTAAATCCAAGCCTGCTTCTTTTGTTACTTTTATAGCATTATAGTTCTTTTCTACGGTAGTTTTCTTTTTCATCCGGTCTAGTGTTCTTTGAGACCCGGATTCACATCCATATACTATCTGAATGCAGCCGGCGGATTTCATGGTTCTTAATACTTCTTTATCAACAGCATCTACCCTGAGATTTGCCGCCCATTTGATTTTTTCATTTAGGTGTCCTTTTATCATTAATTCACATATTTTAATTACATTATCTTTTTTTACTGAAAACAAATCTTCTGAAAACAATAGGCCGTTGATACCAAAATCACTTATCAATTGTTGGATTTGTTCAATAACATATTCAGGCGAATGAAGCCTCATGTAATTACCAGTTCCGGATGAAGCCATCTGTCCGCTCTGGCAAAAATTGCATCTGAATGGGCACCCTCTAGCGGCTAAAAAGTTAGTCCCTTTTATTCTATGTCCCCTTATTAAATATGAATCCTCAATAAAATACTTTTCAGGATTAAACATGTGCCTGTCAGGAAATTGAAAATCATCTAGTTTTTGGTAGAATTCCCTTTTAGTTGTTGTTTGAATCTTACCGTTTTCCCTATAGGCAATACCATTAATCTGGTTTAACGGTTTACCAGAAACAATATCTAAAGAGGTCTGCTCCCCTTCACCTATTACTACAATATCAATTTCAGGGCATTCCTGGAGGGTTCTTAAGGGCTCTGCGGTAGGATGGCAGCCACCAATAATCACTGGGGTATCTTTATTGTATTTTTTGATTAAACGAGCTGTTTGATAAGCATCGGTTATTAAAGGAGTAGTAGCGGTGATACCAACAAAATCTGGTTTTGTTTCATTTATAGCTTTTAGTGTTAATTCATTTAGCTCAACATCATCTGATAACGCAAATCTGTTTCCAATTAAATCTCTTCTTTCTAAATATTTGACTGAATGATTATGTTTTTTTAAATAAGATGATATATACGCTATACCTAAAGGAGGCCATCTGTTAGATATTTCATTTTCATAGAAACTTTTTTGCCAAATAGGGTATATAAAAAGTATTTTCATTATTTGTTTACTAATTCTTTTATTTTTTTATCGTACGAAGGGTCAATTTTCAGTGTTTTTGCAAAATAATTTGATGCCAATTTGTTTTCACCTATTTTTTTATAATAGTATCCTGCATAAAAATAATAGTATGGGTCTTGATAATTAACTAATGCTAATGCTTTATTAAATGTATCTTCAGCTTTTTTAATATCTTTCATCTGTACATACAATCCGCCCAAACTAAGCATGTATCTTCCATTCGTTGGGTTAAGCTGTATCGCTTTTTTATACTTTTCATAAACAAACTTAAAATCACTGTTGTTTTTGCCTAGCAGATACTGATATTCTGCATTTGAAGCATTAATATAACTTGCTTTAGCATAATCTTTGTTTTTAAAATATATATCTGAAATAAATATTCTTGCTATCATGAATGTATAAATTATTGCAAATATTGAAATGGTTACTAAAACTATGTTATTTTTTAATGTTTGACCCTTGTTTACTGCTTGTTTTTCATCTTTTATTTCTAAATCTGGTTTATATTCATTTAGTCTAGGCACATTTACTATGTTAATTGTTAAGCCAATAATTATAGTAAACAATAATGCATTTGATGGGATATGTAAGTTAAAATCAAGAAAACTGAATATACACATGCCTATACAGCTGCCTAAAAAACAAATTGTTAATTCCTGAACATTCCTGTCCTTCCTTTTAAACATTTTAAATAAAACACTTAAAAAAAACATAAACATCAAACATACAAATATGATAAACCCAATAAATCCCGTTTCAGCAAGTAACTGAATATAATCATTTTCAGTATGAGTAAATATTAATCGCTCTTTTATTGTTTTATATTTAGGGAATATATTTGAAAATGTTCCTATACCTGTACCTATAACTGGAAAATCTTTTACTATTTTTAGCGTATCTTTCCAGATTTCTGCCCTTAAACTTACAGAATTTTCTCCTTCTACATTCGCTACCGTAGCTATTCTTTTTATAACTTCATCTTTACCAAGCCAATTCACAAATATCACCAAAAATACAGTTAAAGAAAATATAACCAATAAACCCTTTGATTTATTTGTAAATATTACTAATAGAACACTTATAAATACTACAGACCAAAGAAAACTGAATATTCCACCTCTTGAAAGAGATACTATTATAGCTCCTCCAATTACAGTTGAAATAAAACCAAATAATACTTTCTTGCTCTGATCTCTTTCAGTTAAAAGTAGTCCTAAAGATATGGGCATTATCATGTCCAGATATCCCGCAGCATGGTTTCTATTTACAAATGGGCCAAAAGGTGTTCCTCCGCGCATTAATTCTCTAAACCAAAATATTTTACCATTCCAGCTGTATTTTTGGATAATTCCAAATATTGCTATTAAAAAACCGGTTATTAAAATTGCTGTAATAAAAACATCCATTTGTTTTTTGGTTTTAATATTGTCTATAATAACTATAAAAACCATAATATAAGCTAACATTTTTATTATTTCTACAATGGATGCATAACTATAAATAGAAATACAACCATATTTCCATTCTGAAATGCCTGATAAATACTTCAAATAAATATCATTTGTTGAAGGTGCTATTGTCTTTAATATTTCTTTCGGAATAGGTATTACCTGGAATGCAAGAACAGTTAAAAAGAAGATTATTGGAAGGAAGTAAGGTTTTTTAAAACTATCAATTATATTTTCTTTACTTGATATCTTTGAATAAACCCAAACACAAAATATAATCAAACTAACAAAACAAAGTATACTAAATGACCATACTTCAACAGAACCATAAGCAAAAGGTGTAAATACTATTAAAAACAACAAACCATATTTTTGAATGTATTTTAAAATTCTTGTCATACATAAGAGTTAATTGCCAATTAATTACTTTTTGTCATTACCATAATAGTAATAATATTGATAAGGATAATAGTAATGCCCGCCGCTTTCTATATCTATATTGTTAAGTATGACACCAATATATTTTGCCCCGACATCTGCGAGCATTCCTTTGGAACGCATTACAACTTGCCTGCTTAATTTACCATACCTCACGACCTGAATTACGCCATCGGCCATACTTGATAAATTTATTGAATCACTGACTGGCATTACGGGCGGTGAGTCCAGTATTATTCTATCGTACATATTTCTTAATTTAAGGAAATATTCTTTAATTTTATTTGGATTAAGCAATTCTGCTGGATTTGGCGGGTGAGGCCCGGCAAAAATTATATCCAGATTCTCTATTTCTGTTTTTTGAATTACATCTTCAATCCTTTCTTCCCCTATTAAGCAATTACTCATTCCTTTTCTGTTTGAGTCACCTATTTTAAATACTTTGTGCAATGATGACCTTCTCAGGTCCATGTCTATTAATAATGTTTTTTCACCATACTGTGCGAAAGTTACAGCTAAATTAGTAGAAGTCAATGTTTTACCCTCTTCAGGGCCGGCGCTTGTTATAAGAATTACTTTTAAGTTATCTTTAGGCGCTGAAAATAAAATATTTGACCTAATACTTTTAACAGATTCTGTAGCTGGCGATTTTGGTTGTGTTAATACAAAAATACTCCTGCCGCCATATTTTTTCTTTTCTTTATCTTTTACTTTTGGTATCAATCCTATTAATGCCAGATTTAAGTATTTTTCAATATCTTGTTCACTTTTAATTGTATTGTCCATATAATCGAAAAACAAAGCTAATCCGGCTCCCATTAATAAACCTGCAAAAATCCCTAAAGATATATTTAATCTTTTATTAGGTCTTACAGGTTCATCAGGAATTTCCGCCGGATCTATTATTCTGACATTATTTGCTTTTAAATCACCGGATAATTCAACCTTAACACTTGCAATAATTTTCTCTATTTCTGCATCAATCCTGCTTTGCAACGCTTCAATTGATGATTTTAAACTAATAATTTTAGGGTGTTTATCCCTGTATCTTCTGGATAATTCAGCATATTGTGTTTCAAGATTAATATATTCTGCTTTTAAATTTTGAATTAACCCGTTATTCACAACTGAAGGAAGTGATCTTACAAAATCCTCTTTAATTGAAAGGTTCTCTATAGACGACCCTTTTGGCAATTTCTTCAAAATTTCTCTTGAAGCAAAAAACCTGTTTTCCAAATTCTGTTTTACATATATTTCTACAAGTTTATTTGCCATTTTTGCTGCTAATTCCGGATAATATGATTCGGCGCTAAGATTTACCAATCTACTTCCTCGTACTGGTTGTATTAAAATCTTACCTAAGAAACTACTTACTATGTCGTTTGAACCAATAAATTCCTCTTCTTCCTTCAAATTCAAATCATCTATAACTTTTCTTGCAAGAGTCCTGCTTTTCATTATCTTATACTGACTTTGATAATAGTCAACATCAGAAATATTTATTGAAATACCTTCTTGATATGGTGTTGCTGTATTTTCTTTATCTATTAATAATTGAGCTGTAGCACGGTATACAGGCCTCGTTTTAAAGGTTCCAATTACAACGGTTGTAACCACAATTACAAAAAACGTTATTATTATCCATTTTCTCTTTAAAAGTATATGAATATAGTCTGTTAAATGTGAATTTTGGTCTATCTGCGTTTTCATTACTAAAAAATCCTCTCTGGGACAAAGACAATATCATCCGGTTTCAAGTTAATATTTTTAGACTTGTCGCCACCTTGTGTTATGTCGGAAATTTTAACCTGTATATGCTGCTGAACACCATTTTCAACCCTTATGACCTTTGTTTTATCTACTGATGCGATATCAGAAAAACCACCGGATAAAGCAATAGCTTCAAGAACTGTCAGCTCTCTGCCTTGGGGAAATTCATATGATCCAGGATTTTTTACTTCTCCCATAATAACCACTTTTTTACTATGGTATTCTTTAATAAATATTGTAACCTGAGGATCAACTAAAAAATCTTTTTCCAACAGATCAGCTATCACTTTTTCAGCTTCAATAACTGTATAACCATCAACCTTTACTTTGCCTATTAGTGGATATGTGATAAACCCATCTTGTGACACTCTGGCAAGTTTTGTTAAATCAGCTTCTTGATATACACTGATTTCAATTAAATCTATTGGATTTATTCTATATTCTTTCTGAATATTAGATGGGTATAAAACTGCAGGAGCAAATTGTTGATTAGAAATGTCTGAGTTTGTTTTTATGGATTGGTTATTGGAAAGTGAACGGCATCCTGTATTAAACAGTAAGAGTAACAAAGATAAATAACATATACAATATCTTAACATATTGATATACCATAAAAGTTCTATTCATCAAGGGTCTCCCAATCTATGGGGAAATTGTGGATAACTTCTACAATCTATGGGGCAAACATTAAACCCAATTACCCCTAAAACCC
>MGVC01000007.1 GCA_001800285.1 Elusimicrobia bacterium RIFOXYA2_FULL_39_19 | reverse complement strand
GGGTTATTACAAATAGTAGTAAAATTAAATAATGAGACCATGATAAATCTACCTCTATCACTTGGAACTACATTTTCCCAGTTAACAAATAAGTCAGAAATAACTGATATGAAACTCCGTCAAGGAATAAACGAAATATATATTTACGCATTAGACCATGCAAGCAATCCAATAACCACTACTCTCTATGTAAATTACGGAATCTGTATTTCTACCCATTTTAAGTTTCATTTCAGTGCATTCACGCAAAGTGTAAATTCCTCACATCCGAATTATGACGAATATTTGCAGAAAGTATCAGAGTCCGGCTGGACTTCTTCTGTTCATCCCGGAATCCCTGATTATGTTTATAATTTTGGCAGGTATTTTGAAGAAGTTTGGAACAAAGAAACTACAACACCGGCTAATCCACCAACCCAATATGGCTATGGAGAACCACCCAGTCCATTTATTGATAGTGATAGAAATAATGATACGCGTTATAACATTTACATTAAAGACCTTGGTTTGGGTTCATATGGGGTAACTCTGCCGACGCCACAAACAGGTACACCAGAAATATATTCTTATATTGAAGTAGACAACGACTATGTAGGTGCTTCAATTAACGATGATCCTGAAGGTTATCAAAAAGGCGCAATGAAAGTAACAGCTGCGCATGAATTTCTCCATGCAATTTGTAGAAGATTTGATTCTCTTGAAGATTCCTGGTGGAAAGAAGCAACAGCAACCTGGATGGAAGATGAGGTTTTCAACAATGTCAACGATTACACCTATTATATTTTAAATGAAACTTATACCGATACCAATAGTAACAGTCGTTATGACATTGGCGAATCTTTTTATGATAGAAACGGCAACGGAAGAAGAGAGGGTGGTGAGCTTGCTTTGTTTGATTATCCAGAATACCCATTAGATTATGATTATGGTTACTTACGAAAATATGGCATGTGTGTTTTCTCGAAACTTCTCTCGGAAAACTCTTCTTTTGGACCGGACATAATCCGGCAGATTTGGCTAAGATGCAGTACAACAACCAGTTTAGGCGCTATTGACGATGAACTCGTTCAGAACAGGTTTTCAAGTTTGGCTGAACAATTCAAAAGGTTTACCTGGTGGAATTATGCCAAAGGAAATTATTGGGACGGTTCCTTATATCCGAATATAAAAGTTTCAACTACAATAGCAGCTTATCCATTCATTTCCGGAAACATCAATGTTATGCCTCTTGCGTCCAACTATATTGTATTTACAAAAAATCCTAATATGCCTGCTGGCACCCAAAATCTCAATATAAAATTTGAAAGTAATAATGGCTTATGGGGTGCAAAAATATTAAAAATAAAAGATAATGTTGTTTTGAGCCAGGAAGATTTGGCTATACCGGCGCTTTCAACATCGACTCAAAGAGCTATAGGCAATTTCAGTAATTACGATAAAATAGTTTTGATACCGAGCAATATTAACACAACAAATATCCTGTCTTATGATTACAAGGTAAATATTGTTTCATTAAAAATAGGCTCCTCCACTGTAATAGACAACAAAACAACAACGCCGTCAAATGTAACTGCCCAAAGGGTAACCTTAGTTGGTGAAGGCAATGCCGATGGAGATGTAGACGCCGGTGAAGCGCCAAAAGTAAAAATAGTACTTGAAAATCCCAGCGACAGAACGATAACTGGTATTGTCGGCACAATAAGTGCGGCCGATGAAACAACAAACAAATACAGTTATTTTATCCCTGAAAAGATTTCAGACACATTCCCTACTGTTGTCCCAGGCAGTAACACGGAAGGGACTAACGGCATTATTTTCAATGTTATGAGCGACTGCCCGTTAAACCAGGCCCTAAATTACAGAATAACTCTCACAGACAGCGAAAACAACTATTATTACGACTCTTTTTCTATAGTTGTTGGTGTAGATATTCAGCCAAGATACACAACCCGAGTTGTAGGAGACAGCCAAAATATTACAAACAGCCAATGGGGCAATAACTCAAACACAGCTGACGCAGGCGAACTTATCTCCTTGGACGCAAAACTGTTTAATAATGGCTATACAAACATAAGAACCAACGGGTATTATCAAAGCCTGTCTACAAATACCATCGGTTATCATGCCTTTTATAACCATAACCTGACTGCATTGTTAGGAACAACTAGTTCTTATGTAAAGAAAGTATTTTACAATAATTCTGCGTACAGAGATATATTAAATTTCAGCACCGGCTCAGCTCTGACAAACTATAATTTTCTCCTTCGTTCAGACGTACCAGTAGGCCAGGAAATACCCTTTAACCTGGTTATTGTAGACACAATAACAGATGTTTCCGGCAACACAGTAATATATTCCACAAAAAGCTATTACAGTATAATCAACTCCGGCACAGATACTACCCCGCCTTTGATCGGCGGCTCAACTGTAATAACAAATTATACTTACCTGCCAATCTTAAAAGAGAACGATTCTGTCCAGCTGATAAGTAAAATTCTTGACGGCAGCAGCAACATCACAAGAACCTACAAATTTGAAAATCCTCTGGCAGAAATTTCAACAATCACTTTCAGCGGCGCTTCTACCGGCGAGTGGGTAGATGTCTATTTTGAGAGATTCACTGACAATTGGACAGTTCCCACCGGCTTAAAAGACGGCACTTATCTTGTAAATGAACTGAAAGCCGATGATAACTACGGGAATAGCACAACACAAACACTTAGCTATCCGTTAGAAATAGACACAGAATTGCCCGTGGTTGAATTACCACGAGAAATGTTTATACAAGGAAACGTATCCATAACGCAAATTGATGGCACTGCTTCTGACATACATCTGGAAAAATATTCTCTCTATTACAGCACAGGCAACAATATTCCAGCCAATTCAGCCACCTGGGTATTTATATCTTCAAACACTGATTCAATTAACAACGACATACTTTGTTTCTGGAATATTTCCGGTTTAACCAAAGAAGCCTATACACTTAAACTGGAAGCGTTTGACCTGGTTGGCCATTCAACAGCCACGACTTCAAATGTGATTATAGATAAAACCCCGCCTGTGATATCCAGTGTAACTGTGCGGGTAGGTCCTGGCGGCCATTCAACCCCTATAGATTCATTTACTACAAATGACACTGCCATTAACATAACATTCAACTTGTACGACAGATATTCATCATCAATAACTGTAAATTATGTTTTCAACGGAACAGAGGTAACCACAATCACCGCAACCTGTGTTTTGACACCCGATACTACCCAGGCTTATAGTTTTAATTGGGATGGTAAAAACAAATACGGGTTTTATTCCCAGGACGGTACTTACAGTTTTACCTTAAACGCAACCGACCTGTCGGAAAACACCGCTGTTAAAACATCGACAAACGCATTTAAAATTGACCGGTACTACTCAAGGATAATAGGTTTAGCTCCTGCCTCAATAATATTCCGCAGTACCCAGTCAATAAACATTTCCTGGTCTTTAAGCGAGCCGGCAACCACCTACTTGAGAATAGCAGATGACCAGGGCGCCTTGATAAAAAATTCTTATCTTGGTGTTTTACCTGCCGGTGCTGCCTCATATATCTGGGATGGTAAAGACTATTCCGGACAATGGGTAAATGACGGATATTATATTGTTGAAGTAAAAACCATAGATACTGTGGGCAATGTATCAACAGATTTTACAAGCGTTATAAAGAATTATATTCCGGCAAACATAACATTTCCCACTAACTATTTATCAGTTTCTTCGGGAACTATTATCCTTCAGGGCGACGCCCTGGACCCGGGAATAGACAACCCCAAAGATTTTAAGTGGTATCGGTTATGGTACCGTGAAAGCGATATAACTGATTTTGCCGGCGTAAATTGTTCTACAAGTCCTGATACAAGCTATTGGCATCCCATTATGGTACCGATATTAAACCAATCATCATTAGACCCCGGTTATCCTAATACAAACATATCCCGGCGGGCAGTGGTAAGCGATACCCTTGGCTATTTTAATACTTCCAGTTTGACTAATGGAACAACTTACACAATATTACTTGTAACAGAAGATGAAAGCAGCCATTGGGATTACGCTATAAAAAAGGTTGTAATAAATCATGGCGACACAATAATCCCACCGGTTGTAAGTATAAACTCCCCCGAAAACAATTCTGAATTCATAATAAACACAGGGACAGCCAATCTGACAATTAACTTTATAGTAAACCAGTCCCAATATCAGGTTTCTGATGTAAGCCTGGAAATTTATCGCCTTTGGGCCAGCAGTGCCGGCCCCGTGGTTTACTTCAGGCAACAGAATGTTTCCGGTGAAGCAACTTCATCCTTTGTTTGGGAAGACAGCCAGAATTTCTGGAATTTAGAAAGCGGAAATTATACTATTTTATTGACAGCTAGAGACCGCAGCGGTATAGGTATAAGTACAGACAGCAGGCAAATTGTTGTAACCAAAACGTACGGTATCCCATTAAACATAGTTTCTTTTATATCAAACAAAGTATTTATATCCCCTTCCGATACTTCAGATTACGCAACGATTACTTATGAACTATCAAAAAGCGCAGCTGTTTGTATAACAGCTGAAAACACTTATGACGGCCAAACCTACACAATAATATCCGATTCAACGGTTTCTACCGGTAAAAATACTTTCCTCTGGAGAAACAGCCTGACTGGCACCTACAATTTTCATTTAAACGCAACTTCAACAGATTTACCGCAAACAAAAGATGACAACTGGATAGCAATTACAGTAGGTACTTATAATTCGGATGTTACAGCTGAGATAACAGAGCCTTATGGTATAACCCCGGTCCAGGGTTCAGCACTTTTTAAATGGGTTGCTTCTGCAAACGGCAAACATTACCCTCCGCAGGATTTTTATACAGTTCTGCAGGCATCCGGCACAGAATATCCTTATGAGAATTTCACCTGGTCGGTAACAGGAATTGGGACAGAGACCTATAGTTATCAAGAAACAGAAATAAAATCAGGTTCTGTCGTTGGTGCTGATGGTGGGACTAAAGAGACCTATAGTGGTCAGGGTGGATGGACATTTGCAATAGTAGACATGCCAGACCAACCCATCGCAAGCAGTGCTTATATTGCAAGAGAAAAACGTTATGTAACCGTAAGCATACAATATGGAACAACTTTTTATACTGTTCCTGAACCAACAGTTTCTTATCCAACCCATTTTATAAATGGCAGTGGTTATTTCTTAATTGGTGGAGGGTTTGAAGTTTATGATAAAACGACTTCAGGGTGTAAGGCAAGAGTATGGGTATATTATAACATTTATGATTTAACTGGTGATCATGTTTGTAATTGGATTTATTCCCCAAGTAATCACGTTTTTTCCTGGTCAGTAACTGGTCAAGCATCAAGAACCAGCACCCAAACCGTAACAAGAACCGTCAGCGGAACAAACAGTATTAGCCAAAGTAGTGGAACCCAATATATTTCATTCGATGCAGTGCCGATAGCAACCCATACCGGCGGAACTGTAAGCGGAATTACTTACACAGTTACTGACAACAATTCAAAAGTAACTACCCAAATATATTCCAATACCCAAATCTCAGCCAGTGCTACTTCTTCAAGAAACTGGGGTACAACGGCGCGTTACCCAAATATAGGGAATATATCCTGCAGCCTTCCAACTCCTCATCGAGGTGAAAACATTTCATCAATATTTACTATACCAGCAAATGTAGAAGTAGACCAAACAAAATATAAACTTTATTCTGTCAGTAGTTCGTCAGTAAATGCTCAGGTAATATATGAGGACGGTATCCCAATACTTAGGGCAACAACCCAGGTAAAACAGAACTGGTATTCAAATGAAGATTCATTGTTAGCTTCAAGCAATGGTGAAATTGTAAATTCTGCAAACTATTTCAATGGCCAGGATAACGATCCTACCTATTTTATAATAGGTTCCACAACACCAAGATTTTTCTATCTTGAATATCCAGGAGTTGTAAACAATTCTGTCAAAAACGCATTTTATTTAGATGTGCAAAACAACAGGTTTGTAGACAATAATCTTGTTGATATTGACAGTTGGACCGTAAAACTCTTTTATCCAGATGGCACCATGAACGATTCTCTGATAGTTGACAGTATACCTCCCTCATATACTGACGACAGAAATGACTTCTTTACCGTAAAAATGACTTCTTCCGGGTATCCTGGAAAAAGATTTATAGAGGTAAGAGGAAATGTCCCTTCGCAAGCCCAAGGGTTAAACAGTTATAACCTTACCTATTGCAAAGATGATGGGAATAATGAATGGCGGTTTATTACTTCGTCTACTCAACCCCCAGTTAATAGTGTTTTAGGCTTTTGGGATGTTACGGGTTTAAACGGCAATTATTTATTAAAATTAACAGTTTTACAAAATGGCCTGCTGAAATGGGATTTAAGCTATTGTGTTATTGGTAAACATGTTTCACAAGCTGCCAGCACAAACACCTATGTAACAGCTCCAAATAACAAGGCCTATTTGGATTTTCCGCCAGGTTCTGTTGACCATGATGTGGATATAACCATTACACCGAAAAAATATAGCGATATAACTATCAGGCGCAATGAGGGGATGCCTTTACCAATAGGGCCAATTTACGATTTCCAGCCAAAAGGATTACATATTTCTACTGTTACCCCTGCAATGTTGACAGTAAATTTACTACCTGAAGAACTACAGGCTTATGGAAGTATTCTTGACATTATGGGTAAAATGACTGTATATGATGTAAAAGATGACGGAAGTTTAGAGCCGCTGGATGTAAGGGTAATAAATAAAACTGTTGACCCTGTCTTCAGTGCCGACGGCAGGCCCTATTATAAAATCTGGTTCCCTGTAACATCTTTTTCGTATTATCTGATTATACCGCAGGTTCCTGTTCCTACATTCTCTTTAGCGACTTCTTTAACAAATGGTTCTTCTGTTAAGGTTTCCGGACAATCCGAACCCGGGGCAACCGTAGAAATATACAATGACGGTGCAGTAATTAAAACAGTAACAGCGGATGTTGTAACCGGCCTGTTTAACGCTTTTATTGATATAGTGGAAGGTAGCAACCCGATAATGGCGAAAACCATCAGATGGTTTAATGACCAACCGATAAAAAGCGAGATATCTGACCCAATATATGTAACCCGGGATACCGTAGCTCCTGAAATCGGTGATTTCACCGTAACACCTTCCACGTTCTCCCCAAATAACGATAACATAAACGACACGGTAACCTTTTCATTTTCTGTTTCAGAGCAGTCAAAGGTAAGAATGTACATATATGACAGCAACTGGAATGATGTCAGATACTATTCCTCCGTAAACGCAGCTCCAGGTGTATTTACACTTTCCTGGAATGGTAAAAACGGTTATAACAATCTAGTTCAGCCGGGAGACTATATTTGCCAAATAAAAGTTAAAGATTTAGCAGGGAATGAAAGTATAGTTAACGGTTCTGTTACCGTTGAATCTGATGTTGTTGCTCCTTCGGCAGTAAACACCCTTGTTGCTAACACAGGAACAAATTCTCGGGAAGTGGTATTGAACTGGGATGCGCCGGGCAATGACGGTAGTCAAAGAATACTCGGCGGTAACTTCTATATCCAGTATTCAACATTTTCTGAAGTTGCATGGGATATAGGAAAAACACAGGTTAACATTTCAACCGGCAATGTTTCCCCCGGCCAGGCACAGAAATATTCAGTTAACCGGCTTATAAGGGGCGCAACATATTACTTTGCGTTATGGACGGTAGATGAAAGCTCAAATGTTTCAGGAATTTCAAATGTAGTATCAGCTGTCAGCCAAAACTTAAATGAATCGCAGTATTTTTATTGGGATATGGACAATGTAAACGCAACAGTTCCGAACATAGGAGCAGGAAATATCGCCAAAACTAATCCTGATAACGGCCCGATAGTAAGCACCGCTGGTGTAAGCGGTATAGGAAACGCAATACAGCTTCAGTCCGGATGGAATACTAATCGTGCCTATTACAGCATAGACCCATCAAACGTTAATCCTGATAAAGGTGTAATAGATTTTTGGTACAGACCAGATTATACCGGTTCTACAGGCGTAGGAATGTATTTCTTTTATAGCAGCGGCCCGGCCAACTCAGGATTTTATTTTATGAAAAGTGGCAATTCAGGCGACCCGTTAATGTTTTATGTTGACAGCTCATACAATGTATACACTCAAGTCCCCGCTTATACCTGGCTGGCACAAAAAGACAGATGGTATTACTTTAAACTTGTTTGGGACAGACAAAACCAGAAAGCTGAAATCTGGATAGACGGTATTAAACGCTCCGGGATAGTCAATAATGTAAATTACTGGCAACCTACAAACATAAGCGGATTTAGCATAGGAAACAAAATCCCTGAAAGTTCTTATGGAATGGTAAAAGGCGCAATGGATGAGTTTACAAGCTATTGCCCGATAGCGCCTGCATCCGTGAATGATTTACAGGCAACAGCAGGGACTAACTCAGGACAAATAGACTTAACCTGGACTTCACCCGGGAATAATGATAACCAGGGAACCCTGACAGGTAAATACTACATAGAATACTCAACCTGGAATAGCAATCAGCAAGACACCATAAACTGGCAGGTATCAAAGGCGCAGATAATAATTTCAACCAGTAATGTAACTGCCGGCACAACTCAAAAGATAACGCTTAGCAAATTAGCCCGCGGTGTTACCTACTATTTTAACCTATGGACGGAAAACAGTGAACTAAACATATCCACCATGTCTAACCAGGCGCAAACCCCTTCCCAAAACAACAACGAAAACTACTTCTACTGGGATATGGAAAATACAGTTGATGCCGCACCTAACACAGGAGCCGGGTTTATAACTTATAAGAATCCTGATAACGGGCCAATAGCGGCTATAGCCGGGACAGCAGGAAACGCAATAAACATCCCAGCCGGATGGAACACTAACAGAGCTTATTTTGGAATAGACCCGGATGCTAACATCAATCCTGACAGAGGATCCATAGAGTTCTGGTATAGGCCAAACTTTACAGGAAGCCCCGGAAGCTGGTCATACCTATTCTTTGGCAGTTGTACGACAAATTCTACTTTCTATGGGTATGTAAGCGGCAACCCCAGTTACCCGATGGGTTTCCTTGTAGACAGCGCAAACAATGTAAGGGTAGAAACCAGCGGCTGGCAGGCAGTCGCAAATACCTGGTATCAAATAAAGTTTACTTGGGATAGGACAGCTCAGAAAGCTGAGATTTGGATAAACGGCGAAAAGAAAACAGGAACCGTAACCAATGCCAGTAGCTGGCAGGCGCAAACATTCAGTAAATTCAATATTGGAAACAAATACCCTGAAAGCAGTTACGGGGTAGCAAAAGGAACCCTTGATGAGTTTTACATTTATAAATCAACCGATGAACAACGAGGAATAATGAGTGTCCGTAAATCCTTCGGCCCTGACCCTACATTCAAGCTGAATGAAGCGTATGCATATCCAAACCCCGCAAAGAACGGATATAAGCCGACAATACACATAGCTTGTGGTATTGCGGACAGTGTAGAAATAAAAATATATAACATTGCAGCGGAACTAATACACACCCAACAGGTAGCTGGCAGTGACTGGAAAATTATTGATAATAAAATTTATGCTTATGAATATCAGTGGGATATTTCAGGAATTGCAAGTGGCGTATACATTTATTACATTGATGCGCAAAAAAGCGGTGAGAATCCGATAAAAGTTATAAAGAAGTGCGCGATAATAAAGTGAAAACGGTATCCCGCATACGAGTATGTTTAGAATGCGGGGTAAAATAGGAGAGAAAAACTATGAAGAAAACAATTTTGTTTGTTGCTTTTTGCCTAATCGCATCCGCCACAACAAATCTAACTGCTGATTCCAACACTGGCGCATCGTTTCTTAAAATAGGTATAGGCGCAAGGCCTGTCGGGCTTGGAAACGCATTTACAGCCATTGCAAACGATGTAACAGCAATAAACTGGAACCCGGGTGGGCTTTCACAGCTAACCCAGCGGCAGATTTCCGCGATGCATAGCCAATGGATTGTAGATTCAAACCTAGATTATATAGGGTTTGCCAGCCCGTTAAAGTCGGGTGTATTTGGCGGTAGTGTGATTGTATTATCCCAGGGTGAAATGGAAGGCAGGGATGAGAACCGCCAGCAGACAGCTTCTTTTGGCGCAAGCGATATGGCGGTAACATTTAGTTTCAGTAAGAATCTGTTGTTAAGCAATAAAAGGTCAATCGGGTTAGGAGCAAACCTTAAAATAATCCAACAAAAAATAGAATCAGAACAGGCAACCGGAGTAGCCGTTGATTTAGGCGCGCTATACCATTTCCCCTCTTTACCGTTTACTGCCGGCCTTTCAATTCAGAACCTTGGCCCGCAGATGAAGTTCATCAGTGAAGGCTATAACCTGCCATTAACAGTAGCAACGGGGCTTGGATACAACATTGGCGGGGTTACCATTGCGCTGGATGTAAAACAGCAGGTATATGAAAACCAAACGATCGTAAGCATAGGGACTGAATTCCTACCGATCAACACTCTTGCCTTAAGAGCGGGGTATTTACTTCCTGCAATTACTCAGTCAACTTTGAATAAAACAGATCTAAGCACAGATTATTCCGGGTTTGGCGGCGGGATAGGAATAAAACTTTTCGGTACACAAACCGACTATTCCTTTGTCCCCTACGGTGTGCTGGGCAATACACATAGGGTGTCGTTCTCTGCAAAATTTTAGTAGTTCTTGCAACAAATCATTAGTAAGATTTGAATAAAAATCTTGAATAGGTCATTCGTGTCCAGACTAAAGAAAACGAAAAGTCCCCTAAACTTCTAAACAAAGGAGTCACTTATGGCAATCAGTCAGTCTCTTTTAATAAATAAGTCTGCATCTTTTCAGGAACCACTCCACGGAAGCATGCAAAAATCAGCATCTAAAGGAATGAAGTCTGCTTTCTTATGTCATAGCCATAAGGATGAGGCAATCGTCAAGGGCTTAATTGTGTTATTTCAGGAGGCCGAAATTGATATCTACATTGACTGGAAAGACCATACAATGCCAGATGTCCCAAACGTTGAGACTGCAAAGAAGATACAGCAAAAAATCAAAACATGTGACTTTTTTTTCTTTCTTGCTTCTCTCAATTCTAAAGTATCTCGTTGGTGTCCTTGGGAAATTGGCTATGCCGATTCAAACAAGAGGAACATTTACATAATTTCCACTTCTGATGGCAGAGATACTTATGGAAATGAATACCTGCAGCTATATCCAAGGATCGATCAAGGTTTGATTGAAACACGAGAGGTATTGGCCATCTTTGAGGCAGGTGCCAAAAAAGGTCAATTGCTTTCTGTTGACGCATTATCCTGAGGAGAGTTAAATATGGATAAAGACATATTGCATAAAGAAATCGATTTGATTCAGACTTGCATCACTAGAATGGCAAATAATTCCTTCCTGCTTAAGGGATGGGCCATTTCGATCATAGCAGTGGTTCTCGCTCTCGCTGACAAGACGGTTGATCCAATACTTCTAAGTTCTGTCGTTCTAATACCACTTTTTAGTTTTTGGTACCTGGATGCATTTTTTCTAAGAACAGAGAAAATGTATCGTAAGATGTATGAATGGGTTTTGCAGAAGAGAGGGGCGGAAGATATCACTTATCTTTATGATCTCAATCCACACCGGTTCAAAGACGAGGTTGATTCAACATGGGAAGTGATGTGGTCTATCACTCTCCGATGTTTCTACGGAACCCCCCTACTCATCACATTAGGCGTGATTATTTTCAGAATACTCAAATAACACATACAGAAAAGAGGATAAATATGCCAAAACCCCAGGTTTTTTACAGTTTCCATTTTGATAATGATGTGTTGCGAGTCCAACAGATCAGGAATATTGGTGTCATTGAAGGCAATGAGCCGGTTTCCAAGAATGATTGGGAGCAAGCCCGGAAAACACCTGGCGGAATTGAAAAATGGATCGACGACAACATGAAATACAAATCGTGCGTGGTGGTTCTCATTGGGTCTGAAACTGCGAGTCGCCCATGGGTACAATATGAAATACGAAAAGGCTGGGATGATGGCAAAGCAGTGGTTGGCATTTATATTCACAATCTGAAAGACCCTCGAACTTCTAATGTCCCTCCTTTCTTCGGCAAATGCAGTCAAGGATCAAATCCCTTTGACCAGATTAAAATGAAAAATGGACTAATGCTTTCGAGTTATACAATGTGTTACAATCCAAATCCAATTGATGCATACAATGACATCGCAAAGAATCTCAGTATGTGGCTACAGAATGCAATCAATTCGAGAAAGGGTTAATTAAAGGGTAACTACGGTTCGGTTCTGGTTTTTGATTCTGATAATGTAAATTTGAATTCTCCACTTTTCATCAGAAATCTTGAGCGAGAATCAGAAATAAAACTACTGACTTTCTTTACAAATAAGATAGCTAAAATCACACTAACCAAAATTCTTTTTTCCCAGACCAAAGTCCAATAAATTTTTTCAGCAACCCTCTATCAGCAACATCAGCATATACATGCAGAGACAGGTATATAGAACTAAAAAACAGCAGTACTGTGGCCAGCATATTGCCGGCTATTCTGAAAATGCAAGCCAACCCCCTACCTACAGCCATGCCGCTTTAAAAACAGAACTCTAGTACAGCTTTTAATTCAACAACCCCCACATTTACAGGCCTATCGCATCACTAACTCAGCCCTAAACCCCGCAGTTGGGACCAAAAAGTCCCCACGAAGGGACTTTTTCAAGCAAATCCCACAATCCCCCCCGCTTTTGTATCAGCCACGGTAGCATATTGATTGCAGGGGGTGATAGAAATGGATAACCAAACAACAGGATACACGGTAGGCGAGAAGTACCTGAACGCAAAAGGGACAGCGGTGGTTTATCAGGGCTTAACAGAAACAGGCGAGAAAATGAAGGTGGAATGCCTGAACGGAAAGATAGTGGAAGTGCCGCTTGGCTATGAATTACAGCCGTATGATGAAAGCAAGGTTAATGGCATGTCTAAATCGCTGATGGATAACAATGGTGGAACGGTCAGGAATAAAGCCAAGGCATTTAAAGAACCAAGGCCGACGCTTGCTGTAAAGATAGACAAATACCTGCTAACCGGCCAGTACACAGTAAAACAGATAGCTGAGCTGGTAAAGGATGAACCGGAAGCAGCGGATAAGAACGTCCTTTCAAATGTTCACGCAAGAATCATCGGTTATAAGAGAAAAGGCGCAACGGTAGAAAAAAACGAAGCGGGGCAGGTACAAATAACCCTAAAAAAGCAGTAAATAAACTAATAGTGGAGGTAACAAACTATGGCTACAAAGAAAAAAAGCAAAGCGGTGGCAGGAACGCAGAAAAAGAAGGAGATAAAGACATTAAAACCAAAGACCGGAACTAAGCTCGGACCCAAGGTAGCAGCACCAAAGAAAGCTACAAGAAAACCTGCTAACAAACCCCGGGTTTCAGATTCAAATACCAATATTGAAGGATTACAAGAAGAAGGCAACAATAAACTAACAGAAATAGATACAGGTATATCTCCATCAAAACAGGAGAATGGACAGCACAGGGGCATAAAACCCAGCAAAACAGAACATATTAAGGCTATGGACGATATACTGCTTGATGGCGCCATGCACAACCGGGATGAAATCGTAGCTTTTACGCTTGCAAATAGCCAGACAATTGGTGATTCGGATGCATGGAAAAAGAAACTGAAAATCCTGACCTATGTCCGGTATTTCACTTTGAAAAACAAAGGGCTGAATATGGTAAAAGAAGGTGACAAGATCGGCTTAAGCAAAGATGCCGGGGCCGTCACAGATCCGCAGGAACAAAGCTCTCCCCAGGCAGAACAAGAACCGTCGGCCACTACCGAGCCAGCTGATAATCAATAACAATTCCCTTGCCCCAAGCCAAATAGGGCAAACTCTGGGATGGACTCTGAGATAACTTCAACGGGTCCGTTTCCGAGTAAGCAAACTCATAGCAATCCCTATCTCTGCACTGTAATACTTCACAAATCCAATTAGGACCATGGAATAGGGTTTCCCTCACTTTTGCCCTACCTGGTTTCACCAGAGCAAATCTGTATCAGTAGACCGTTTTTATTTTGGAATGGCATAAGTGATTTTTGTCGCAAAAATAGTCACGAGTCCCGACTTGGTGAATGGTAATATTGACTTCTAAATACAAAAATAGTAACATAAGATACTAACATGAACACTGAGAAAAAAGATATATTCGGTATCGGGGATTTTTTAACTCATGCCATGTTGCGCGGTCTTCTTGTACCTGCCATGTTGTTTGTGTGTATACTACTTCTAATATACAAAACACCCACTGCTGTAGTTGGACAATTGATTCTTTCTTTTTTCCATAGTTTAAAAAAATATTCTGATTTTGGTTATTTTTTATCGATATTTATCATAATCGCATGGTATTTGCACATAAATTTTATAAATAAGAATCATGATTCCGAACTTACTAGAATTTCTAATGAAAGAAATAGACTTCAAGAACTACTATACCCTGGAAGCACACAGTCTTCAAAGGAGAACAAACAATGACTATGTTGCTAGTTGTGCTATTAACAGCATTTTTGGTTTGCAGTATAGTGCATATAGGCTATGAAAACATAATATTACCTCTACTACTTAAAAAATATAAATATAAACTCTTTGCTTTGAGAGACCATTTAAGAATATTGCAAATAAAATATAAGGATTCTGATCAAAAGCCTGTGTTTGATTGCCTTCAAAATACAATTAACAATACGCTTGCTTTTGCACCATCGATTGATGGGTTTTTATTATTAAAGTTTAGAGGGGAATATAAGAAGAATAAAGAATTAAGAGACGCAATTGAAAAAAACATAGACCTCTTCAATAGATGTAGCATAAGTGAAATACATTCCATAAGAGAAGAAATGAGTAATATATTTAGGGCCATATTTATTTCCAATTCCGGAAGTTTGATATTTTATATACTACCAATTTTCTTTCTTTTATTTATAATTGACAAAATTAGTGAATGGACATATAAATCTATGTTCATGCCAGAAGGAGAGATGGGTAAAGTAGCACCATCTTGCCAATAACTTACTATTAAATCTTCCCATAAAATATAATCCCACCCTTACATCTCGTTACAAATTCGCTTTACTTACCTGCTAAAAATATATAATTCGGTTAAAAATAACGCGTATGGGTTAAAAAGGAGGAAACTGTGAAAAGAAAGTTATTAAGATTCAGAACAATATTTTTTGGACTTCTGGGATTGTTTTTTATTTTTGCTGGTATTAACGGCGTTTTTTCTCCTGCCAATAATTCTGATGCGACAACACTGATTAGTATCATTATTCTTATATTTGTTGGGTTGTTTCTAATTTTCATAGCATTTGGCCCGCACGATATTATGAAGAGGTTGAAAGATAGTCATAAACAACCTCAAAAAATAAAGGAAACCAAAGTTACTTGTGAAGCCTGTGGAAATGTTTGGTATTATGGAAAGCAAGAAGTTTTAGAGAACAAGGCAGCGGCTATGCAGAATCTAGGCAAATGCTTAATGTGCTGCGGTGGTTGCTTGCCGGCTGTACTAATGCAAAATAAAAAACTTAATGATCTGAGCAGGTGTCAGAAATGTGGTTCAAGAGCTACAAAAAAAGAAGAAATCACTCATGATATCCAATCTGTTAATCCTCATAATTAGGTTATACCAGAGAATAGTATCCCCTATTATTAGCAAGTGGACCAGCTGTCGTTTTTATCCGACTTGCTCTGAATATGCAATACTGTCAATAAAAAAATACGGGTTAATCCAAGGAATAGTAAAATCAATTAAACGTCTGCTGAAATGTAATAAAAATAATTTATCCAGCTGTATTGATAATCCATAGAAAAAAGTGAATCCTAACCCTTTTAACGCCAGATGAAATGACCTATGTTCTCAACAGCGATATCAAAAATAACCGAATCGATATTCCCAATATTCTTTGAACAAAGACTCCCTGACAGATTTACGCTTGGAGTTTCTGGAACAGGGTTTTTCGTGTCTGATGACGGTCTGTTCTTAACCGCAAACCATGTAATAACCGGAGTTCCACCAAACAGCCGGCTATTATACTGCGGAAGCGTCCCACACAAAATACTGAACCAGCCGGTAGAAATAAAAGAAGTATATAGCGACAAAGTAAAAGACATATACATAGGCCAGGTAGATAAAAGTATTGGACTACCAAAACTTGAACTGTCAAAAGAGAAAGTAAAAATAGGCCAGTCAGTCTGTTTGTGCGGGTATCCGTTGGCTCAAATATTTTTAAACCCTGATAAAAGCATAAATGTAATCAATGTAAGAAAGTATTGGCAACCTACTCATGTGATAGATTATTATAGATTTAATGAACCTGACGGCAGGATATACGAATCCTTTATTACTCAGCATACATCCCTAAACGGGATGAGTGGCGGGCCTGTATTTGGAACAGATGGGCTTGTTTACGGCATAGACGTGGCAACATTTACAAGGAAAATTGACCATAAGAATAATCCGATGACTGTCCATAACGGTGTAGCAATAGAAATCCTGTATATAAGCGAAATACTAAAAAAGCATAATATAGCCTAATTCAGTCATCTTGCCCGTCACAAATCCTTGACATCCAACCACTGATTTCCTATCATAAACTTAAGAAATAGTTCTGTTATTTTATATAACATTTTTGGTTCATGCCTCGTAAGTTCCGATAAGGTCGGAGCTGAGCTTTTTTGAGAGATCAGGAAGGCACATACGAATACGATGGGAATGACTTTGTTTGCTCACAAGTGTGGGGCGGCAGTCTTCTCGGGTTATTCGTATGGCTCGGGGCGATTTGCTTGCCCCTTTTTTTATTTATATGGGGTTAACTACAAAATCTAAGGAGGACTATTTAGATGCTGGTACCAATAAAAATTGAAAATGGAGAAATAATCAAGGACGAAGAAAATGCAGTTCTTAAGACTTTTAAAGAACTGGGTTTAAGAGAAGATCATCTTGAAGAATTCTTAAGAAAAAACATATCGGTACTATTCGATGATGAAGAACAAGAGACACTTTTAATAGTCGGACAGCAGGTGTCTGACACAGAAAGAAGCCGCTGTGACCTAATAGCGATAAATGATAGCGGCGATATCGTAGTAATTGAAATTAAGCGGGATGTAGAAGATATAAAAAGACGCAAAGAATCCTTTGAATTCCAAGCAATGAAGTATGTATCCGCCTATGCGAAGATAAAAACCCGGGAAGAACTTGTATCAAGAATATTCGCGCCTTACGTTGAAAAACACAAATCCGAGTACTCCGACCTAAAGAACCTGAATCCAAAGGAGATAGCTACAAGAAAATTGAATGAATTCCTAAGGGAAACCAACGCCCTGGATACATTCAATAAAAAACAGATAGTCATTTTGGTTGCTTCTGAGTTTGATAATCAGACACTTTCCACAGTAGCCTGGCTTTGCAGCAATAATGATATCAGATTCCGGTGTATTAAAACGACACCGGTAGAAATAGGTTCTAAGAAGTTATTAAAAATAGAAAAAATCATACCCCCTACCACACTGGAAGATTTCTATACAGAAGTCCCTGATAAAATAGAAACAAGTTATGAACCCGGCCAAAAACAGGAACGCAGTAGCACTCAAAGGGTAAATTTGCCCCGAATGCCCAAACTGTTTGAATGGGGACTGCTTAAGAAAGGCGATATTCTTGAACTAAAAGGGCATGAAGAAGATTCTGCCGCGGAAGTGGTTGATCCAAATACTGTGAAATATAAAAATATCATGATGACATACAACCAATGGGGGCAGAAAATAACCGGATGGTCATCAATTTGTATTTACGAGTGGGCCAAAAAGAAAGGAACAAACGAAACCATTGGTGAATTAAGGGATAGGAAAATGCAGGAGCAGGCAAAAGAAAAGGATGTGTAATTTTAATACCCAAATAGATGCGTTTAAATGCATTATTTAAGGATTTTTCACCTTTCTCCCAAAAATATTCCTCGACGATATATAGGTTTTTACCTAATTCCTTCCGACGACAAAAAACGTATCAGACACGGTAGCATAATATAGGTAGGGCCCAGCGCCTGTAGGCCGACAGCTTCTATAAACCCAGGTGAAATAGAATGATAATTAAGAAGAGGTTTAAAATTTACAGCTGGGCAAATTGGGATCACACTATAAACGCAACTGTTGAGAAATTCTACACAACCCACAAACGTTACCCAAGCATTCTTATGGCAAGTACCCGCACACACGCAAGGATGGATACTTTCACAAACAAAACCCCGCGCCAAAGAAAGAATTGCACGGACATAAGAACTTCAAAACCGCCCAAAACAGGCGACGAGGGACAAATAGCCGCTTTTTCAGGAAAATGCTACAGACTTAAATTCTGTCTGGATGAAAAGATACTCGCTAATCACTTCTGCCTGGTATTTGATTTGAACCCGGAATACGTCCATAAAAAGGCAGGATGCCGTTCTTCAAAACCAACAAAGAGACCGGCGTAATTATGAACATAACAACAGGAGGTAAGTAAACAATGAAACGCGGGAAAGTATTAGCAACAGTCATGCTATTAGGCTGTATCTTATGCCTTAATATCTTGTCAGGCTGTTCAAGGCAGTATTCTACACCCCAGGACACGCTCAATACAATGACGAAGGCTTCAAAGGACAACGATATTGATAAGTTTATAGATTGCATAGACCTTGAGTTTTTGAAAAGCATATATTCCAATACACATCCCAACACCGAAGTACCGGACAAAACAATAAAAAACCTTATAAAACAAAATGTTCAGGCCTCTATCAGCAAATTCATGGAACTACTGAAAAACAATAAGATTGCAGTACTTTATGAAAAAGATATTGCCGTGAATGCTAAAGAACTAACAATATCACCCGAATTTGCAGAACAAAAGCTTGTCTTTATTAACAGAGCCGGGAAATGGAAGTTAAGCATGGAGCAAACCTTTCAATAAAAGTGAGGTGACACTGTATGGAATTCTTTGTCGTTGTATTATGGTTTATTTTTGGTTTTGTTGCTTCGAGTATTGCAAGTAGTAAAGGCAGAAGCGGGTGCGGGTGGTTCATATTGGGCGTCCTGTTAGGGCCATTTGGGTTAGTAGTGGCTTTTTTACCAGCAATTGAAAAAGAGGACGGACTAACA
Source organism: Elusimicrobia bacterium RIFOXYA2_FULL_39_19 (assembly GCA_001800285.1). GTDB lineage: Bacteria > Elusimicrobiota > Endomicrobiia > CG1-02-37-114 > XYA2-FULL-39-19 > XYA2-FULL-39-19. The sequence continues at coordinate 11,318 of MGVC01000007.1, read as the reverse complement.
AAGAAATGCCCCTATTGTGCAGAGTTAATCAAGAGAGAAGCCAAAGTCTGCCGGTACTGCGGGAAAGAGCAGAATCCAAACCAGCTGACTTTTGAATTAACATTCAGAAAACGGTCATTTAACCTGGTAGCCAAAAGCGATGATTACATCTATGCTGACACTGAAGCAGAAGCCGCTGATAAGGGCAACAAAATCTGTGAAGAGAACGGTTGGACATTTGTTGGCGTTAAAAGGATTGATTCTTGAAAGTGAAGGTCCAGGGTACATAAAATGAATATTGCGTTGGATATCGACGACACGATTACGGCAATGCCGGAATTCTTTAAGGTCTTAACGAAAGCCTTTGCCAAAGCAGACCATCAGGTGCATGTGATCACTTCCAGGTCAGAAACAGAGGAAAGCAGAAGGATTACAGAATCAGAGTTAAGAGAACTTGGAATTAAGTATAATCATCTGCACTTTATTCCCCCTTCAAACAAAGCTAAAGAAGCATGCCCACATAGAGAATTGGACTGGTACAACAAATACTTGTGGCAAAAGACGGCCTACTGCCTGAAAAACAACATATCTGTCTATTTTGATGATGACGAAAAAGTCGTTGCCCTATTCAAGAAATATGCCCCTGGAATTAAAGTCCTACAACCAATCAAATAAAAGTAACTTCAATAAAGCATGCCTATAAATGCCCACAGCAATTCTTATATTTTTCAAGTGAAAAACTACCCGGATTTTTATATAATAACCTCATCATAATATCGATATAAATTGCAATTGAAACAACATGACTAAAAGAACATTGAAACAAAAACAACTTACTCACGGCGATATACGGACGTATGCGTATAAATGGGAATTCTTAAGAAGAAGTAAAGAATATCAGATTGATTATAAGGCCTATACAGAGGCAGATAATAAAGATAAATATGCTAGGCTTATTCTAGGAAAATATGGTTTATATGGTCCCATTGATCCAAGAATACCTTATAAATTTAAAGTGACATCTCAACAAAAAACAATAAAAACTATAGAGAAAGGAAAAGAACCCTTTTTGGGTTCTCAATTTTATGAGTATGCTACAAATAATAGAATCATAAATAGCATGATCGTTTCTTCTCAAGGTGCTTATTGTTTAAATCTTGATGTACATATTGTCGAATTTGACGTTAATGGTGCTATTGAACATGAACCTCTATCTGAAGAAGAAATCATCAAACAAGACACAATACAGATAATAGTAAATTTAAACACTTCGTTATCAATTATTAAAAAAGATATAGATAATATTTTAAATAAATGGATTGATTTGAGAAAAACGGTAATACCTGTTAAGGAAACAAGGAGAAGAGAGGAAATTTATAAAAAATACTTAGAAATCTGGGATTTGAAGTACAATTCTAAGAAAAATTTAACTGATCAAGAAATAGCAAGAAGAATATACAAATTAAAAGACATTACTGAAGTAACGGATTCTTTAAAGCAACAAATAAAAAAACAACGCAAAAGGTGTCAAGAAATTATTGACGGGGATTGGAAAAAAATAGGGTAAAATAAGAAAGATTCTTATCTTACCTCGATTTTCTTGGATTTTCATACTATAAACCTAAGTGAAGGAACACTTAGGTTTTTTTATTGGTAGATAAATGTAATTACAGGAGGAGGTGATTGGGAATATGACAAAGAATAAAAAAGAGGCTGAAGCAGTAGCGGAAACCAAGACTTGTCAGTTTTGCAACGCATTTAGCGGGATTACCCCTAACATGCGGTTCTGCCCCAATTGTGGTTCCAGGATATGGGGTCCGTGTCCGGCTTGTGAATCTAACCTTTCACCGCAGTGGCATCAGTTTTGTGCCAGCTGTGGCAAGGATTTCACAAAAACAGATGAAAGCGCAGAAACTGATGAGGAGTAGTTGAAGAAGTATCTGATGTACCGTAATGCATAAATAAGGTAAGGGTTTGGTCTTTGTAATAATGGTGCCGCGTGGTGTAGAAAAGCAAAAGAATGCGTTTATCGCTTTGTAGCGTAATGAAAATGAGCTGTTCCGTAATGTGTTTGCACTGCGCGGCACCAAATTGTTCTTTGAAAGACGGATATAACGGGGGTTAGGTTCCAAAAAGTCATTCGACGGAAACCTATAAAATATACACTTAAGGCCCATAAAACAGCACCCAAAAAGACACCAGAAAACGGCTGAATATCCGTCTAAGACCGCAAAAACAGCCAAATCAACCGCCATCTTATCAGACATGATAGCATAAGTATAGTATAGGAATTATATAGAAAACACAAATTTATATAAATAGAGAGGAACTAAAATGGAAACCAAATTATTCAAAACGAGAAATTATTATGAAGCCGTAACCCTATTCGCATGCCAACAAAAACTCCTCAGACTCGAACCTTTAGACCAAAAATCTGTCCTATTTGTTTTTGATGATACCCTTCAATCATGTGATGAGTTGGTTAATAAACATATAAACGGCAAATTAAAAGTATCAAGCAAGTCCTATGTAGATGCCATAAGGACACTTAAGGATATGGTTTTTGGCAACAGAAACATAAAACAGGGATTCTAAGCAGCAAAAATATTAAGCATATATAAATATAAAAATATGGACTTAGACAAAAACAATTTCTTACGCTGGTATCGGGTTTATAGTGATGCTGTTTTAACAGGCAAAATCACATTTGATGAATACGCCCTATTGAATTGGCTCATGACTACTACAAATCCGTATAACGGTGAGCTAGTTGAAAACTATTCATCAATAGGCCAGAAAATACGAAAAAAACCAGACTGGGTTAAATATAGAATGGAAAAATTACAAGAAAAAGGTTACGTACACTATGATATAAAAAAGGGACAAAAAACCCTCTCAAATATTACTATAAACAACTACCCATTATCGAACGGAACTTATATAAACATTCCCAACAAGCTTTCCGATGTTACATCTGAAAACAGCCAAAAACCAACAAATTTGTCCGAAGTTGTTATCGACAGTAAAACCACTGATGTTTCCGAAGTGAGTGTTGAAAATACCCAAGAAAATGAAAATATGTCCGAAGTGGAACCTGCCTTTCCGAAGTCGTTTACCGTCAATAATAGCGAAGCTCTTTCCGAAGTCCCTAATAATAAGAACAAGAATAAGAATAACAACACACGTAATATCTATGAAATAATTAAACAAAGAACAAACAAAGATATCCCCTTTTCTTCTATTGACCCACTTATTGAAGAATTTGGCCATGACTGTGTGCGTTATCAGGCTGGAGGTTTAACAAAGGTCGTTAAAAGCATTCCAGCATGGCTAAGAAAAGCATGTCAGGAAAACTATTTTCACCCAGAGGATGAAACGACCCATAATGCACCTAAAATAGAAGACAATTCACATAAGTCGCCTTGTTGTAAAAGCGGCATTATCCTTAGAGAAAACGGGCGGTTTTGTTCAAAATGTCTTCATTATTTAGAAGAAACAGCGGATGGAAAGTTAGTAAAAACTGAAACCACTATACACGACTTAATTTAAATCTGGAGGTTAAAAATCATGCCAAAAGTACCCATTGGTTCCAAACAAAGAAGCCGTAGTGAAGAATACTTCAAAGAATACGTCGAGATTGGTTTTACCCGACTTTTGGGGGGCATTACGAATGTTCAAGAAATTGCAAGGAAGCTGCAGTATAAAGCGGATGACAAGCACAACGAGCAGAATGCTTCAACCAAGCGGGAACAATGAAGCAAACAGCAAAATTTTAAAAACGAACCAGCAGAACCTAAAATGAATTGCTTATGAGAACTAACGACGGCACGCAAGCATGTATCAATCAGTTATCAAGCCAAGCAAAGTATTAAGTTTTTACTAAAAAGCGGGGTATAAAATGGGTAGACGAAGAAAAAGTCAAACAAAACAGGTGAAGCAGATGTTCAAAATGTATCATGAATTAGGGGGTTATCGAAGCCTGGATAGACTGCACCAAAAAGGTACTAAAACCCTCCCAAATCCGCCTTCTTTACGAACCCTGAAATATTGGTCAACACGATTTCACTGGCAAGCAAAACTATCCCGGTTATTTGATATAGAAAGCGCAAAAAATGAGGACATTCTTGTAGAGCATTTATACGCAATGCGTAAAAAACAAGAGGCCGAAGAATATCACGACTATATTTTCAAGCTTTGCAAAAAATATGCTAAAAGACGCCGGTTTTCAATAGCAGATTCTGCCATGATTCTCGGGGCCATCTGGGCAGACCAGCAATATCTTGGCTCAAAGAAGGTGAAGAAACTAGATGGAATACCGGCAGATAAATTGGATATGAACACTATCATTGATGTATTAGCAGAAAGCGTTGAAGAAACATCCAAACTCGGAGGTAATGAAATATGAAACTCAAAATATCAGAAATAAAAAATGTAGTTAATTTCAGAAACGATGACAATTGCGATGATTTAGTTGCCAGCATCAAAGAACACGGTTTACTGGAGCCTGTTGTAGTTAACGAAAACAATGAGCTTGTTGGCGGTTATAGACGCATACAGGCACTGCAAAAGCTCAAAATGAAGGAAGTACCCGTACATAGGGTTGATGCGGGAACCGAACTCGAGAGGCTCACAAAAACCCTAATAGAGAACCTTCACCGGAGAGCTTTCACCTGGCAAGAAGAAGCGCTGTTAGTAAAAAAGATTGATGACCTCAGTCGGCAGTTACACGGCAGCCACCCACAAGGTAAGCACAGCTCCTCATCCGCTGAGTTAGCGGATGATACCTGGTCAACAGCAAAAACAGCGAAAATATTGAATAAGCCTGAACGAACCGTTCAGATCGATGTCCAACTTGCAAAAGGCATAGAAAAGTTCCCGGAACTATTAAGCGTAAATAAGAGGGCTGTTGCATATAAGAAAATGCTTGGTTTCCAGGCCAAGGAAACCCTGGTAAGTTCTATTCAAACCATTACACCGAACATCAGCATAACCAAGGGTGATTGCATTGTTAATATGCGCAGACTCAACCCAGCCAGTATCGATCTGATATTTATAGATTTCCCCACCAACCAAAACTATGAATCCTCTGACATCCAATCATCACGAGAACAATGCATAGAATTCATCTGCGCAGTGCTAAACGAATCCAATCGGCTGCTGAAACAAGACGGGTCAATTTATGTTATGCCCGGGGTAGAAAATGCATCTCTGGTATATGGATGTTTACTGCAGAAAAAGCTGTCTTTTCAGAACTGGATAATATGGCACTATAGAAACAGCGACCTGAAGATAAAAGACAGGTTTATCCCAAGGTATGAACCGATCCTATTTTTCACTAAATCAAAGACTGACTTTATTTTCAACAAACAGAAATTTATATCTGACCTCTGGATTATCCCAAGAGTTACGGAATCAATGCCTGAAAAGGTTGACCACCCAACCCAGAGACCTACCCAATTATTGGAAATAATCGTACAAACAAGTTCTAACCCAGGGAACACCGTGTTGGACCCGATGTGTGGCTCCGGCACTACAGCCGTTGCTTGTAACCGGTTAAAAAGAAACTTTATTGGCTTTGAAACGGAGCAGAAAAATTGTGAATTAGCGAAACTACGAATTTCTGAAGAAATAAAATAGAAAAAGTCCCCCCGGAGGGACTTTTTAAAAACCTGTATCAAACACGGTAGCATAATACATATGAATGACAATGGAAAACTATTAACGGTTCAACAGGTGGCGGAAATGCTCGGGTTAAGCCCCAACACGGTCTACTGCTGGGTCTGCCAAAAGCGGATACCATATTTGAAAATCGGCAGATTAACAAAATTTTCAAAAGAAGACATTAACAACTGGATTGAAAAACAAAAAGTGGCAGCAATTATCGTATAGGAATAAGATTGAATTTATTACAAAAAATTGGTAAAATGGCATGTCAATAATTTTTAAGAACGACAACTACTATTTGGACTATTACGTTAACGGTTTAAGGGTCCGCGAAAAGGTTGGCCCCAACAAAAGGTTTGCCGAACTGGCCTGGGCAAAACGAAAGGTTCAGGCTCATGAAGAAAAGTTCTTTGAAAGACCAAAAAACCAGAAACTCAAGTTCTATGAACTGTGTGATTCATTCTCAACAAATTACTCAAAACCAAATAAAAGAAAGAGATCATATGAACGGGACCTGCTTTCAATCAGACACCTAAAGACATATTTTGGTGATACTTACATTAAAAGAATTACACCACAAGAAATAGAACGATACAAAATAGCCAGACAAGCGGATGAGGTCAGCTTTGCAACGATCAACCGCGAAACAGGCTGCCTTAGAAACATCTTCAACAGGGCGAAAGATTGGGATATGATAGACACAAACCCAATGGACAAGGTCAAACTTTATAAAGAAAGCCCGGGAAGAATACGGTACTTAACGCAGGAAGAGACACAAAGGCTTCTGGCCAGCTGTTCCGGGTATCTCAGAAATGCAATTATATTCGCACTAAATACCGGCTGCAGAAAAGAAGAGGTTCTTTCACTAAAATGGAGCGATATTGATTTTAGGACAGCTACAATCCATATACCTGCAAGTACTTCAAAGACAAACGTTAAACGCGAAATAATGGTCAACAGCGCGTTATTAAGGACACTGCAGGCGATAGAGCGTTATCCTAACGGTGAATATGTGTTCTGCGATGAACAGGGAAACAGGTTCAAAAGAATAGACAGAACATTTAAGACCGCGTTAAAGCGGGCGAATATACAGGATTTTAGATTTCACGATCTTAGACATACTTTCTGTTCAAATCTGGTAATGTCAGGAATTGACATTTATACCGTCAGGGAACTCGTTGGCCACAAGTCAATTGAGATGACAATGCGTTACAGTCATCTGGCGCCGAACTTCAAAAGACAGGCAGTGGAAATCTTGAGTTCCAGGATGAACAAAATAGAAAAAGAAAGTGATATAGGCAATTTTTGGACACAAGACGAAAATAGCAGTACTAAAAAAGAAGCAGAAGTAGCTCAGTTTACTGACGACAAACATTGAAATAATGGCTGCGTAGCTCAGTGGCAGAGCAGCGGTTTCATAAGCCTAACTGACAGAAAATGACTCTCCGACGACAGAATTCCAAACCTTTTGACGCATTTAAACAAACCATTTGTACCTATTTGTATGTATCTGTACCAGTTTGTGCGTAGCATAGACACTTTTTAGACACAGAGGGATCCCCCGCCCCGCTTAAAATTATCCAAATTAAAATGAAAAGTGCAAGAAACAAGTTCAGTAAGGTCTTCCAATTCAAAATAACGCTTAATGAAGTAACCCCACTTGTCTGGCGAAGAATCCAAATACCCGAAAACTACACATTCTGGGACTTTCATGTAGCCATCCAGGATTCTATGGGTTGGCTTGATTACCACTTACACGAATTCACTATGCTCAATTCCACCACAGGAAAGCCCATTCTAATTGCCCTGCCTGACCCAGATAAGCTTGATGACAGGGAAAGGCTGCTTGACTGGGAGCAATACCCGGCAGATTACTTCTCTTTTGAAAATAGAACAGCTTGGTACGTTTACGATTTTGGTGATAACTGGGAACATACGATTGAATTTGAGGGTATCTTGGTCCGTGAAAAAGACAGGAAATACCCAATATGCACAGATGGCCAAAGAGCCTGCCCACCGGAAGATGTCGGAAGTGTAAGCGGCTACGAAAGATTCCTGGAAATAATAAAAGACCCCAAACATGAAGAACATAAAGAAATGATTAAATGGGCTGGCAGCAAGTTTGATCCTGACCAGTTTGACCCAAAGAAGGTCAAATTCAGTAACCCCCAAACACGGCTGATTAAACTGTTTGATGACATGCGCCATCCCGGGCTATGAAAATGCATTCTTTTGGTAGATGACCATGATGGTGTCCATGAAACGATATAAATACTAAAAACACAAAATTGCACAATATTTATTGCATTATTGACAAAGCAAGTATTAAGTTGTATATTCTCACTGTTAAATTGAGTATTACTGGAGAGACTGGTGGATTTCCAGCCTTATAAACCTTTAAACAAAAATGTTATAAAACGTCAGGAATAAACCCTGGCGTTTTCCATTTATAAAAATCAGTAAAAAACTTGTAAACAAAAATATAAAAAGAGAAATGAAAAAGATTATTCTATTTTTCCTGCTGATAGTAATATCCGCTTCAACATCCTATTCAGTTGTCGGTCAGACTGGGTGGCAAATCATGCGCAGGGCGCAATCAGCACGCCCTCAGCCGCTGAATAACATCATTGCTGTAAACGCTGACCTCTCCGGGGTGTTTTATAACTCAGCCATCCTTGGAACACTAAATAACAGGAAAGTTTCATTATTGAGCGAATCAGGCTCAGCAAATGATACCTTTGGCGGTGTTCTGTATGGCCAGCCATTAGGAAATACCTTGGGAATTTGCGTAGGGTACATATATTACGATGCAGGCAAAATGACTCTGGACTGGATGGAAGGTTCAACCGAATACACAAATACAGTAACTTCCCAAAAGGACACTCTTGCTGTAATATCAGCAGGAAAAGCTCTAAGCTCAAAACTGCTGGCAGGGGTAACGCTAAAGTATGCAACCAACAATATTGCAGAAGTAAAAGAAGCAACTGCTTATGCCGGTGATATCGGGCTGATATATATGCTCAATAACAAACTAAACATTTCCCTTTCAGGCCAGAATTTCGGTTCTTCAACAAAATTCATTACAAAAGCAGAGGAACTGCCTACAACGGTATCTTTTGGTATATCTTATTTAGTACCTCGTAATGACCGCTCCTATATCGGTCTTGCTGTAGATGTCCCCTATATACTAAAGGAAGAAAGGGTTGTTCCAAATATAGGCTTAGAATACTGTCTGGGAAAAGTAGCGTTTGATATCGGATATAGGCTGAATGTAGAAGAATCACAGTTACAGGTAGGGTTTTCAGCAGGAATAAGCAGGAACCTGGAATTAGGTTATGCTTTTATCCCAGCAAGCTATCTTTCAAGTACGCACAGATTGAATTTAGGTTACAGGTTTTAGCTGATAAAGGAAAAATATGTGTAAGAAACTGATTTTGGCTATAACATTTTTATCATTGTTCGTTCAAGGGGCCTATTCTTCCCAAAAACGCTTAACACAACACAGGGAATACTCGGCCATAGGAGACGGCGCAGGTAAAATATACTATTTAAAAAGCGAATCGGGCCAAAACTGGGATATTTGGCGTATGAATGAAGATGGTACAGAAGTCTCAAGAATAACCAATGATTCCTTATTCAAAAGCGGTACAGGTGAGATTTCACCTGATAAAACAAAACTTGTGATAACGGAAATATCAGATAACAATGACCATATTTACATAATGAATTCTGATGGTTCCAATCCCTCTCAGATATATTCAACACAGAACAGTATAGATAAGGTTACATTTTCTCCGGATGGCAATAAAATAGCGTTTATTGAAACCGAACCGAAACAATCCGCAGGAACTCTTTATGTTATGAATATTGATGGCTCCGGTGTCCGGTCGCTAAGCCATAAAAATGTTTCATCAGTGCCACAAAAGCTGTTCTCTGATATTTCAATACATCCAAGAAATAGCTTTTCTTTCAGTGGCTCAACTTTTACAAAAAATAATGTAAATTACAATAATAATGTTGCTTTTTCTACAGATTCCGCCCAGATTGTTTTTCCAAGATATTCAGATGGCCATCTTGCGAAAATAGGTATTGATGGGACAAATACAACGGAAATCTCAACATTTTCTGTTTATAGGTTCTCCCTGTTAAAAACAGGAAAAATACTTTTAAAAAATAGCTCGTGGAGTAGCAATGACCCCTATAATAAACTAATTACCATAAATTCTGACGGAACTGGGTACTATGTTTTATACAGAACATCAAGCAATGTTGGCAGTTTCAGTGTTTCACCGGATGAGTCCAAGATTGCGTTGTTAACTTACATTTATGAAAACAGCACATATAAATATAATATAGCGATAATTTCTTCAGATGGAGTTCTATTGGACGAAATAGCTATAGATTATTACTATGAGCCTTCCTGGGCTTCAAATTCAAAGATAACATATTCAGAAAACGCCAACATTGTTACAGTAAATATTGATGGAACCAATAAACAGTATTTAACAAATGACCGTATTACTTCTTGTGATTTAGAAGATGCAAAAGGAAATAAGATTGTTTTTAGTGAATCCAATGGGCTTACAAGAAAAATCTATTCAATCGATACGGATGGTCTAAACAAAACGTTATTGATTGAACAAACCGCTGGCCAATATTTAGGTTTTTCTTTTAAGCTTTCACCGGATGGGTCAAGGCTCCTATATTCTTTCAAGGGCAATACAACTTATTATCAGCTCTTAATAAAAAATACTAATGGCACTGGAACACCGATTGTTCTTGATGAAGGTGATTATTATTGGATTGACAATAGTATTTGGAGTCCTGATGGAACAAAAATAATTTGTGATTCGGCGTATTATTTCATTATCAACACCGATGGAACAAATAAAAAAGTACTTTCTTTCCCAGGTCTTAATGGTTTAGGCTTACCTGTATTTTCTCCGGATGGAACAAAAATGGTATTTAATACAAGTTCTCTTATTTGCACAGCACCTGTTGATTTATCAACATATACAATAATTCTCTCAACAAACCTCTATTTATATCCAAGTGATTGGAAATCAAATAAAATACTTTTAACAGGGGCCAGTATATATTCAATGAATTCTGATGGCTCAGAATTAACACTTATTGATTATGGTTATGGCATTCTTAGTCCAGATGGAACAAAGGTTGTTTACAGTAATTCTTTTTTTGAAAGCTTAAATGTTGCCAATATTGATGGAACTCAAAAAGTTAAACTCTCGGACTATACATTGTTTTATTATGTTTGGTCATCGAATAGTAAGAATATTGCATATCAACGTTTTTCCCGGCAGGATGGCTCTTCAAAAATTTATTATTCAAATTCTGATGCCACAAATAATTATAACTTAAATCCGGAAATAAAATATTATATATCTTGCATATACGCCGCGGCTAACAATAAAATTGTTTATTTTGGGGATAATGATATTTGGGTGGGAGATTATGATACATCAATTGCAACACCGATAGATGTAATAGTACCGCCCGAAGGGCAGACAAATGAAATAAAGGTAGTTGTGCCTGATGGCGGTGGATATAGAGGTACCTATAATCCGGATTTAGGAAAACCTGCAACTATCGGTTTCAGGGGTGCCTCGGCAGGTAATTATACTTTAAGAATATTCACGCTTCTTGGTGAACAGGTA
>MGVC01000006.1 GCA_001800285.1 Elusimicrobia bacterium RIFOXYA2_FULL_39_19 | reverse complement strand
CTGCTTTCTGTTCTTTCCACACTGTTTAATTTGCCTCAGGATTACTACGCCTATACTTCCCCATAGATTATAAAGACCCAAGATTGGTTTGGTCATCAAGTATCTGCCCGGTGTACTTCCGGGCATTGTCTTTGCTTCCGGTTGAACTGTAGGTTGAGCCATATGGGTTATACTTTGTGTTACGCACTACTGTTCCGTTTGAATCTGTTATCGTATTATCTAACAATGTCCCCTTCAGATTATTGTTTTGATCAAATAATCATTGCAATTTGTGCCCAAATACTGAAAAGTGTCATCAAAATCGTTATTATAATCCAATATATATCACTCCATAATTTTAGTTTTTTGTTTTTAGGTCTTTTATAAAAAGTAGTAAAATATATTCCTAACCAAAGAATTATTGTTGGAAACCACCCTCCAAATATTCCATGGTTATGGAAAAATCTTATGCCAGGACCAAAAAGTTGTTCTACTAAATGCCAAAATGGGTTATTATTATTCATATAGCTTTTTATTTCTTCTTTTTAACCTCTCCATAAAGAGTTCCTACAACTGAATTTTCAAACGATCTTGTAAACGCTATTGAATTCTTTAATGCTCCCCGACGACCATCCTGATAGAATTTTTCTGCTTTATAACTATAACTAGCTCCACCTAAAACTTTTCCACCAACCCAACCTAGAACAACTCCACCACCAGCAAATCCCGCATTTGTTAAACTCTCATTACTTCCTGTCACTTCAAAATCCATTATATAAAGCCCAACCGCCAAAACATTTGCACCTGTTGCAAGAGCAGATACTCCAGTTCCCACAGCCCATCCGAAAGGTCCTGTTAATGGTGTCGAAGCATAACTTCCAAGCGCCCAATTTGATAAATCACCACCAACATTTGACACAATTTCACCATAAGCCCCGAATTCTCCTGATACTGGTACATGACCATATTTATCTGCTGCTCCTAGTGCTTTTTCTGCGTCATGCTGTTCTTTTCTTTGCAAACGCTCTTGTTGTCTTTGTTCACGTCCTTGTTGCCGGGCAAGCCTTCTGTCTTCACGGTCATTTTCCCATTTATTCTTTCCTTCACGATATCTTCTTTCTGACTCCGGTGTAGCTGGTTTACTTATAGAAAGATATACATCTGCATCGTGCCCGCTGGGGTCTATATATTTTATAGGATTGTTTAAGCAATATGTATACCGGTTAAGGTTTTGAGGGTTAAATGGATTAGAAACTCTTGTATCCGGGGTAATGAATTGACAAAGAACAGGGTCGTAGTACCTGGCATTATAATAGTAAAGATTGGTTTGGTCATCAAGAACCTGCCCGGTGTATTTCCGGGCGTTGTCTTTGCTTCCGGTTGAACTGCAGGTTGAGCCGTACGGATTATACTTTGTGTTACGCACTACTGTTCCGGACAGTGGGGACGTTGTTAAGTAATCAACTTATGGTTATTTTCTTTTACTAATTTCGCACCCTGCTTTATGCTTTGTGACACAGCTGCGCTTGATATATTCAATACTCCGCTTAAATCCTTACCTGTTATACCTAACTCCCTGTTTCCCCAGTAATTTAATAAATTCCTTGCCCTGAGGCACTGCGGGACGTTTTTAAAATAAAGCCTTAATATCTTTTTATCTTATTTTCTTTTTTCTAACACTTTCTATTTATTTTACTCATGGATTCCCCCGGGCAAGCCCGGGGCACCAACGGCTACCAAAGCTTGAGGCGATACTTCATTACTTATTTTTTTGTGGTATCGCCCCTTGGGCATTCACCCCCAGGCAAGCCTGGGGAGCCCTGGCCTTCGGCAGCCTTTGGATTTCCGGGTCTTTACAAACATTTATCGGAAAGCCCGAAAATGACACAGTGTTTTTATAACCTTTACTCTTTCCGCTTCTCCGCCTATCCCATCAGCGAGGGAACATTTTCAGAGAAAGTTTCAGAACGTTTTCGGAAAAAACCTTATCACTATATCGCTCAATGAGGAGTAATTCCTGCACAATAAACACTGGCGAAGGGATATTTCTGGAAAAAACCTTTACTGGCGACCTTTGCAAAACCCGGAGCCCTTGCTTTCCCTTTTATAAGCGGTGGCAAGGACGCTATCCGCAGCCGCCAATAGAGCGAGCCGCAAAGCGAACGTTTTTTGGAAGAAATGTCCCAGAGCATAACATTTTTCGGAAGGAATTGTTCCGAACAAACCAATCAATTTTCAAAAATGTTCCCGAGCAACTTATTCATATTTTAAACCGTCCGATAAATCGGACTGCTACAAAGTCCCGGCGGTTTGGCAGAATGGACCTTTCACCCTCACCTGATTCCGCTTTTGCGGAATCGTCCTCTCCCATCAATGGAGAGGAAAAATTGTTTTTCAATTTATTTATCCCGCCAGTCATGCTACTTCTGATTTGGCCTCGTCCGATACAGCAGGACGGGTCATTTATCCCGTTTGTCTTCGCAAGACGGATCTTTCAACTTAGATAGTGAAACGGTGGTGCGGGGTTCAACAAGCAGGAATTTACTTATTTTTTCTGTCAGTTCGGCAGGCCAAAGGTTTTCTGTAATTACTTTTTCTAAATAGCCGGTATCCAGGGTAGAGGTTTCTGCCCATTTATTTATTTCTTTTATTGCCTGCTCCAGGGCGGCGCGCTCTTTGGTGTCTTTTTTAGGGCCGGAAACTTTTGGTTTGTTTTTTACTGTTAGCTTATAATCACTGCCGTATATAACTTCCATATTCTGTGTTTTTGCATAATTTATTACCGCTTCGCGGATTTTGCCTAAACTTTCCTCTATTTCTTTTGCTTTTTGCGCGTACTCCTGCCTAAGGGCGGTCAGTTCCGCTGTTTTAACAGAAAACTCATTTACCAGTTTTACCCCGTCATCATTTAAATACTCATTTTTAGGGAGCGCTTCCACCTGAAACATATGTTTCTTTTTGGGGCAGATATCCGCAAAAGAGCACCACTGGCACAGCGCGCTTTCTGTAGGCAAAAACTCCTTTGTATTTTCAATTCTGCTTATAGTTTTTATTACTTCATTTTTTACCCGGTCCAAATGTTCCGGCGTGCGGGCAGAGGCCATCTCTTTATCAAAGGCAATATAATGCCAGATAAGCTTTACAGTTTTTGCATCCGGCCACATTTTTTCTACGCCCAGCTGGTAAATGGAAAGCTGGCGGTCTTCATCTAAATATTTTTGTTCCGTAAGAGACCCGGAAGTTTTATAATCATGTATCTCATACACATTATCCGGCGCCAGGGCAATCCTGTCTATATAGCCGTTAAGTTTATACTTGCCGTCACCCAATAAATCTATACTTATGCCTTTTTCCAAACCCAAAGTAATGCTCTGATTAAACGGGTAATACCTTTTATAATAATCCGTTATAAATTTATTTCCCAGATTTTTATAATCTTTGGCGGCTAAATTTTCTTTTACAATTATCAGTTTGTCGGAATAATCTTTATCCCAGTGATATTCATAAAATTCCAGCAGTTCTTCCAAGGTAGGGATTTTAAATTTCAGATTTTTGTACAGCTCTTCCATAGCTTCATGAAAACGCGTGCCTAAAAAACCTTCTATGCCCTCTTCCCTGCGGGGCATGCGGTCCATGTAAATAAATTTGTATTGAAGCGGGCAGATTTCAAAAGCTTTTAGTTTGGAATGGGAGTAATTGGGCATGGTTATTATTTTGCGTTAAAACGGTCAGCAAAGTCAGCGGCTTTTTCTACTTCGTTTAAATATTTTTCAAACAAGGCCTCTAAATCTTTTGGGCCTGACCGGCCTTCTTTCATGGCGTACACAGTTTCAAACGGTTCGGGGTTAAGCCCTGTTTTTTCTGCAACCAGTTTAAGCGCATCAAGTTTTTTTATTGGTATCGGTGTACCGGTAAGGCGCAGTAAACTTTTAAACAGCACCAGAAATGTGCTGACAGAACCTATCAGCAGTTTTTTAAGCTCCGCAGAGTTTCCGCGGGTAAGCAGATAACCCTGTTTAAGTTTCAGCAGTTTGCCTTTGAGCTCAAACTCACATTCGTGCCTTAAATTTTCCGTACTGATATTTAATGCATCAAACGGGCTGACGCCATAAAGAATTTTGTGGGTTGACTTCATATCCAGAAATTCTATAGGAAACACATCTGCTGAATTTTTAAAACTTTCAGAACTAAAAATAAGCGGGGGTTTGTTGTTGGCTTTCAGCCATTTTTCCAGCGGTTTGCTCAGTGCTTTAAGAACAGAAAAAGAAGTAGTATCAATTATCAGCAGTAAATTGTAATCAGAATTATTTTTTGTGGCTTCCCCGCTGGCCTGGGAGCCGTAAAGGATAATGCTTTTTAAATTATCCCCCAATGTTTTTTGCAGTTCCTGCGTAAGTTTTTCAATTTCCATAGTTTTCTCCTAAATTAAAAGTTCAGTGTTTACGTGATTATGTGATTAAGCGCTTACGGGCAGTATCCTTGAATCAACTAATAAAAGGAAAAGAAAGGGTTACACAAAGACTTAACAAACCACTCGTCTTGCGAAAGCAGACGGAGTCCCATCTGAATCTGAAAGACGGACCTAATCACTTACTCACCGTTTGTATTTAGTTTGGCGTTCAAAATTCAGCGATGCAGTTTACTGCAGTAAAGACTTTACTTCATCGCTCCATCGCTGCCGTGCACTGCCTTTCACTGTTTTTACTGCCTTTCACTTCATCGCTTAATCGCTGCCGTGCCCTGCTTTTCACTGTTTTTTACTGCCTTATACTTCATCGCTCCATCGCTGCCGTGCACTGCCTTTCACTGCCTCTCTACCAGCCTCTTGACGCGCCGCCGCCACCGCTTCCGCCTCCGCCAAAACCGCCGAAGCCGCCGCCGAAACCGCCGCCTCCGCCAAAGCCGCCGCCCCTGCCCGAACTAAGCAGTAAAAGAAACAGGAACGGATTTTTGATAAATATGTATGCCACAATAATGAAAATAATTATATTAAAAATTACTTTTACGGCGTTTGGTTTATCATTTCTTTGGGTATAACCTGCCATCAGTTCGCCGGTGAGCTCTATACCGGCATCTTTGGCTATAATGCTTGCCAGTGCCGCTGTACCCTGAAATAACCCTCCGGAAAAATCACCCTTGCGAAATTCCGGGACAATGTATTTATCTATTATTTCACCGCACAGCCCGTCCGGCAGTATGCCTTCAAGGCCGTAACCGGTTTCTATTTTTATTTTTTTATCTTCCAGCGCTACTATCAGTAAAACGCCGTTATTTTTACCTTTTTTTCCTATTTTCCATTTTTCAAACAATTTCACCGCATAATCTTCTATGGTTGTGCCTTCAAGGCTCTTTACCACCGCTACCGCTATTTCTGCAGATGTTTTCAGCTCTATTTCTGCGCAAAGACCGTCTATTTTGCGCAGGTCTTCCTTATTAATAGTGTTGGTATAATCAGCTACCCAGCCTTCAGGTTTTGGCAGATTGGCAATAGTGCCCTGGCAGTAGAGAGGCGCGCTGAAAATTATGGAAGCTATAAGCAGATGTATGATTTTTCTGAAAAGATTTGGTGTTTTCATATTTATGCTTTCATTATACATAATTTTGCGCTCCGCCGCTTTTTACTGTTTCCCTTCCTTTGATTTTAAATTATTTTAATTATATAATCTCCAATAAGTTAAAGAGCTGTTAGGCCAGAATTTATAGAAAATTGCACATGCTTTTTATATGAACACCGGCCTGCCTGCTACGAAACCGAAACATAATCACATAAATTGAATGCCTTTGCCTAACGCAAGCGCTGCAGGTGTTTTATATGTCAAAACTGCCTTCGTTTAACAACAATTTTATTTTCCTTTCCGAGCTTATCGGGCTGCCTGTGTTTGACCAGAAAACTCAGAAAAAACTGGGCAAACTTTCCGACATTTCCGTAACCACAAAAGAAGTATACCCCAAAGTAACCGGCCTATCGGTAAAAGACGGAAATAATTATTACTTCCCCTGGAGCAAGGTTGAATCCCTGGACAGGAATTTTATTATAATTAAAGATGTTGCCGTAACCAACCAGAATGAACCCGCCCTGACAGACTGCGAAATATTTTTAAAAGATGTGTTGCTTGATAAACAGATAGTAAACATTTCCGGCTCCAACCTGGTGCGCGTAAATGATTTGCACCTGCTTAAAGAAAACCAAAACCTCTGGCTGGTGCACGTTGATGTGGGTTTCCGCGGGTTGTTAAGGCGCCTGGGCTGGGAAAACTTTATCTGCGCCGTATCCGAATGGCTGTTTGCCTATAAAATAACCGACAATATTATTTCCTGGAAATTTGTGCACCCTATCAGAACAGACGCTGCCTGCCCGCCCATGAAACTGCAGGTTACCCATGAAAAACTTTCAGAACTGCACCCGGTGGACCTGGCAGAAATCTTAATGGATATGGGCGTAAATGAACGGTCTATCATTTTCCGTTCCATGGATACAAAAACCGCCGCCAAAACTCTGCAGGAACTTCCCAGAAAAACACAAATTGAAATGCTGGAAGCTTTATATAAGGAACAGGTAGTGGAAATCCTCTCTTTCATGCCTATAGATGAAACCGTAGACCTGCTTGGCGAAACTTCTGAACGCGCCCAGCACTCTATCCTGGCGCTGATGAAAAAAGATAAGGCCGCGGAAATTAAAAACCTTTTAACCCATTCAGAAAAAATTGCCGGCGCCTTGATGAATACCGAGTTTATTTCCGTGCCCGTTACCTGGACCCTGGAACAAACCCAGGCCCTTATAAAAGAAAAAAGCAAAACTGCTGAAAGCATATATTATATTTATATCACAGATGAAAAAGGGGCTTTAGCCGGAGCCATAACTTACAGAGACATTTTACAAAACGAGCCTCTGAAACCCATTGCAGAAGTTATGAAAAAACGCGTAACAAAAGTAAGAATAGATACCGACAGGAAAAAAGTGGCGCAGATGTTTGTTAAATATAACTTCAATGTACTGCCGGTAGTAGATAAACAAAACAAATTAAAAGGCATTATTACTATAAAAGACGCGTTGGAAGCGGCTTACCCTGAAATAAAGGAAGATGCAACCGTACAATAGGCCAAAATTTTATGAAACTTACGCTCCCTCTTAAGCAAAGACATTTTTTAAAACGCCTCTGGATTTTTTTTGCCATCATGGGCCCGGGAATTATCACCGCAAATGTAGATAATGACGCAGGAGGCATTACCACCTACTCTCTTTGCGGGGCCAATTTTGGTTACTCCATGCTCTGGAGCCTGGTACCCATTACCTTTTTACTTATACTGGTGCAGGAAATGTGCTGCAGAATGGGCGTAGTAACCGGAAAAGGGCTGGCAGGCATTATACGCGAGCGGTTCGGCCTGAAAATAACTTTTTATCTGATGCTGGGCATTTTATTTTCAAATTTCTGCGTAATTTTAAGTGAATTTTCCGGTATAGCCTCCAGCATGGAGCTTTTCGGCGTAAACAAATATATATCGGTTTCATTGGCTGTATTAATAGTCTGGTCATTTGTGGTAAAGGGTTCTTATAAATCGGTTGAAAAAGTATTTTTAACCGCCTGCGTATTTTACGTAGCCTATCTTATCTCCGGCTTCATGGCAAAACCAGACTGGGGCCAGGTAATGAAAGAGTTTGTAGCCCCGCAGATAAGTTTTCAAATCAGTTATCTGGTTATGCTGGTGGGTGTAATCGGCACCACTATTACGCCGTGGATGCAGTTTTATCTGCAGGCATCTATAGTTGAAAAGGGCGTAAAAATACAGGATTATAAATATTCAAGGCTTGACACTATTGTAGGAAGCGTAATGGTAAACGTAGTGGCATTTTTTATTATAGTTACCTGCTCTGCCGCTTTGTTTCAGGGCATAGGACATCATCCTATTCAATCTGCCGCAGACGCCGCCCTGGCGCTTAAGCCTCTGGCAGGCGAATACGCGGCATTTCTTTTTGCTTTCGGGCTGCTTAACGCATCGCTGTTTGCTTTGTCCATACTTCCCCTTTCAACAGTTTTTGTAATCTGTGAAAGTTTCGGCTGGGAAATAGGCGTAAATAAAACTTTTGCAGAAGCTCCGCAATTTTACGGGCTTTATACCATATTACTGCTTTTCGGCGCGGGTATCATATTGCTTCCGGGAATACCGTTTATAAAAATTATGTTTTTTTCACAGGTGGTTAACGGTGTAGTCCTGCCTGTGGTGCTGATATTCCTTTTAATACTGATAAATGACAAAAAAATAATGGGCGAATACAGAAACTCCAAAATGGATAACTATATTGCCTGGCCTCTTACCATAATAACCGTAATTTTAAGCATATTAACTATTTTCACTTCAGTGCTATGAACCTTTTTGAACTTATACAAAAACAGCAGTCAGGCATTTTCCCGAAAGACGGCATTTCTTTTGATGACGCTTTTGCGCTTACCGGTACAGAAAATAAAGATTTGTATTTTCTTTTTGCGCTGGCAAATTCTGTACGTGAAAAATACCGCGGAAATAAAGTAAACCTTTGCGCGCTTACCAACGCCAAGTCCGGCAATTGCACTGAAGACTGTAAATTCTGTTCCCAGTCCGCGCATCATAACTCAAAAGTTGAAGAATACCCGCTGATAAATGAAGATGAAATAGTAAATCAGGCGCGTGAAACTATAAACGCCACCAAAACAAACCGCTTCTGTATAGTAATCAGCGGCAAAGGGGTAAGTGAGGCAGACCTGGATGTTATCTGCAATGCGTTAAAACGCATTAAAAAAGAATTTCCCGCTATTGCGCTGGATGCATCTTTGGGCTTTGTATCTCCGGAAGGCATAATCAAATTAAAACAGGCTGGCCTTTCCAGGTATAACCATAATGTAGAAACCGCAGAAAGCCATTTTGGCAAAGTCTGCACCACTCACAAACACTCTGACAGAACCAACACCATAAAAGCTTTTAAAAATGCCGGCATTGAAGCCTGCTGCGGAGGGATTTTCGGTTTAGGTGAAACCTCCCGCCAGAGAATAGAGATGGCTTTTGAAATAAAAGCGCTGGACCCGCACTGCATACCGCTGAATTTTTTAAACCCCATCCCCGGCACTGCCCTGGGAAACAATAAACCGCTGCCACCGCTTGAACTGCTGAAGTACGTTGCTATTTACAGGCTGATAATGCCTGATAAGGAAATAAGAGTCTGCGGAGGCAGACAGACAAACCTGAAAAACCTGCAGTCCATGATTTTCCCGGCCGGAGCCGATGCTATAATAATAGGAAACTATCTCACCACTGCCGGCAGTACCCCTAAAGACGACCATGAAATGATAAAATCAATGGGATTGAAAATAGAAAACAACCCGAATGCCAGCGAATAAAAAGAAGAAGCCGTTGATAGGTTGATAAGTTAATACGTTGGTAAGATTATATACAAGTTTTTACTTATTAACCTATCATCTTATAAACTTATAAACGTGTCACTTCGACTTCGCCCTTCGATTTCACTCAGGGCTTCGCTCAGTGCAAGAAACTTATCAATTGCTAATAACTGGTATTAATAACCATGGAACATTTAAAAAAAGAATTACAGGAAATTGAAAACAAGGGCCTGTTGCGCAAAATGAAACTTTTGGAAGGCGCGCAGGAACCCAAGGTTGTCCTGGAAGGCCGGGAAGTACTGAACTTAAGCTCAAACAATTACCTGGGGCTTGCCAATGACCCGCGCATAAAAAAAGCCGCCACCGAAGCCATAGAAATTTACGGCATAGGCTCCGGTGCCTCCCGCCTGATTTCCGGAAATATGGAACTGCACGCCAAGCTGGAAGAAAAAATAGCACAATTTAAAAATGCCGAATGCGCCCTGTTATTTAATACCGGCTATATGGCCAATGCCGGCATAATTTCCTCCTTCATGGGAAAAGACGATATTATATTTTCAGATAAACTTAACCACGCTTCCATAGTTGACGGCATAATTTTAAGCCGCGCTGAGTACAAACGTTACACCCATTGCGATGTTAAATCTCTGGAAAGAATGCTTCAGAGTTCAAAGGGTTATAAAAACAGGCTGATTGTTACAGATACCGTGTTTTCTATGGACGGCGATGTAGCGCCTTTAATTGAAATAGCGGCTTTAGCGGAAAAATATGACGCCTGGGTTTTTGTAGATGAAGCCCATGCCACAGGTGTGCTGGGCAAAAACGGCAAAGGCGCCGTAGAACACTTTGCGGTTGAAGAACAGATTGATATTCAAATGGGCACGCTTAGCAAGGCCCTGGGCACATTCGGCGCGTTTGTGTGCGGAAGTAAATACTTCATAGATTTCCTGATTAACAAATCCCGATCCTTTATTTATACCACTTCCCTGCCGCCGGCAATATGCGCCGCTTCCATAGCCTCTATTGATATTGTGCTAAATGAACCCCAGCGAAGAAAACGTTTGTGGAAAAATGCGGATTTTTTGCGTAACGGGCTTAAAAACCTTGGGTTTGATACAATGAATTCCAAAACAACTATTATTCCCGTACTTATAAAAGACGTGCATAAAACCCTGGAATTTTCTAAAGAACTGTTTAATGAAAATATTTATGTTCAGAGCATACGCCACCCCACCGTGCCTGAACACGAAGCGCGCCTGCGGGTAACCGTGACTTCGGAACATTCTATAAATGATTTAACGTATGCTCTTGACACCTTTGAAGCCATCGGCAAGAAACTTGGCATAGTGCAATGAAAACAAACAAAGGACAAAAACTATTCATATGTTGATATGTTGGTAAGTTAATAAAATTTTATACATAATCTTACAAACCTATCAACCTATTATCTTATAAACTTACCAACTGTCTTTAACCCATGGATAAACAGAAAGTAAAACAACATTTTTCATCTATCGCATCCGTTTACGATAAGTTTGCAACCCCTCAGGCCAGGTGGGGCAGTAAACTTATTTCTCTGCTTCCGCAAAAACTGGATGCTGCAGCAATTTTAGATATAGGAATGGGTACAGGCAACCTGACTATAGAGCTGGCAAATGTTTTTAAACAAGCCAAAATATACGGTTGTGATATTTCTTCAACAATGATAGAATGTGCCAGGAAAAAAGCCGGATCCAGGGCATATTTCGATTTTTCTGAATCAGATTTTGAAAAAATGCCTTACAAAAACAATTTTTTTGATATTATCTTTTCAAACATGTCTTTTCAATGGTCGTCTGACTTTAAGGCAACATTAAAAGAAGCCAGCCGGGTACTAAAAAAAGGCGGAAAAATTTATTTCACAATCCCTGGAAAAAAAACCTTAAAAGAATCAAAAACTCTTTTTGAAAATAACGGGCTTAAATGGCAATCAAACCATAATTTTACTGATGAAGAAACCATAAAATCGCTTTTAAAAGAAGCTGGTTTTGCAAATACCATTATTGAAACACATGAAGAAAAACTGAAATTCAAAGATTTCCTTACCTTTATTAACTGGCTTAAGCTTACCGGCTCCAATACCGGAGTAGATACCGGCTTAAACGGATTTAATTTAGGCAAAGCGCTTATCAAATTAAATAAGGAAAGTAACTTAAAATTTACAGTAACCTTTGAAATACAATTTGTTCACGCCCAAAAATAAAACCCCTTCATAACTCCAATTAAACAACCATTACCTTCATTTTCCTTTGATTATTAGGCTAAAAACCCATTTTTATACATTATTATTTATATATTGACAAATGGACAACATACTACTATAATATCTATAAATAGACATTATTGGACTCCATTGGACATATAAAGAGGCGTTGTGGTTTCAGATATATTAACACTGCAGGAAGTAGCCAAGTACCTGAAAGTAGATAATAAAACTATCTACCGCATGGTAAATTCAAATAGATTACCCGGTTTCCGTGTAGGAAACCAGTGGCGTTTCAGGAAAGAAGATATAGGCAAATGGATAGAAACAAACTTAAACAGCAGGCAGGGAAGCTAATCTCTATGAAAGGAGTGACTAAATAAAATGAAAAACTTCATTTTTTTAGCCGCACAGAGCCTCAGTTTCAAGCAGGGAAAAGCGCACGCAGTACCGCAGGAACAGGATTTGCAGGTCATTGGTTATGCCGACGGCAGAAATCTGAAAGAAGCCTTTAAAAAGCTCATTTCAGACAACGGTTATCTGCTAAAAAACACTTTTGAAAAGGTGTTTGCGCGTGAAGTTAAAGATTCTTCAGAAGAAAAAAAGGATTTCGTCACTTGTTTAAGCTCAAAAAGATTGTTTAAGCTAAAACACAATTAATTGTGTTTTAAATTATAAAGCGGTTGCCGCAGTTTTCTGCCGGTTACCGCTTAAACGTGGAGAATTTTATGGGAAAAGGATTTTTTATAATCGGCACTGATACCGGCGTGGGCAAAACGGTTATTACTGCCGCCCTGCTGACAAAATTAAATGAGCCTGATTCTCGACGTTGCTCTGGCATAAACAAGATTGCTTCAAAACGAAATTCACCGGGTTTCGCAATAACAAAGCGCGCCGGGGTTTTCAAACCCGTGCAGTCCGGCGGCACGGACGCGCAGTTTCTTCTGCACGTTTCAGGAAACACTGATCCTTTAGAACTTGTATGTCCCTACTTATTTAAAACTCCTGTAGCGCCTGCTCTGGCTTCAAAACTTGAAAACAAACCGGTATGCATAAATAAAATTATTAATTCTTATAATGAATTATCCCAAAAACATGAATTAGTGCTTGTGGAAGGTGCCGGCGGGTTTCATGTTCCCATAAAAGACGGCTATTTGGTAAGCGACCTGGCGGAAGAACTGAATTTACCCGTTATCATTGTAGCGCGGTTGGGGTTAGGCACTATAAACCACACGCTTTTAACCATAGAAGCCTGCAGGCAGAAAGGTTTGTCTGTTGCCGGCATAATTTTTAACCAGACAACAGCCGGAAAACCAGGAATTCCGGAACAAACAAACCCCAAAACGATAGAAAAGTTAAGCGGAGTGCCTGTTTTGGGAGTAATCGGATTTTATCCGTCATTGAAAGCGGGCCTGAAAAAAGAAAAATTCAGCACGGCAATTCCCGTTTTAAAGCTAATTGCAGAAAAAATAAATGAAGACAAGATTGCTTCACTGCTTACAGATACCGGAATTCGCAATGACAACAAAAAATTAAAAGCGTGGGACCGCAAGTACATCTGGCACCCGTTTACGCAGATGAAGGATTATGAAAAAGAAAAGCCCGTCATAATTGACGAAGGAAAAGGTTCTTACCTTAAAGACATTGACGGCAATAAATACATTGACGGCATATCATCTTTATGGGTAAATGTGCACGGCCACAGAAAAAAAGAACTGGACGAAGCATTAAAAAAGCAGATAAGTAAAATTTCCCACTCCACATTGCTTGGTTTAAGCAACACGCCCGCAATACAATTGGCGCAAAAGCTTGTTTCTATATCCCCGAAAGGTTTATGTAAAGTATTTTATTCAGACAACGGCTCTACCGCAGTAGAAATAGCACTTAAAATTGCATTCCAGTATCAGCAACAAATTGGAAATAAAAAGAAAACAAAATTTATTTCATTTATAAATGCCTATCACGGCGACACTATAGGATCCGTAAGCGTGGGCGGAATGGACTTATTCCATAAAGTTTATAAACCTCTTTTGTTTGATACCATACAGGCAAATGCGCCGTACTGCTACCGCTGTTTTTTAAATAAATCATACCCTGCCTGCAAATTAACGTGCCTGAAAAATCTGGAAGACGTGCTAAAGAAGAATTCCGCACAAACAGCGGCGCTTATTATTGAGCCTTTAATACAGGGCGCGGCAGGCATGCTCAACCAGCCGGCAGGTTATGTTAAAAAAGTACGGGAACTCTGCACAAAATACAATGTGCTTATGATAGCAGATGAAGTAGCTACGGGTTTTGGCCGTACCGGCGCTATGTTTGCCTGTGAAAAAGAAAAAGTTACCCCGGATATTTTATGTTTAGCCAAATCCATTACCGGCGGATACCTGCCTTTGGCAGCTACATTAACTACGCAAAGAGTGTATAGCGCCTTTTTAGCGCCGTACCAGCAGCAAAAAACATTTTTTCACGGCCACACCTATACAGGCAACCCGCTGGCGTGCGCCCTGGCGCTGGAAAACCTGGCATTATATGAAAAAGAAAAACTGATGCAGAGACTTCAGCCGAAAATAGCGTTTTTGAAAAATGAGTTAAAGCGCTTTAACCATTTGAAACATGTTGGGGATATAAGACAGCAGGGAATGATGGCTGGCATAGAGCT
Source organism: Elusimicrobia bacterium RIFOXYA2_FULL_39_19 (assembly GCA_001800285.1). Classification (GTDB taxonomy): domain Bacteria; phylum Elusimicrobiota; class Endomicrobiia; order CG1-02-37-114; family XYA2-FULL-39-19; genus XYA2-FULL-39-19. The sequence goes on along the minus strand of MGVC01000006.1, from coordinate 2,385 downwards.
GGTGAAAGACAAATTTACAAAAGAAGAATATCAATGGCAGGAAAAAATAGGCGTACGTGTAATTATGGAAGCAAGAAAATACAAAGTGTTACTGCGCCCGCTGGGGCCTGTTATTGTGCTTATGCCCCCGCTGGGTATTTCAATTAAAGAACTTAAAACCCTTCTTGATGTAACCTATAAATCAATCCGGACAGTTACGCAAACCCAAATTTAATGCCCTGCGCACCCGCTTACAAAAAGCTGAAAAATCATCATGGCAATTGCAAGCAGTATAATAAAAAGGAAATAAAAACGGATTTTTTTACCTTTTATTTTTTCTGTAAAAGCAGACCCTATAAAAGTACCGGCTATAGAACCGCATAAAATAAGCCCTACCAGCATAAAATTAACGTTACCTTTAAATACGTGGGATATAGAACCAAAAAAACTGGAAGGAAGTATTATAAATAAACAGGTACCCACAACAATTCTTGCCGGAATACAAAAAATACTTATAAGAACAGGTAGCATAACAAAACCGCCGCCCACACCCAGAAGCCCCTGCATTATGCCTATAATAAAACCTGTCAGTACAAGCGCAAAAATATTTAATGAATTTTCTTTTTTATCAAACCAGTGATAATTAATTGTATATTTTTCCAGGTCTACGCTTTCCTTTTCACCATTGGTCCATTTAAGATATTCTATCAGCATTATTACAAAAGCAAGAATAAAAACCAGCAGAAAACTTACGTTTAAAATATTGTCCATCATGCCGCTTTGTTTAAGCCTTACCAGCAGGTGCGCGCCTATTTCAACACCGGGAATAATACCGGAAAGAACAATAAGGCCAAGTTTTATATTTATATGAGACATTTTATGATGCCTCAAAACACCAACTAATGATATTATTGTTATTACCGCAAGACTGCTTCCTACAGAGACGTTATAAGGAACATCAAAAAATATTTTCAAAGCAGGCGTAAGCAAAAAACCGCCGCCAACCCCGAAAATACCTGATAAAAGGCCTATAATCAAACCTGCCGCAACCAAACAAACTGAAAAAATTAAACTAAAACTAATCATACATTAAACCTGAATGAAAGAATATCGCCGTCTTCAACGATATAATCTTTTCCTTTTAGATAAAATATACCCAGCTCCTTAAGTTTGGCTTCGGAACCTTCCTTTATTAAATCAGCGTACTTAAACATTTCTGCGCGGATAAAACCTTTTGCAATGTCTGTGTGTATAGCGCCTCCGGCAACAGGTGCACTGGAATTTCTGCGTACCGGCCAGGCACGCACTTCATCTTCGCCTACCGTAAAAAAGGATATCAGGCCCAGGCCCTCAAATACCATGCGGGTCATTTTATTAAGAGCGCTTTCTTCTATGCCCAGTTCTTTCATCATGGACTGGCGGTCTTCTTCTGAAAGCTGGTTTAACTCTTCTTCCAGCTTGGCGCTTACCTGAATACACGGGTAACCGCTTTCTTTTTTAATTTTTTCTGCTATGGAATTGTCTTTTATTTTATCTTCCGGTACGTTTATCACCAATACAAACGGTTTTAACGTGAAAAACTGGTACGCTGCCATTTCTTTTTTCTGTTCATCGCTGAAAACCAGAGTGCTTAAAGGTTTGCCGGCATCCAGCTGTTTTTTCAGCATTTCCATAAGGCCTTTATCTTTTTCTTTGGCAGCAGGTGGTTTACTGCGGTCTTTTTCTATGGCCTCTATGCGCTTTTCTATAAGTATCATATCTGACATTACAAGTTCAGAAAGAAAATCATTTACACTTTTCTGCGCCGTATCCAGCGAAGCTACCCAGCAGATTTCATCTGATTTTTTAAGTTCGTTGATAATACCTGATTTTGACGGGCTGTTCATATCAAAATCCGGCAAAAGCTGGTAATCTATTTTTGCATAGGTGGTTTTTTTCGGGTTGTAGATTTCTGTAAGTTTGTCTATGCGCGGGTCCCGGACATTACAGACACCATAATGGATGTCCATGGGTTTCTGGAGCATGGTCTCCATTTTTACTGTGCTTAAGATGCTGAATAATTCCTGCTGGCCTGACTGCGGTAAACCTAAAATTGATATTTTCATTTTTTCCTTTAAATGTCATTTCCTTTAATTTATTAGCAAGTTATCCTGACTTTCCAATACCTGGATTGTTCGGTCAGATAGATTATCCTGTAATCTGACATCTGACACTCTTTCTGATTGTTCGGAGAACAATCCCTACTTGTCATTCCCTAATGGTTTTATAGGGAATCTACGGCAGTGGATCTCCGGGTCAAGCCCGAAGAGGGTCTCCCAATCTATGGGGAAATTGTGGATAACTTCTACAATCTATGGGGCAAACATTAAACCCAATTACCCCTAAAACCCACTTTTAACTTCTTTT
>MGVC01000005.1 GCA_001800285.1 Elusimicrobia bacterium RIFOXYA2_FULL_39_19 | reverse complement strand
ATTCTTAAATATTTCTGCATTCTTGAAATAGAACACCTTTCCACAACTATGCCTATACTTCCCCATAGATTATAAAGACCCGCTTCACTGCAGAATTATAAGCTTGGTTTTTAATAAAAGAATTTGCAATTTAGCGGTAAGAACCTTTAATATAATTATCAGGGTGAATATTGGTTTTGAAATACTATATTTACCTTGTAGAAAAGGGTTTGTCTTTATCTATTTTTAAAGGCAATACACCCGCAAGCTCGCCTATTACATTCACCAGCTCGGTATTTGAAGGGATAATAACTTTTGCATTATTTGCAAGAGATTTTTCTACAGCTTCAAGCTTTCTAAGGACTTGTGCATTTCCAATAAAATATTTTTCTGCCGCTTCATTGACTGACCTTATTGCTTCAGCTTCACCTTCGGCCTGTAATATTCTGGCTTGTTTAATGCCTTCTGCTTTTTTTATTTCAGCTCTTTTCTGGCCATCGGCAACGGTTTCTGTGGCTGTTGCAAAATCTATGGCGGCAATTTTTTCATTTTCTGCTTTAACTACTTTATTCATTGTTTCCTGAACATCTTTGGGAGGGTCAATTTCTTTTAATTCTGTACGGACTATCTCTATGCCCCAGAGTTTTGTTTCTTCACGAAGTATTTTATGAAGTTCGGAATTGATTTTACCTCTTTCACTATTAGCAGATTTTAAAGTTAGAGTGCCTATGATATTTCTTAATGTAGTTCTGGCTAAATTCACTATCTGGAAATAGTAGTCATTTACATTGTAAATAGAGTTTTTTACGCTTTCTTCATCGAGTTTTACTTTAAAATATACCTGAGCATCCACCCTGGCATTAAGATTGTCATTGGTTATAATTTCCTGCGGTTCAGCATCTACCATTTGCTCGGTTACATTTACATAGTATAAGTGGTCAATTATTGGAATAATCCATTGAAATCCCGGGTAAGCAAATCTGTTGTATTTCCCTAATCTTTCAATCAAACCTCTTTTTGTAGGCCTGACTATCCTGATACCAAATAGAAAAATAAAAATTGCTACAGAGCTAACCACATACAAAACTTGTGTGATTTCCATATACTACCTCCTTAATATTTATTCATTATGAATTTTCTGTAAACTTGAGTATTTTGTTCATCATATCTACTGTTTCAACAGGGTTTTTCCCGGAGGCGGTTTCGGCTGAAAGCATTACAAAGTTAGTGCCGTCTAAAACAGCGTTGGCCACATCGGTAACCTCTGCCCTGGTAGGCCTTTTATTTTCTGTCATGCTTTCAAGCATTTGTGTGGCGGTAATAACGAATTTTCCGGCATGGTTGCATTTTTTTATTATTTGTTTCTGTACGACAGGTATCTGATATATCGGGATTGAAACACCCATGTCTCCGCGGGCTATCATTATACCGTCTGATACTTTTATTATTTCATCAATATTATCTATGCCCTGACGATTTTCTATTTTTGCTATAACTTTACAATTAAATTTATAATCAGCCAGCACTTCTTTTACCAGAAGTATGTCTTCCTTGTTTCTGACAAACGATTGAGCAATATAATCCACCTTGTTTTCAATTCCAAATTTCAAATCATAAATATCTTTATCTGTAAGTCCTTTAAATTTCAGGTTCACACCGGGAATATTTATGCCTTTATGTTCTTTTACTATCCCGGGAATAACAACTTCTGTTATTAAGTGATTTTTTGTCCTTCCTTTTACTAACAAGGAAATATTTCCGTCATCAATGAATATCTGGCTATTAACGGGGATGTCTGCCAGGGAACCTTCATAATCAAAAGGTAGAGTATTTGTTTTTCCGGTAATGCTATTTTTAGCTAGATATACTATAGTTTTTCTTTTTAAATCAAGACTGTATTTTAATTTGCCTACCCTGATACGGAATCCTTCCAGGTCCTGTAATATTCGTATATGGCGCCTGTATTTTTTGTTTAAATCTCTGATAGTTAATATGCGTTTTTTATGTTCTTGCTGGGAACCGTGCGAGAAATTCAGCCTGGCAACATCCATGCCCATGAACATCATTTTACGCAGCACTGTCTTTGATTCGCTTGCCGGTCCGATAGTACAAACTATTTTTGTTTTGACCATTTTATTATGTCCCTGTACTTATGTATAAGATAAGATTATTTATAAATATTGCCAAATGTTAAAATGTCTGTATGAAAAACTGGAACAAACAGAAGATTCTGCAATTGTAATTGGCAGAATCAGGTTTTTAAAATAGTATAAATCCCCCCAAGGGGAGAAAAGTAATTGTTTAAATAGTGTATATGAAAAATTATCTTTTTTCAGTGAAAGCTTTTAAAAGGTCTATTGGTATAGGAAGTACCAGGGTTGTGCTTTTTTCTGAGGCAACTTCAGTAACTGTCTGTAAAAATCTTAGCTGGATAGCCGCCGGATTTTTGCCGATAATTTCCGCTGCTTCCGCCAGTTTGGTGGATGCCTGAAATTCGCCTTCAGCATTGATAACTTTTGCACGCCTTTCTCTTTCAGCTTCTGCCTGGCGGGCTATGGCTCTCTGCATTTGTTCAGGTATCTGCACATCTTTAACTTCAACTACGCTTACCTTTATGCCCCAAGGTTCAGTCTGCTGATCAATAATCTGCTGAAGTTTAAGGTTAATCTGTTCTCTTTCCCCTAAAAGTGTATCCAGTTCTACCTGGCCTAGAACACTTCTTAGTGTTGTTTGTGCAATTTGATTTGTACCATAAATATAATTTTCAATGCTTACAACTGCTTTATTAGGGTCAACAACCCTGAAATAACAAACAGCATTTACTTTAGCCGGCACGTTATCTTTGGTAATAACTTCCTGGGTGGGGATGTCCATAGTGGTTGTTCTTAGGCTGATTTTTATCATTCTGTCTACAATAGGAATAAGAAAAAACAAACCCGGGCCTTTTGCGCCAATTAACCTGCCCAATCTGAAAATTACACCTCTTTCATACTCATTTACTACGCGTACTGCATTCATCAGTATAATTACGCCGATGATTACTAATGTAATACTTGGTCCTGAAAACATGTCTTACCTCCTGAATGCCGTGAATGGTAAATTGTAAGTGGTAAATAGTAATTACTTACCACTGACGACTTCCGTATTACGGTTTCTTGATTTTTAACAAATTGCTTTCTACATTTACTACTTCTACAGTATCGCCCTCTTTTATTTCTGAGGGTTCGGTCAGCTCTGCACTCCACAGCTCTCCCTGTACAAAAACCATACCGCGGGTATTTACGCCGCTAAAAACAGATTTAGCAATGCCTTTTTCACCTATCAGGCCTTCTTTGCCGGTAGTTACTTTTGTTTTGCGTACTTTTACAATTGATCTCAGCACAAATATAAAAAGCAGTACCGTAACAAGGGCAACGGTAAAGATAAGACTCAAAGAAACAGAAATAAAATTTCCGGGAAAATCAAAAAGCATTAATGCGCCCATTATAAAGGAAGCAATCCCGCCAATAGTTAAAATAACGGTAGGGTTAAACACATCAATGGCCATAAGTATAAGCCCCAGTATCAGCATAAGCAGTCCTGCTGTGTTTACCGGTAATAACTGCATGGAAAAAAATGCAAGTATAAGGCAGCTGCCGCCTACTATTGCGCCCAACCCTATGCCAGGTGAGGAAAACTCATAAATAAGGCCGTAGATACCCAAAGTGAGAAAAATGAAAGCAATATTCGGGTGTGCTATCATATTCAGGAATTTTTTAAAAGGTTTCATTTGAATATTTATAATTTCACTCTTTGTATCTATTTTAAATTCTTTTTTAAGTTTTTTAATTTTTTTCCCGTTAAGTTTTGCGCGCAGATCATCCATATTAGAAAAAATATATTCAATTACTTTTTTGTCCAGAGCTTCGCGGGATGTGATGGACAAACTTTTTGTAACGGATAACTCTGCCCAGCGCCAGTTGCGGTTTTTTTCACTGGCAATGGAGCGCATATAGGCTGCCGCGTCATTAGTAATTTTGCCTTCCATTATTTTATCCTGCGAAGGGTTCTTTTTGTTTTCTGCTCCGGGCGCCGCAGGTGTGCCGCCTCCGCCCATTTGTACGGGGTGTGCTGCCCCTATGTTTGTTTCGGGAGCCATGCAGGCAATATCACTTGCCATAGTAATAAATACACCGGCTGAAGCCGCTCTGCAACCGGGAGGGCCAACCCACACTATTACCGGATTAGGGGAATTAAGCATAGATTTTATTATCTGCTGCATGGAATCCATCAGACCGCCGGGAGTGTTCATCCTGATTATTACAGTATCACCTTCTTTGGTTTGTTTCATCCCGTCAGATATGTAATCCGCTACTACAGGGTTAATAATTCCGTCAATTTCCATCAGGTAGGTTTCTGCGTGAAGCTGGGAAACCAAAAATCCGGAAGTGGTAAGTAGTAAGTAGTTAAAGATAAAACAAACAAAAAACGTTATTTTTTTCATTTCAACCTCATTTCTGGAATAGTGATTAAGTGTTTAGTCATTAGGTGGTTAGTTAAGGTGTTGCCAAACACCTAACCACGTAACCCTTATTTTTTCTTTTATTAGATGATACAAGGGTGCTACCCGCAATCACCTAATCACGGTTTTTATCCAATTAAAGCATTTCACCCAAGTAAGCTTTTTTGATTATATCATTTTCAAGCAGTTTATGTGCGTTATCAGTCATTATTATCTTTCCTGTTTCAATTACATAGGCACGGCTGGCAATTTCCAGGGACTTTTTTGCATTTTGCTCAACCAGCAGAATTGCTATGCCCTGCGCATTAATTTCTTTTATTATCTGAAAAGTTTTTTCTACTAGTACGGGCGCCAGTCCCATTGACGGCTCATCAATTAGCAGGACTTTCGGTTTTGCCATAAGCCCGCGCGCCAGAGCCAGCATTTGCTGTTCTCCGCCGCTCATGGTGCCTGCATACTGTTTGCTTCTTTGTTTTAAAATGGGAAACAAAGCATACATCTTTTCAATGTTCTCATTTATTTCTTTTTTATTATTCTGCGAAAAAGCGCCCAACTCCATATTTTCAAGCACAGTTAGTTTAGGAAAAAGCTTGCGCCCTTCCGGTATTTGCACTATGCCTTTACGGGCAATTTTGTATGCAGGCATACCGCTGATTACATTGTTTTCAAATAATATCCGGCCCTGTGCCGGATGAATTAAACCTGAAATAGTGTTTATTAGCGTGGTTTTTCCGGCACCGTTGGCACCGATAATGGCTACTATCTCACCCTTTTGCAGGTTAAGAGACACGCCTTTAAGCGCGGCTATTTTATCGTAGTAAGTATAAATGTCCCGAATCTCTAAAAGATAATTTCCCATAATTGTTTTTTGATGCCTAAGATAGTGATTAAGTGTTTAGTCACTATGTGGTTAGTTAAGGTGTTACCAACCACTTATCCACCTTTTTAGTTATTCCTGCCAAGATACGCTTCTATAACTTTCGGATTTTTCTGAATTTGTGCGGGGCTGCCTTCTGCTATTTTTTCACCGTAATCCATTACAACTATTTTATCAGAAATGTTCATTATTACGTTCATCTGGTGTTCAATGACTATGATAGCCGTATTTTTTTCACGGATTTTGTATATAAGTTCTATCAAACCGTTGCATTCGCTGTGGTTCATTCCCGCCGTGGGTTCATCTAAAAGAAGCAATGACGGGTTTGTGGCCAGGGCGCGAGCAATTTCCAGTTTCCTCTGCTGGCCATAAGCAAGGTTTTTTGCCAGCTCATTGCCGGATTTAAGAAGCCCTACGAAATCCAGTATTTCTTTTGAAGAGTCCTGTATTTCTTTTTCTTCTTTTGAAAACGCTTTTGTGCGCAGTAATGCCGGGAAAAGTTCTGATTTGGTGCGGCAGTGCCTGCCAGCCATTACATTTTCCAGGGCCGTCATGTTTGAAAACAGGCGGATGTTCTGGAAAGTTCTGGCTATGCCGTTTTTTACTATTTTATGCGGTTTATGGTTGTGAATATTTTTGTTTTTAAATACTATTTCACCGCTATCAATAGGATATACGCCGGTAATTACGTTAAATAGCGTAGTTTTACCAGCGCCGTTGGGGCCGATAAGTCCGACAATTTCTTTATCGGCAGCAGACATGTTCATGTCTGCAAGTGCACTTAATCCGCCAAAATGTTTGTTTACTGAATTAATGGATAATAACATAAGGTTATTAGTCTGGTTATTTCTAATAAAGTGGTTATGTGTTTAAGTGATTAGCAAAGATGTTACTAATCACGTAACCACTAATCACCGTGTTTGAAATAATTTATTCACTGTTTTTATTCATACGCAACTCCAGGTTTCTTCTTTTTGAAGGAAGCAAACCCTGGGGCCTGAAAATAATTACAACTACAAGCAGCAGCCCGAAAATAAGCATTCTGTAATCTATAAAACCCGAGCCCAGCACCGGACGCAGAAATTCCGGTATGCCGGCAAGTATAAAGGCGCCCAGTATGGCGCCAGAAATACTGCCCATTCCGCCGATAACCAGCATGCACACCAGAAATATGGATTCCCAGAAAGTAAAAGATTCCGGTGAAATAAAACCTATCCAGTGCGCGTAAATGGTTCCTGCCAGAGAGCCGAACATACCGCTTATTACAAAAGCCAGCAGTTTTGTGTTTGATACGTTTATGCCGGAAAGTTCTGCGGCTGTTTCATCTTCCCGTATAGCTACAAACGCCCTGCCAAGGCGCGAGTGCTCAAGCCGGTAGCTGACAATAATTGCAAGCGCCAGAAAAAATACGATAAGGTAGTAGAAATGAATATCGTTTCTTAAAGTAAAGGAAAAAATACTGATAGGTAAAACCGTTTCACCTACGCGGGGCAGGCCTTTAGGCCCGTTAGTTAAAAAATCCAGGTTGTTTAATAGTAGGCGGGTAATTTCACCAAACGCCAGTGTTACTATGGCAAGATAATCACCGCGTAAACGTAATACCGGTGCGCCAAGTAAATATCTAAAAGTACCGCCGATAAACAGACTGATAGGAATAATATACCAGAATGAAATGCCCTTCGCACTAAGAATTATTCCGATATAAGCGCCTATAGCATAGAATGCCATAAACCCTAAATCCAGCAAGCCGGTATAACCTATAGTAATATTAAGCCCGACACACAATATAGCGTAGATACCCAGCAACCCAAGCACGTGTATGGCGTAATAATTGGCTGACGCCTGCATGATTAAGGGCAGTACAATCGCGGTGATAAAGGCTGTAATAATAGCAATGTTTTTAAATTTCATACTTTTTCAGTTACATTTTCACCTAAAATTCCGGTAGGTTTAAAGACAAGCATGAGTATAAGTACGCAGAAAGTGATTACATCTTTGTTCTGGGATGATATGTAGCCGGCGGAAAAGGTTTCAATCAGGCCTAACAGAAAACCACCCAGCATAGCGCCTTTAACATTTCCTATACCTCCCAGCACCGCCGCGGTAAATGCTTTTATACCAGGGAAAAAACCCATATTATATTTTATACTTCCGTAGTACATGCCGTTTAACATGCCGGCAATGCCGCCTAAAGCGCCGCCGATAAAAAATACCATAGCTATCATAGAGCTTGAATTTATACCCATCAGCTGGGAAACGCTGTGGCTGTGTGCTGTGGCGCGCATAGCTTTGCCGAACTTTGTTTTACTGATAAAAAGGTTCAGCAGAAGCATAAGTGCAATAGAAAAACAAAAAATAAATATCTGCAGGGTATCTACTTCAGCACTGAATATCTGATAACGGGTGGTTTTAAATTCCGGAAGAGGCATTGACTGGTTGCTGACAAAAAGCATAATGAGGTTCTGTAAAACTATGGAAACGCCTATAGCGCTTATTAAGGGGGAAAGGCGCGGGGCCTGGCGGAGCGGTTTGTATGCTAATTTTTCTACCGAAACAGCCAGCAGGCCTGAAAAAAGCAGTACAACCAGAAAAGTTATTATGAAACCGGTAATAGTAAAGGAGGCAAAGGCAGGAATGGCGGTTAAAGCCCAAAGGCCGATGTAGGCGCCTATCATAAAAATTTCGCTGTGAGCAAAATTTATCATTAATAAAACGCCGTAAACCATGGTGTAGCCGAGAGCAATCAGTGCATAAATGCTGCCGAGTGTAAGTCCGTTAATTAGTTGCTGGATGAACATGAGAGACGGTTGATATGTTGGGATGATGATAAGTTGATAAGAAAAAGCATTTATCAATTATCAAACAAATTTATTGTCTGATTATTTTCGATGTAATCGGGAAATTTATTCGCAGTATTCAAACTTGCCGTTTTTTGCTTTGTAAATACTGATAGATTTGTTCAGCGTATCGCCGTTTGCATCAAAAGAAGTTATGCCTAGAATTCCGTCAAATTTAACCGTTGCAAGATAATCGGCAATTTTTGATTTGTCCATGTTTGTTTTTACAATAGCGTCAATAAGTATTTTTGAGGTTTCATAGGTGTAGGTGTCATACGGCTGTAAGTCAGTGCCCGGGTATTTGGAAGCAAAGGTATCTAAAAATGCCTTTGCTTTTTTCAGTTTAGCCGGAGGAATGCCTATCATGGAAACATAGTTGCCTTCTGAAGCACTGCCGGCAATTTTAATATATTCCGGTGATGAAGATCCGTCATCGCTGAAAAATACGGCGTTAAGCCCCAGTTCTTTTGCCTGCTTGGAAAGCAGGCCATATTCGCTGTAAACACCGCCGAAATAAATCAGCTGGGGTTTAAAGGTTTTTATTTTTGTAAGCAGGGCTTTGAAATCTTTATCTCCCGTATTTATGCCGTCATAACTTAACACTTTGTCTTTGCGGTTTTCAAAGGTTGCTTTAAAGTTTTCTGCTATGCCCTGGCCGTAAGGGGTTTTGTCGTGTATTATGGAAACATTTTTTATTTTTAATTTATCAATAACATAATTGGCGGCGGCGCTTCCCTGCACATCATCCGTGGTGCAGACTCTGAAAACATTTTTTAGTCCCTGTTGTGTAAGTTTGGGGTTTGTGGAAGCGGGTGTGATGATAACAAGATTGTATTTTGCATAAATCTGGCTGGCAGGTATGGAACAGCCGCTGTTTAAGTGGCCTACAATGCCGTAAATCTGCGGGTCTGAAACTATCTGGTTTGCTACGCTTACCGCTTCTTTGGGGTCTGCGCGGTCATCAAAAATAACTGCCTGAAATTTTTTATCTTTCAAAACGCCTGACTGGTTTGCTTCTTCTACGGCAATCTCTATGGCTTTTTTCATGCCCTGCCCCATAGCGGCAATATCTCCGGTTAAGGGCCCTGCAAGGGCAACTTTAATTACATTTTTATCCTGTTTGGCACAGCCTGCGATAAGTATTAAGCCTAAAAACAAAACTGAGATTAATTTATACATCGGTGTCTCCTACAAATGATTTATACATAGCGGTGATTAAGTGGTTATGTGATTAGTTATTAGGTGGTTAGTGAAGGATGAAATAAATTTAAACATTTAACCAAACACGTAATCACCTAATCACTTTTTTTGTTTAGAAAATTACCGGGATTATCTTTTAAATTCCAGGGCCGCTTTTATGAAATCCCTGAATAACGGGTGCGGGTTGGTAGGCCGGGACTTAAATTCCGGGTGGAACTGAACGGCAACAAACCAGGGATGGTTCTTTAATTCTACGATTTCTACCAGGTTTTTCTTTTCGTATTCACCGGCTATTACCAGGCCTTTTTTCTGAAGCTGGTCCCTGTACTTATTATTGAATTCATAACGGTGTCTGTGCCTCTCAAAAATCAGTTCTTTTTCGTATGCTTTATAGGCTACAGATTTTTTGTTTACTTTGCAAGGATAGGCGCCCAGACGCATAGTACCGCCCATTTGCTTTACTTTTTTCTGTTCCGCTATGAGGTGGATTACCGGGTGAGGGGTTTTAGGGTCAAATTCAGAACTGTGCGCGCCTTTGAATCCGCAGACATTTCTGGAAAATTCTATTACGGCGCACTGCATGCCCAGGCAAAGGCCCAGAAACGGCACTTTGTTTTCTCTGGCGTATTTGACTACGCTGATTTTGCCTTCAATACCGCGGTCACCGAACCCGCCCGGCACTAAAATGCCGTCTACTCCGCTTAATTCACTTTCAATGTTGCTTGATTCCACATCAATATATCTGATATTAATTTTTGTTTTGTTATGAATAGCGCCGTGGGTAAGAGATTCCCAGATACTTTTGTAGGCATCTTTAAGCTGGGTATATTTGCCCGCTATGGCAATGGTTACTTCCTGTGTGGAGTTTTTTATGTTGCTTATTATTTCTTCCCATTTATCCAGATTGGCATTTTTTATTTTTAAGCCCAGCATGTTGGCAATAATATTATTCAGGTTGGCTTCTTTAAAAGTAAGGGGAACTTCGTAAATACTTACAGCTACGTCTCTTTCTTCAATAACCGCTTCTTTTGCTACGTTGCAGAAAAGGGAAATCTTGGATTTTATTTCTTCGCTGAGCGGTTTTTCCGTACGGCAGACAAGAATGTGCGGGTCTATGCCTATTTCTCTTAACTTTGCCACGCTTTGCTGGGTGGGTTTGGTTTTCAGTTCTTCAGCGGCGCGTATATAAGGAATAAGGGTAACGTGTACATACAAAACATTGTTTCTGCCTACATCTATGGAAAACTGCCTGGCAGCTTCTAAAAACGGCAGGCTTTCTATGTCACCAATGGTACCGCCGATTTCTATAATTACCAGGTCATTGTCTTTGGCTACGTTTAATATTCTTTGTTTGATTTCATTGGTTATGTGCGGGATAACCTGTACAGTGCCGCCTAAGTAGTCTCCGCGCCTTTCTTTGTTGATAACGGTATCATAAATAATGCCGCTGGTTATATTATTTTCTTTTGATGTGTTTATGTCAATGAATCTTTCATAATGGCCCAGGTCCAGGTCTGTTTCTGCGCCGTCTTCCGTGACAAATACTTCGCCGTGCTGAAACGGGCTCATGGTGCCGGGGTCTACATTAAGGTACGGGTCAATTTTCATTACATTGATTTTCATGCCGCAGCTTTTAAGAAGTGTTCCCAGAGATGCCGCTGTAATGCCTTTTCCTAAGGATGATACCACGCCGCCGGTTACAAAAATATACTTTGTCTGTTTCATAAATTTAACTCCTATCCTTCAAGTTCAAGTTTTGAGATTTCATTTTTTACGGGGATCGGGTATTTGCCGTTAAAACATGCAGTACAGAATTTGTTTTCCGGTACCGGCATGGATTTTAGCATGCCTTCATAACTTAAATAGTTAAGGCTGTCGGCGCCTATAAATTTTGCAATATCTTTAAGTTCATACTGGTTGGCAATTAGTTCTTTTCTTGTTGGAAAATCAATACCATAAAAACACGGATATCTGTGCGGCGGGCAGCTGACGCACATGTGTATTTCTTTTGCCCCGGCATCACGCAGGCTTTGCACCCTGCGTTTGCTGGTGGTGCCTCTTACTACGGAATCTTCTACTATGACAAGTCTTTTGCCTTTAACGGCTTCTTTGACGGGGTTTAGTTTTATTTTTACACCGGCCTCGCGCATGAATTGCGACGGCTGGATAAAGGTTCTCCCAACATAATGGTTTCTTACTATGGCTAATTCAAACGGAATTTTTGATTCTTCGGAATAGCCCAGCCCTGCGCAAATGCCTGAGTCCGGCACGGGGACTACCAGGTCTGATTGAATTTTATTTTCTTTTGCCAGTTGTCTGCCCAGGTTTTTTCTGGTTTGATATACATTACCGCCGAAAATGTTTGAGTCAGGCCTGGAAAAATAGATGTATTCAAAAATACAGTAAGCGTGTTTTGTTTTTGGGAAAGGTTTTATGGATTTAAGGCCGTTTTGGTCAATTATAAGTATTTCACCGGGTTCAATATCCCTGATATATTCAGCCTGAATAAGGTCAAAAGCGCAGGTTTCTGAAGCAATAAAGTAGGCGTCATCTTTTTTTGCAAGAGCCAGAGGTTTAAAACCGTAAGGGTCTCTGGCGGCAATAAGTTTATTGCGGGAAAGAAAGACCAGCGAGTAGGCGCCTTTTATGGATTTCAGGGCGTCTGCAAGCTTGTCTTCCCATTTTGTTTTTTTAGACCGCGCCATCAGGTGGATTATAACTTCCGTGTCCATGGTGGACTGGAAAATGGAACCTTCTTTTTCAAGTTTCGTGCGCAGTTCAAAAGTGTTGGTAAGATTTCCGTTATGGCCTATGGCAAGAGGGTCTGCGAAATGTTCTACTACAAAAGGTTGGGCATTTTTCAAGGCTGAAGAGCCTGCGGTTGAGTAGCGCACATGGCCGATAGCCATGTGGCCTTCAAGCGAGTCAAGGATTTCCTGGTTGAAAACGTCTGTGACTAAACCCATTTCTTTGTGATATCTGAATTGTTTGCCGTCTGATACCACAATGCCGGCGCTTTCCTGGCCCCTGTGCTGAAGAGCGTATAAGCCCAGATAAGTAAGCTGGGATGCTTCTTTGTGCCCGTAAACACCAAAAATACCGCAATATTCTTTTATAATAGACATATTAAAACCTCAAAGAAATTGGCTTAGGTTTTGCACTTAATAATTACTTAAACGAAAGGGTGATTATTTACTGACAGCTGTCCGCCTTGTCCGCCCTGCGGACAGTCAGGCGGGATTTTGAGGACTATTCGTCCTCGGATTCGTATGTGGAGTAATAATACGGCGTATAAGCTTCAAATTCGGCGCCGCAGGTATCCACCACTTTGTATGTGGGGATAATATTATGTTTTTTACGCAGTGAGTAAATTTCCAGTTCTGTTTTTGACAAAAGGTGCGCAAGCTGTCTGTCAGAAAAGCCGTATTCTTTAGCATTTCTTAAAAGTTCGGGGCTGATTTTTTTGTTTTTTTTGATTTTATTTTCAAGTTCCAGGATCTGCTTTATATTATAAAGGAACCAGCGGTCTATTTTGGTCAGGTCAAATATTTCATCAAGGTTCATGTTTTTCTGCATGGCGTATTTTAAATAAAAAATGCGGTCCGGGGTGGGAATTCTTAATTTTTCTTTTAAGGCTTCAAGAGACAGCCCGTTATTTTTTCCGTTAATATCATCCAGGCCTCTTTTGCCTGTTTCAAGCGCTCTTAACCCTTTTTGTAAGGCTTCTTTAAAGGTTCTGCCGATAGCCATAACTTCGCCTACGGATTTCATGGAAGTTGTAAGGGTTTTATCTGCGGCAGGAAATTTTTCAAAAGTAAACCTGGGAATTTTTACTACACAGTAATCTATGCTGGGTTCAAAACAGGCCGGTGTTTCTTTGGTGATATCATTTGATATTTCATCAAGTGTATAACCTACAGCAAGTTTGGCGGCTATTTTTGCTATGGGAAAACCCGTGGCTTTGGAAGCTAGTGCAGAGCTTCTGGAAACGCGCGGGTTCATTTCTATGATTACTATTTTGCCGTTATCAGGGTTTACTGCAAACTGAATATTTGAACCGCCGGTTTCTACGCCGATTTCACGGATAATTTTAAGAGCGGCATCACGCATTAGCTGATATTCTTTGTCGCTTAAGGTCTGGGCCGGGGCAACGGTAATGCTGTCACCGGTATGCACGCCCATAGGGTCCAGATTTTCTATGGAACAGATTATAACTACGTTATCTTTAATGTCACGCATTACTTCCAGTTCAAATTCTTTCCAGCCGATAACAGATTCTTCTACCAGAATTTCGCTAATCATGCTGCTTTCAATGGCGCGGGGCGCCATTTCGTTGAATTCTTCAAGGTTATAGGCTATGCCGCTGCCGGTGCCGCCAAGTGTAAAGCTGGGCCTGATAATAATAGGAAAGCCAATTTCTTTTGCAATCTCCGTGGCTTCCTTCATATTATAGGCATGGCCGCTTTTAGGTAGTTCAAGGCCTATTTTTTCCATAGCCGCTTTAAAAAGTTCGCGGTCTTCGGCTTTTTTAATGGCGTGGATTTTTGCTCCGATAAGTTCTACCTTATATTTATCAAGCACACCTTTTTCATGCAGTTCTACAGTTACGTTAAGTGCGGTCTGGCCTCCAAGGGTGGGAAGAAGCGCGTCAGGGCGTTCTTTTTCTATAATTTTGGCAACAACGTCTGAAGTGACGGGTTCCACATAGGTTCTGTCAGCTATTTCCGGGTCTGTCATAATGGTGGCGGGGTTGCTGTTTACCAGTATGATTTTATATCCTTCGGCGCGCAGTGCTTTGCAGGCCTGGGTGCCGGAGTAATCAAATTCGCAGGCCTGGCCGATAACAATAGGGCCCGAACCTATGATTAAAATTTTTTCTATATCGTTTCTTTTAGGCATAATTTCCTTTTATGTTTTGGTTTCAATAAGTTTTACAAAGTTTTCAAATAAATAACTTGAATCATGCGGGCCGGGTGAAGATTCCGGGTGAAACTGAACGCTGAAAACAGGAAGTTTTTTATGCCTCATGCCTTCCAGGGTGCGGTCATTTAAGTTCATATGAGTAATTTCAATATCCTGTTTATTAAGGGTTTCAATATCAACGCAGAAGTTATGGTTTTGAACAGTAATATCAACTTTATTTGTTTTTAAATCTTTCACTGGATGATTACCGCCATGATGGCCGAATTTTAGCTTGAAAGTTTTGCCGCCAAGCGCCAGCCCCAGCATTTGGTGGCCTAAACAAATACCGAAAATGGGCATTTTATCAAGCAAGGTTCTTACAGTTTCAACTACAGTTTGTACACCGGCCGGGTCCCCGGGGCCGTTTGAAAGCATAAGGCCGTCAGGTTTATATTCAAGTATTTGTTTGGCTGTGGTTTTGGAAGGAACTACTACAACGTGGCAGTTATTTTTGGCTAATTCGTTTAATATGTTATATTTTACTCCGCAATCAATTACAACAACTTTATGTTTTCCTTTTTTATTCCATTCGTAAGCTTTATGGCAGGACACTTCTTTTGCCAGGTCTTTGTTTTCCAGTCCGGGTGCGTTTTTGGCTTTTTGAATTATTTTTTTAATGTCCTGTTTTTTTGTAGAAATAATACCTTTCATAGACCCTTTTTCCCGGATGTGTCTGGTAAGGGCGCGGGTGTCTATGCCTTCAATGCCTAAAATGTTATATTTTTTCAGGAAGTCGCCCAGGCTGGATGTAGAGCGCCAGTTGCTGACAATTTTTGAGTATTCTTTTACTACAAAACCTTCAACCCAGGGTTTAGTTGATTCAAAATCTTCATCGTTTATACCGTAGTTGCCAATGAGAGGATAAGTCATGGTGACTATCTGGCCTTTGTAGGAGGGGTCTGTAAGAATTTCCTGATAGCCTGTCATGCTGGTGTTAAAAACGACTTCGCCCGTTTTTTCACCTTGTGCGCCGAAAGCTCTGCCTTCAAACACAGTGCCGTCTTCAAGCGCAAGTATGGCGTAGTTGTTTAAAGCTTTCATTATGATACCCGGAAATTGTCTGAAGTTTGATTAGATTTGATTTTAGCGTATGCGTTGCTAAAATTACCTTAAGGAATTTAGCATTTTATTTTTTTTAAATCAAGTATAAGAGAGGGAGAAACCATAAGTACAGCAAAAACGAACCCGGTTAACTTTTGAGTTTGTAGCCCTTGCCTTCAATTACAGTTATTCTTGAAGCGATAGATGGACCCATTTTTTCGCGTAAATTTGAAATGTGAGCCTGTAATGTAAACGAACCGTAAGGTTGTTCTTTAAATCCCCAGACTTCCTGGTAAAGAAATTGCTGAGAAAGCAGTTTGTTTTTGTTTTTTATTAAAACACAAAGTAGTTTAAATTCTTTTTGTGTGAGGGAAATTTCTTTGCCTTTTAAGGTAACGCTGAAATTTGGAATGTTGATGACTATATCGTCACAGGTAAGTATATCTGAGGGGGTGTGAATGTATTCAATCCTTCTGAATAATGCTTTTACTCTGGCTGAAAACTCATCTACATCAAAAGGTTTTGTGATGTAATCGTCGGCGCCTGTTTCAAGCCCTTTTTTAATGTCTTTTGTATTGTCTCTGGCTGTAAGCATTATAATAGGTATAGAAAAAGTTTTGTTACTTTTTCTTAAATGCTCGCATATTTTAATGCCGTCAATGTCAGGAAGATTCAGGTCAAGAATTATCAGGTCCGGATGCAATTCTTTTGATTTACTCAGCCCTTTCTTTCCGGTTTGGGCTCCGTATGTTATACAATCCTCATCTTGAAGGATCATTCTTACAGATTCAACTACCGACTGTTCGTCGTCAATAACAAGTATGCGCCTGCCCATAGTAGTTTTATTTTTCCAGAGCTTTTAAAATTTCGTCTTTCCTTTCTGTGATTATTCTGATGTCATTTGCGCTTAATCCGATTATTTTGCTCATTTTCATTTCTTCTTCATCGGATTTTTTCCAGAAAGCTCTTTTTTCAAGCTTGGGTTTCTGCTTGTTCCAGCTGACAACTCTGAGTATGTACATGCTTTTGCCGGTTTCTTCCTTGTTGATTTCAAGCATTACATCCTGTGTCATTTCACGTCTTTTTTCTACCATATCAAACACCTCCTTTCCTTTTAGTTACTCTACGGTAACGCTTTTTGCTAAATTCCTTGGTTTATCAACATCAAAGCCCAGCTTTACAGCTATATGGTAAGCCAACAGCTGAAGCGGTAAAACGGTTACAATAGGCGATATATCTTCATGGCATTCAGGAATAAAAAAAACATCTTCCGAAAGGCTCTGAATTCTTGTGTCTCCTTGAGTGGCGATGGAAATAATTTTTCCTTTTCTTGCTTTTACTTCTTCTATATTACTTATCATTTTGATATACAATTCATCCTTAGGTGCCAGACATATTACCGGTGTATCTTCACAAATTAGCGCAATAGGACCATGCTTAAACTCACCGGCCGGGTAACCCGTAGAATGGATGTAGGAAATTTCTTTTAGCTTAAGTGCACCTTCGAGTGCATTGGGATAATTAATGCCCCTGCCGAGAAAAATAAAATTCTTTTTCTGATAATATTTTTCAGAAAGTTTTATGATTTCATCCTGTCTTTTTAAAACAGCATTCATTATTTTGGGGATTTCTATTAAGCCTTCAAGTTTGTTTTTTGCTTCAGTGTCGCTTATAGTGTAGTTAAGTTTGCCCAGTTGAAGGGCAAACAGATAAAGAGCAGTTAGTTGCGCGGTAAAAGCTTTTGTTGAAGCTACGCCGATTTCAGGGCCCGCCATGATAGGAATGATGCCGTCAGATTCACGGGCAATAGTGCTTTTCACAACGTTCACAATAGATAAAACTTTTATAAACTTGCTTTTGCCTTCACGGATACCGGCAAGCGTGTCGGCTGTTTCTCCGGACTGGGAAATGGCAAGCATTAAAGTGTCGCCTTCAGCTATGGGGTTTCTGTATCTGTATTCGCTGGACACGTCAACTTCAGTATGAATATGCGCGTATTTTTCAAGCCAGTATTTTCCTATAAGCCCGGCATGCCAGGAAGTGCCGCAGGCCTGAATAATTATCCTTTTGACTTTTGCCAGGTAATTATTGCTTAAATTCATTTCTTCAAGCGTTATTATATTTCCGGCAGTTACTTTTTTGGAAATTACAGTTTCAATTATTTTAGGTTGTTCAAAAATTTCCTTCTGCATGAAAAATTGATAATTGCCTTTTTCAATATCTTCAGCTTTCCAGGAAACGGTTTCTACTTCCTTGTTTATGGTGTCACCCCAGGGGGTTGTGACGGTTATTTTTTCTTCTGAAACAATACCTATTTCGCCGTCGTTTAAAACAATAACCTGTTTCGTATGGGGAAGAATGGCTGTAACATCTGATGCAATAAAATTTTCGTTTTTTCCCAGACCTATTACCAAAGGGCTGCCGAATTTGGCGGTTATGATTTTATCCGGTTCACTTTCGCTTATTACACAGATTGAGAAAGAGCCTTTTATTTTTGCAACAGCTTTTCTGACCGCTGTTTCCAGGCCTTCAGAAATATTTTCTTCTATAAGATGCGGTATAACTTCAGTGTCTGTTTCTGATTTAAAAAAATGGCCTCTGGCAACGAGGTCTTCTTTAAGTGTCTGGTAATTTTCAATAATTCCATTATGAACTACGGCTATTTCATTTTTGCAGTCAGTGTGCGGATGAGCGTTAATCTCAGAAGGTTCTCCGTGAGTGGCCCACCTGGTATGGCCTATACCGATGTTTCCGCCAAGGCCGGCTTCTTTAAGGCAGTCATTCAAGGCTTTTAATTTGCCTTTCTTTTTACAGACAAAAAGTTCACCGGAAGATATGGTGGCGATGCCAGCTGAATCATAGCCCCTGTATTCAAGCCTTTCAAGCCCTACCACAAGGACTGAATCAACAAATTTGTTTCCTATATAACCTACAATTCCGCACATCCTTAGTTTCCCGCCTTTCTCAATTAATATACATTATTTTACAGCGTAAATCAATTATTATATATATTTAATGAAATAAATATTTAAAATATTTATTAAAAGAAGCGGTTGGATAAATTTGGAATACTTGAAAAACATAGGCAAATAAGGTATAATCATTGCATAAATTAATGTACAAATCTAGGAGATTATTATGGAAAACAAGAAGTTGTTAGACAAAGATTCGCTGGTTGTTATGGTAGTTGACGATGAAGTAAATGTTGTTGAAACATTCAAGGTTTTGCTGGATAAGTACAATGTTTTGGGTGTAAACAGCGGCCCGGCCGCTATTGATGTAGTAAATAAACAGAATGTTGATTTGATAATTCTTGATATTTTAATGGAAGGTATGGACGGCCTTGAAACCTTAAAGAGAATAAGGGCCATTAATTCTGATGTAGAAATAATCGTAGTTACTGCCGTAAAAACAGTGAAAACCGCTATTGAAGCCATGAAACTTGGCGCTTATGACTATATCATGAAACCTTTTGATGCCGACGAAATGCTTTTGTCTGTAGAAAGAGCGTTTGAAAGAAAAAGGCTCAATAAAGAAGTAGTTTATCTGAGATCTGAAATAAAACCGACTGCGTTTGAAAATATAATCGGCAACAGCGAACCCATGAAAAGAATCTTTGAACTTGTATTTGAAATGTGTAAAACAGATTCAAATGTAATGGTTCTGGGAGAAAGTGGTACGGGAAAAGATTTGGTGGCAAAAGCCCTTCACTATAACAGTAACAGGAAGAATGGACCTTTCGTGGTAGTTGATTGCGCGTCCATACCAGAAAACCTTATTGAAAGCGAGCTTTTCGGACATGAAAAAGGCGCATTTACAGATGCAATTTCCCAGAAACTTGGGAAGTTTGAACTAGCGGATAACGGTACTGTTTTTCTTGATGAAATAGGCACCCTGCCCATGAACCTGCAGTCAAAACTGCTTAGAGTAATTGAAACCCGCGAATTTCAGCGCGTAGGCGGTATAAAAGATTTAAAAATAAATGCCCGTATTATTTCAGCTACAAATATGGATATTAAAAAAGCTATCAAGGATGGAAAGTTCAGGGAAGATTTATATTACCGCTTAAACGTAGTTCCTATAAATCTTCCGCCGTTACGTGAAAGGAAGAAAGACCTTTCTCTTCTGATTGATTATTACATAAAGTTTTTCAATAAAAAGTTTTCAAAGAATATCACAAGTATTTCCAAACAGGCCATGAACATATTGAAAAATTATGACTGGCCGGGAAATGTGCGGGAACTTAAAAACATTGTGGAAAGAATGGTGGCATTAAGCAAAGATAGCGTGATAACACACAACAGGTTTCCATTAGATATTTTTATGCCTGAAGAGTTTGATAAAGAAACAGTTCCCGAAGAAAAAAGGTCCCTGGTAAATTATGTCTGCGGCCAGTATGAAAAGAAGTTTGTCATAGGGATATTGGAAAAAGTTAACTGGAACCAGACAAAAGCCGCAAAATTAATGGGTATTCACAGAAACACCCTCATATATAAGATGAAGATACTTGGAATACAATCCGCAAAATAGAAGTTTTAGAGTTTTAAAAACATTTTGAGAAGCATACCTATTTGTACTTGATGCACAAATAGGTATGCTTCTCTTTTTTTGTTTATATAGGAAGGTGCCTGGCAAACTAATTGCGCATACTGTTTTAACACGCTTCTCATTGGATTTAAAATACTTAAAGGAAAGGTGAAGACAGAATGAGCAAAAGAGTAGTTATTACAGGTATTGGTGTAATTGCACCAAATGGCATAGGTAAGGATGAGTTTTGGAATTCAACAGTTTCAGGTGAGTCAGGAATTGGCAGGGTTACAAGATTTGACCCAAGCGAATATCCCAGCCAGGTAGCTGGAGAAGTAAAAGATTTTGATGCTTCAAAGTATATGGATTATAAATTGGGCCGGCGGTTAAGCCGGTTTGCGCAGTTTGCCCTTGCGGCAACCAGGATGGCAGTAGATGACGCTTCATTAAAACTTGACGGTTCTGATGAGGACTTGTCTTACCGGACAGGTATATCTTTTGCTACTTCTATTGGGGGCCAGGAACTAAATGAACAACAGTATGATGTTTTCAGAGAAAAAGGTGTAAACGGTATTAATCCTTTATGTGTAAGCGTAATAAACAACAATACAGCGCTGGGTGTAATAGCCCAGGAATTTCGTATAAAAGGCCCTAACATGACCATTTGCACCGGTTGTTCTTCAGCTTTAAATGCAATAGCGTATGGTTATGATTTAATAAAAAACGGCCGGGCCGATGTGGTAATAGCCGGAGGAAGTGAAACACCTATTACTCCGTTTGCTTTTGATACGTTCTGTGCTGCTCAGGTGCTGGCAAAAGGAAAAGGAAAAGAAAACCCGAAAACTGTTAGCAGGCCTTTTGAAAAATCCAGAGAAGGATATATTTTATCAGAAGGGGCAGGAGTGGTAGTAATGGAAAGTTATGAATTTGCTATGAAACGCAAAGCAAAGATGTATGCGGAAGTTTCAGGTTACGGTGTAACAAATGATGGATATAATATTTTTAAAATGGAACCGACAGGCAAGGAAGTTGTAAAAGCTATAAATCTTGCATTGGATGAATCCGGGTTGGAGCCAGAAGACATAGATTATGTAAATGCGCATGGCAGTTCCTCCCAGGTGTCGGATAAAAGAGAAACTATGGCTATAAAAGAAGTTTTCGGGGAATCTGCTTATGATATACCTGTAAGCTCTATAAAGTCCATGATAGGCCAGCCGCTTGCCTCTACAGGCGCTATTCAAATGGCGGCAACATTGATGTCTATACAGGAAAACCATCTGCCGCCAACCATTAATTATGAAGAGGAAGATCCTGACTGTGATTTGGATTATGTGCCTAATAAAAGCCGAAGAAACGAAGTTAATTCAGCTCTTATTAATTCTTTTGGTTTAGGCGGGAATAATATCTCCATGATAGTAAAAAGAGTTGATTATCAGGGTGTAAAAAATACTGCGGCTATTAATGCCGGTATTTTTCCTGAAATGTACGGAAATAGCGGTGGAGGGCTGTGCAAAACCTCGCAGTTTAAAATATCAAATTTGTTTTCAGGTAAGTTGATGAATTTAAGATTATTCTAAAAAGGAGAAAAAAGACATGAATTATCAGATTTTTTTTGCGTTGTTTATGGTTTTTATGATTTTGCTTAGGTATTTTGAAATAAGTCTTTATGAAAAGAAAAAAACTAAAGGAGAAATCCGCGACAAGTGGACCATTAACTTTCTGGGTATTGCTTATTCCAGTTACCTTGTACTGGTAGTTGTGGAATTTCTGGTAGTAAACAGGCAGATAAATTATACTGTTGCTGCCATAGGTATGGTGTTGTGGGTTGCGCGTTTTTTTCTCAAAAGGTGGGGAGCAACAACTTTATCAGAATTCTGGAGCGCTGATATAGAAATACGGGAAAACCATAGGGTAATTAGAAAAGGCCCGTATAAGTTTTTAAGGCATCCCGTTTATTTAAGCAATGTAATTGATGTGATAGCGGTAGCTTTGATAGCAAATGCATATTACATGCTTTCCTCAGGAGCTGTACTGATGGTGCTTGCTATTTATTCCAGAATTCCGTTTGAAGAAAAAGCACTAATTTCTAAATTGGGGGATGAATACAGGCAATACCGTAAAGAAACGTATGCCCTGATTCCTTTTATACTATGAATAAACCCGCATATACTGAAATTACCAACAGAAACATAGGCCTGCTTACAGAAGCAGAACAGGAAAAACTAAAAAATTCTACTGTCTGCATAGCGGGAGTCGGTGGAGTAGGGGGCTTTCCGGCAGAACGCCTTGCCCGATTGGGTGTGGGGCATATAAAAATCGCAGACCCTGAAGTTTTTTCAGCAACAGATTTTAACAGGCAGTTTGGTTCTTCCATTAAAACCTTAAACAGAAAAAAAGCGGAAGTAATAGCTGAAATAGTTAGAGATATCAATCCAGAAATTAAAGTAGATGTTTTCTCTGAAGGAGTAAATAAAGATAATGTGGATGAGTTTTTGCAGGGCGCCAATCTGGTAATAGATGCCATAGAGTTTTTCACTTTTGAAGCCCGTATGGCCCTTTATCCGAAGGCCCGGGAGAAAAATCTTTATGTTATTTTGTCAGGTGCTATTGCTTATAGCAGTCCATTGCTGGTGTTTGACCCAAAAGGTTTGACAATGGAAAAGTTTTTTGGTGTTGATGCCGGCACCGAGCCGGATTTTTATAAAATATTCAAAAAACTCAGCGTGAAACTTCCCGATTATATTCCTCACAACAAAATAGTTGAGCTGACAAACAGGGATATAACTCCTTCAGTAATAAGCCCTATATGTTCCTTAGCGGGATCTCTGTTGGTGCTTGAAACTGTTTTAATGTTATTAGACAAAAGAAAACCGATAGTAGTACCGAACTGTTCGTTAGTAGATCTTTTTAACAGAAAATGTTTGGAAATAAATTTATTACAGGAGAATTAAATGAACATTTTACTTATTCAACCGCCGTTAAATGAAAATTTAGTAGGATCCGGGGTGTTATATTTGCCAGAACCTTTAGCTCTGGAAACAATTGCAGCAGGTGTTTTAGATAAACATAACGTTAAAATCCTGGATATGAGGATAGATAAACTATTGAAAGAAGACCTGGACACATTTAAACCAGATATTGTAGGCATAACAGCTTTAACTCCCGATGTATATGCGGCTTGTGAAATATTTGAAAACATTAAAAAATTCAATAAAGATGTTATTACTGTAGTAGGCGGCCACCACCCTACACTAATTCCTGAGGATTTTAATAAAGCCTGCATAGATTTTGTTGTGATTGGTGAAGGCCAGGCGACATTCAGTGAAATAGTTGATGCAGTAGAATTTAAAAAAGATTTTTCAAAAATAAAGGGTATAGGTATTCAGGAAAATTGTAAACTTAAAATAACTCAGGAAAGAGATTTTATGGAAAATCTTGACGATATGCCCTTCCCAGTAAGACATTTAACCAAAAAATACCGTGAAAAATATTTCAGGGCAGCCTGGAGGCCGGTAGCATCTTTACTAACTTCAAGAGGTTGCCCGTTTAGATGTAATTTCTGTGCAGTCTGGAAGCATGAAAGGGGCCGGTATAGATTAAGAAGCGCAGAAAGTATTGTTAAAGAGATTCAAACTATAGAAGAACCTTATATAAGTATTTGTGATGATAATTTTCTGCATGATGTTAACAGAGCAGAAAAACTGTACGAATTACTAAAAGAAAAAGGAATAAAAAAGACATACAAACTTATTGCCAGGTCAGATACTATAGTAAAACATCCCGATTTAATAGCAAAATGGAAAGAGATTGGAGCGGAAATGGTACTGTTGGGTATTGAGTCTTTCAGGGATGAAGAACTAAAGGTTTTTAACAAAAGCAATTCAGTAAAAAACAATGAAGAAGCTATAAATATTTTGCACCAAAATAATATTACAGTAGTTGCCCAGTTCATTGTAAATCCCGATTACTTGGAAAAGGATTTTATAGAGTTAGGTGATTATGTTGAAAAAATGAATCTTCCGCACCCGATATTTTCTGTCCTGACGCCGTTACCCGGAACAGATTTGTATCATGAAAGGTACAAAGAATTTGTGACTTACAATTATAATCTTTTTGATTTTATTCATTCAATATTTCCTACGAAATTACCAAGAGAAAAATTTTATGAATGCTTGGCGGATTTGTACTTAAGAACCTATACAAAAGGAAGTGCTGGTAAGTCGGTCCCGGTTTCAAAACCCATCTATGAACAGTTGTATATGTCAATAAAAGAGGCGTACAAATATTAGTCAAGTAAAGAAGATATTTGCTGATGTTTTGAAAATGCATGTTCATTTGATATACTACTATTTAAGGTTTGAAATTTATATTTTATAAAATTAATAATTTATGAACATACATTGCATTCCCTGGTTAACTTCAACAATAGTCAATTTAGTCCTGTCTGTTTTTGTGTTTCAAAAAAATACAAAAAGCCCGCTTAACAGAATATTTGCTTTTTTTGCGTTTTGTATTGCAATGTGGTCTTTTGACTTATTTGGACTATACGTCATGCCAAATGCTGTATTAGCCAAAACATGGGCAGATACATTCAGATTTGGTTTCTTGTTAGGACCAGCAGCTGGATTCCATTTTATGCTGATATTATCAAGAAATATAAGTGAAAGAAACAAAAAGCTAATATACCTGTCCTACGGTATAGGAATACTTTTTACAATATTGGGTTTTTTTGGGTTAATGACAAAAGAATACATTAGAGTAGGTGTGACCTATGCACCAAAACCTACTCTGCTTTACATCCTGTCTGCATTAAATGTTGCTTTCTGGATATCCTATGGATTAGCCCATCTTGTTAAGACCTTTAAAGTTACAGAATCATTCATGGTTAAAAACCAGTTAAAATATTTTTTTATCGGTATCAGTCTTTTTGTTTTTTTCGGATTTACATTGTTTGCTCTTTCTCTTGGATTTGAAATTTATCCTGTTAGCGGATTTATAAATATTATCTGGACCGGGCTTATTGCTTATTCCATTCTAAAATACCAGGCTTTTGATATCCGCGTAGTCATTAAACGCGCTATAGTTTATACAGCACTGACTACCATAGTAGCAGGTATATATACACTAATAGTTGCCGTTTCTCTGGCATTTGGCCTGGAATATTTAAGGTTTAATTCAATTCTTGTTAATACGGCTACTGCTATTATTGTTGCTGCAGGTTTTGTTCCTGTGCGTAATTGGCTTCAAAACATAGTAGATAAACTGTTTTTCAAGACAAAGTATGATTCTCAGAAAATATTATCTGCCTTCAGCGACAAATTAAGTTCTTTGATGGTGCTGGGCCCCTTACTGGATCATATAGCTGATACCATAACCAATACCCTGTTTGTAAAAAAGATTTCCATTCTTCTTATTAATGAAGAAAATGAAAAATATACAATAAGAATGTCCAGAAATTTTAATCTACTTAACAGTGAAGAAGTGTGTTTTGAAAAAGGTGACTACATTACAAGCTGGTTTGAAAAACACAAAAACAAAATATTTTTTAACGAACTTAATGAAATTAAAGGTGAATTTGAAAGAAAAATATTTAAACTTAAAAGTATGCTCATGGTTCCCGTAAAATTAAATAAAGAACTTATAGGAATAATTTGTGTTGGAGAAAAAATGTCGGAAGATGCTTTTTTAAGGCAGGACCTGGATTTTATTTCTTCAATAGCATCCCAGTCTTCAGTTGCTATAGAAAACGCCAGGCTTACCGAACAATTGCGTAATTTTGAAAAAAGCATGTATCAGGCGGATAAAATGGTAGCATTGGGCACACTGGCTTCCACAGTAGTACATGAAATAAAAAATCCGCTGGTAGCTATAAAAACTTTTACTCAGCTTCTAACTCGGAAATTTGAAGATAAAGAGTACCGGGAAAAGTTCAGCAGTATTGTGCCTCAGGAACTGGATCATTTGGAAACAATATTGAATAGCCTTTCAGATTATAGCAGGCTTCAAAAGAACCAGTTTGAAAGAATAAATGTAGATTATATAATTGAAAATATTCTTATGCTTTTAAGCCATGAAGCGGCAAAGAAAAATATAAAAGTAGTCAAAGAATATTCGAGAAAAGACATTACTATTTATGCAGACCCCGCCCAGATAAAACAAGTTTTAATGAATATTATATTAAATGCCATACAGGCTATTCCCGGCCAGGGAATTATCAGTATAATGCTGGAAGACAGTAACAAAGAAAATCTCAAGATAAAAGTAAAAGACACCGGGCCTGGTATTTCCAAAGAAAACATAAAACAGTTATTCAAACCATTTTTTACTACCAAAACAAAAGGTACCGGGCTTGGTTTATCTACAAGTTTCAGAATTATTAAAGAGCATGGCGGGAATATAGAAATTGAAAGCGAACTAAAGAAAGGAACTACCTTTATCATTGAACTGCCCTACGACGGTTGAAGTGCAGAAATCTGCCTTCAGATAAATTGACATACAGCCAAGTATTTTATATATTAAACCATGCGACTTTCAGACATACTTAAGAAAAAATCCGTCCAAAATAAATCCACTGAAGATTTAACCCCTCAAGAAGTATCCGAATTAGAACCCGAAGAAATTGTTGAAGAAAAAACCGAAGAGCCCCAACTGGACAAGGTACAGTTTGTTCAGGAGATACACCGTGTAGATTCAGCGGAAAAAGTCTATACGGAAGGTATTGATACGCAAAGAAAGTTCCTTCTGAATATTGAAAAAAACAAAGTAGACATAAACCCGCTTTTAAATGTAGCAAGAAAAATAATAGCTTTAATAGTAGCCAACAATGATGAACTGATTGCCATGTGCAGATATACTACGCCGGACTTATATCTGCATAGCCACAGTGTTAATACCGCTATTCTTTCTACAGCCCTTGGTTTTGCCTACGGCTATTCTTCAGAACAGCTGGAAAAACTTACCATTTCAGCATTCCTGCATGACATCGGAATGCTTAAAGTTGTAGAACTTGCGGCAAAACAAGGCAAGGTAAATGGTTCAGAATTCAGCGAAATCAAAAAACACACTATGTATAATAAACAATTGCTGGAAAATGTAATAATGTCTCCGCAAACCAAAACCGCAGTTTCCGTAATTATATCCCAGGTACACGAACGCAGAGACGGCGCCGGTTATCCAAAAGGTCTTTCCGGAGAAGAAATAGACATAATGTCAAAAATTATCAGCGTAGCTGACGTGTTTGAAGCATTTACCCATCCGCGGTCCTGGAGAGAAAGCATACTGTCACATGACGCGCTTAAGAAAATGATTGATATGGCTGACATGAATTTTGATATGAATCTGGTAAAGTTATTCATAGAAAAGGTTTCACTTTATCCTATAGGCAGTTATGTCCGGGTAAATACTGACGAAATAGCCCGGGTTGTAGGCTCAAACCCCGGACTACCCACAAGGCCCAAACTTAAAATAGTAATTGACAGTGAAAATAAAAGAGTGCCAACAGAAAAGCTGGTGGATTTAAGCAAAAACAGCGTTATCTATATAACGGAAGCTGTAGATGAAACAAAATTGAAATTAGAAGATAAAAAACTCGCACTGGAACTGAAAGCCAGAAGATGGTGGGTAAAAACCATCTGACCTCCTTGCCTTAGCTTACCGGAAAACCTGTGAATTATAAAATTCTTTTAGGTACAAAACTTGCATTAAATTTACAGATAAATAATTCTGTAAATCGTAGTATCCTAAATAAAATAACGGAAAGATATGGGCCATTTTTTGTAAGATCATTCAAAAAACAGAAAGTTCTTGATTTAAAATTAGTATTTGTTCCTGATAAATTGAATCAGAATAAGGAAGTAACATATAAAAACATAAAAGGTGTTCATTGTTTTTCAAGAAATGATTTTCAATTAAGTTTTGACACTTCTAAATTAAAGGCTGTTGCCCAACTAAGGGAAAACATATATTCGCTTGATTCCCTGCTGAGAGTTGTTTTTTCGGTGTTTTCTGTAATAAATAACGGTTTTTTAGTGCATGCTTCCGGTATTAAATTCAGAAATGCTGCTAATTTATTTATTGGTAAAACAAATGCAGGCAAGTCAACCATAGCAAAAAAGTTTAAACCTTCAGCTGTACTTTCTGATGAGCTGGTTCTTGTGCAAAATATTAACGGAATAATAAAAGCTTCCAGTACACCATTTTGGGGAGAACTGAAACCCGGAAAAACAAATCTGACCCTGAAGCTTAAAAAGATTTGTTTTATACAAAAGAGCAAAAAGTATTTTGTAAAAAATGAATTCAGCCCGGCATTTATAAAAAAACTGCTTCCCAACATACTGTTTTTCAGTAAAGACCCAAAATTGATAAGTAAAATGATAGATACAATTCTCTCAATGAAAAACAAGCTGATTTTTCAAACACTATTTTTTCCTAAAAATATTTCTGCGGAGAAATTATGCTAATAAGCCATTCAAAAAATATTGCCTGGAGAGTTATTGACGGCAAGGCCTATATTGTAAACACAGGAACATCTTGTTTGCATTCATTGGATGAGGTGGGCGCTTTTATCTGGCAGAAACTGCATAAAAAGTGCAGTGCCGCCAAACTGGTTGATTTACTGTTAAAGGAATATGATGTTGAAAAAACAGTAGCTGCTGATGATGTGACAGGGTTTATTTCAGAATTGAAAGAAAAAGGTTTGATTGAAATACAAAATGATTAGCCCATCAAACAGTTTAACAGAAGCTGCATATAAAAATAACCTGCCGCTTTATACCGTATTTGAACTTACGCATAGATGTAACCTGAAATGCCTGCATTGCTACCTGATAAAACAAAACAAAAGCGAATTAAACACGAAGGAAGTAAAAACAATCCTTGATAAGCTTGCCCGCGCCGGTTGCCTGTACTTATGTTTTACCGGTGGAGAGATATTTTTACGCAAAGACTTGTTAGAATTATGCGCTTACGCCAGGAAATTAAATTTTGATCTCCGGCTTTTTTCAAACGGTACTTTAATAACAAAAGAACACGCAAAAATGTTATCGGAAATCGGGTTAAGCGCTGTAGAGATAAGTTTGTACGGAAGAAAAAAAAGTCATGAACAGATAACGGCAAAAAACAATTCTTTTAAAAAAACACTTGTTGCATTGAAATTATTAAAGAAATACAAGGTTCCGGTTAGAATTAAAGCGCCGCTTCTGAATATAAACTTCAACGATTACAAATGGCTGATAAAATTTGCCAAAAAAAATAAGTTTGAATACAGGCTTGACCCGGTCCTTGCCCCCCAAAATAACGGTGACTGCACAATCCAGAGGTTTCAGTTAAGCGCCGAAAAGCTTAAAACCATTTATACGGATAAAAAGTTAAATAAATATCTGATAAACCAGTACGAAGTTTCAACAGATGTTTCATTACAGGATGTTCCTGATTTGTTTTGCAATGCAGGCAAAGTTTTTGCCGGTATTTCACCGCAGGGAATTGTTTATCCATGTTTGCAGTTATTATATCCGCTTGGAAATTTGAAAAATCAAAGTTTCAGAAATATATGGCATAAATCAAAAAAAGCAAAAAGGCTTAGAAAATACAGTACAAAAGATTGCAAAGAGTGTTTGAAATGTAGTAACATTAAAGCGTGTAGAAGATGCCCGGGAATTGCGCTGCTTGAAACAGGAAAAATAACCGGAAAATCAAAGACAGCCTGCAAAATTGCAGAAATACAATCAAAAATACAATGAAAAAAACAAGAAACAAGACTGACCACAATGATTTCATTAACGCTGTCTCAAAAATCAGCAAAGCCATCACATCAGACCTTTACTTGGAAGATATTTTAAAGCTTATTGTCACCGTAACCGCACAGGTAATGAAATCAGAGATCTGTTCAATAATGTTATTTGATGTAAAGCAGGGAGCCCTGGACATTAAAGCTACCCAAAGCATGAGTGAGGAATATATAAAAAAGGGTTCTTTAAAAATAGGGGAAGGCATTGCAGGTAAAGTACTCAAGGAAAATAAACCTATTCAGGTTTTAGATGTTTTAAATGAACCGGAGTTTAAATTTAAGGATATGGCAAAAAAACTGGGTTTAAAGTCCTTGCTGTGCGTGCCGCTGGACGTAAAAGGTAAACCCATTGGAGCTTTAAATTGTTATACTTCATTTTTTCATAAGTTTACTGATTCAGAAATAGCTGTCTTAACAACTGTTGCAAACCAGGCGGCCGTAGTTATAGAAAATGCGAACCTGCTGGTCACATCAAATATTTTAAAAGAAGAGCTTGAAACCCGCAAGCTTGTAGAAAAAGCCAAAGGTATCATTATGAAACAGTATGGTCATTCTGAAGAAGATGCCTACAGGCTGCTGCAGAAAAAAAGTATGGATGCCCGTAAAACCCTTCGTGCCGTAGCTGAAGCTGTAATTCTTGCCAAAGAAATAGAAAAAACCGAGGCCTAACCCCGTAAAACGGCAACAGAATACCACTGGCTCTGCCCGCGTGGATTAACAAAAGCATGTTTTGAGTGCATTTTCTTGACATAAATGGAATAATTTTGTTTAATCTGATAATTCAAATAATTTAACTAATCTTATGAAATCACAATTTATTTTTAAGAAAGATTTAAACGATTTTTTAGGCACGCTATCGGTAGATAATGATATCTACTACCTTGCTGATAATGATGCCTACAAAAAGTATTCCGCTAATGGCCCGTCAATTGATATAAGCATCGATAATGTCCGCGCCAACCTGCCCTTAAGGTCTTTTTTCTTTAATCACAACGAAAAACTGGATACGGCCTCTCTTAATTTGGAAAAGAAAACAATAATCTTTGGTGTAAAAGCCTGTGACTTGAATGCCCTGAAAATAATAAAAGAAGTATATTTAGGCGGAGTATGCACTGACCCGTTTGTAGAAAACAAGCTGGCTAATACGCTCATCTTTGCTTCAGATTGCCCAACCCCAAAAGATACCTGTTTCTGCACCTTTATAGGCGGCAATCCGTTTGCTCAGGCCTATGAAAATAAAAGTTTTGACCTTAATTTTTCTCCAGTTGATGACGGTTATGTAGTAGATGTGATTTCAGTTGTTGCAGAAGAAATCATAGCTCAGGCCCAGGCGTTTTTCAGGGATGCAGTTGATACAGAGCTATCTAAAAGAGAAGAAATGCGTGACTCTGCAGTAAAAACGCTTGACCGCATAAATGTTAATTATAAAAGTATAAAAGATATTGATTTTAAGGGTTTAGCAGGAAGAAAGTATCTATCAGAAAGCTGGAAAGAATACTGTAAAACCTGTGTTCAGTGCACCGGCTGCAACAACATCTGCCCCAGCTGTTATTGTTTCTACTTAACTGAAGCTAATGCTAAGTATCGCTACTGGGACGCCTGCCATTACACTACTCACGGCAAAGTGGCCGGCGGCGGAAATGCCAGGCCGAAAATCCATGAAAGATTCAGAAACAGGTACCAGTGCAAATTAAATTACAGAAAAACTAATTTTGGCATCTATGCTTGTACCGGCTGCGGCCGCTGTATTTCTGTATGCCCCGGCAAAATTGATATCCGCGACGTAGTAAAAAAACTAAGCGCAGAAAGTTAACTATATGAGCCAGGTTAATCCCTATCTTCCCATAGAAGCAACGGTTGAAAAAGTAATTGATGAAACAGCTTCCATCAAAACTTTTGTCTTCAGGCCCAAACAGCCTATAGCTTTTCAAACCGGCCAGTTCATGCTGGTTACAATAGCGGGTATCGGAGAATCTGCCTTTACGCCGTCATCTTCTCCTTCAGTTAAAGATACCATGGAATTTACCATAATGAAGGTGGGTGTAAACACAGAAAAAATTCATGCCCTTAAACCCGGAGATACTGTTGGTTTAAGAGGCCCTTACGGCAAAGGCTACCCGGTAGAAAAATATTTTAACCATGAAGTGCTGATAGTCGGCGGAGGGGTAGGGTTGGCTCCTCTGCGGTCACTGCTTCTGACTTTGATTGAACAAATTGAAAAATTCAAAAAAATTACTTTATGTTACGGTTCCAAAACACCGGATGATGTAGTTTATAAATATCTTTTCCCGAAATGGAAAGAAATAAAGGGCCTTGAAATTGTAAGAAGCGTAGATAAATGTCCGGAAAATGTAAAATGGGATGAAACAGTGGGCTTAGTCACCTGTTTGCTTGATAAAGTAAATGCAGACAGAGATAATGCCGCGGTAATTGTCTGCGGGCCGCCGATAATGATGAAATTTGCCACGCTTAAAATATACCAGCAGGGTTATAACCCTGAAAATACGTATCTTTCCATGGAAAGAAATATGAGCTGCGGGCTGGGAAAATGCGGGCATTGCGGTGTCGGCCCTCACTATTGTTGTAAAGATGGTCCGGTTTTCACTTATGAACAACTGAAGGATGAACCGGAAATCTGGGATTAAACATGAAAAGAATACTTTTAGACATAGAAATCTGCTACAAATGCAAAAATCAGGATAAGTGCTGTTCTGCCAAATGCAGTTACTTTTATCATAACACAGAAAACCTTTTAAAAACGCCTATAACAAACAACGGCCCGGAAAAGATGCTTTCAAAAGCGGCCCAGTACGTAGTCTGCAGAAGATGCGAAGAAAAGTTCTGTGTTAATGCCTGCCCGCAGGAAGCCCTGGGCAAAGATGATGCGGGTATATTACAGCGGTTTATGATGAAATGCACTTCCTGTAAATCCTGCAGCGTAGCTTGCCCGTTTGGTACAATATATCCTGACATACTTCCTTATAAATCTTCCGGTTGTGATTATTGTGCGGGAAGGTCTGATGATAAAGACCCGCTCTGTGTAGAAACCTGCCCAAACAAAGCGCTTAAATATGTTGAAGTTGAAGAATCGGCAGAAAAAAACATTTATATAATAAATGACCACCTGGCAGTCCATGGTATACCATGGAAAAAAGATGCAAAAGCCGGAGTAGTAAAATAAAATGAGCACATTTTTTGATTATTTAATTTTTCCGGGTTTTTTGTTTTCCGCAGTTTTCGGAATGCTGGCTGTTTATATTGACAGAAAGGTATCAGCCAGGGTCCAGTGGCGTAAAGGCCCTCCTTTGTTACAACCGGTTTATGATTTCGTAAAATTGCTGGGCAAAGAAATTTCTGTGCCGGAACAGACCTCTGTATTTACGTTTTTGTCCGCTCCGGTTTTCGGGCTGGCCGCTATCACCCTGGTGTCAGTAATAGTATGGAATGCCATGCTTGTACCCGGCAAAACCTTTATAGGAGATTTAATTGTAGTAATCTATCTGCTGGCCATTCCTTCAATAGCGGTAATAATTGGCGGTTTTGCTTCCAATAATCCTATAGCATCTATCGGCGCAAGCCGAGAAATGAAACTAATTCTTTCTTATGAGATTCCTTTTATTTTAAGTATTCTCACTGTCATCATAAAAACAGGCAGTATAAGAATGGGCGACATAGTAACTTATCAGTTGGCAAATCCGGCAGTTATTACATCAGCTTCAGGCATAATTGCTTTTATTGTGGCAATTTTATGTATCCAGGCAAAACTTTGCTTGACACCTTTTGACATTCCGGAAGCGGAACAGGAAATTATTGCAGGCCCGGCAGTAGAATATTCCGGCACGCCTCTGGCAATATTTAAGCTTACAAAATGGATTATGCTTTTTGTTTTGCCTAGTTTTCTTGTAGCCCTGTTTATGCCTTCTGCAGATTTTTTGTACAACTTACTTAAATTTGCTGGAGTTCTTGTAATAATAATACTTATAAAAAACACAAATCCGCGTTTAAGAATAGACCAGGCCGTAAAGTTTTTCTGGACCTACGGCGCAGGATTGTCCTTAATTGCAGTAATTCTGGCGTTAATCGGATTATAAATGAAAAAAATAGTTATCAAAGCGCTTACCAAATCAATCTGGGTTTATCACGCGGCTTGTAGCCCGTGCAACAACTGCGATATAGAAATTCTTGACCTGCTTACACCCAGGCATGACGTGGAACGTTTTGGTATATCTCTGGTAGGCAGTATAAAACATGCCGATGCCATGCTGGTTACCGGCGTACCAAACATGAAAACAGCCCCCAGGATAAAAGAAGTTTATGAACAGATGCCCAAGCCCGGTGTTGTTATAGCCATAGGCAGCTGCGCCTGCGGAGGTAATATGTTCAGGGATTCCTATAATTTCGTAAAACCACTGGATGAAATAATACCCGTTGATGCGTATGTCCCGGGCTGCCCGCCGAAGCCTGAAGCCATGATAATGGGCGTGGTAAAGCTGATAAAAAAACTTAAAGGTTTATAAACAGGAATAAAATGGAAAGCATTATAGAAAAAGCAAGAGAAAAACTGGGAAATAAAGTAAAAAATTATTTCAAGAAAAACGAGAAACGCCATTATCTGGAAATAAATCCGCATGACATCATTGAATGCACAAAAATAATGTTTAACGGTTTAGAAAGCCGTTTCATTACAGCCACCGGGGTTCATTTAAGGACCGGGTTTGAAATAATGTACCATTTTTCTTATGACAAAACAGGCGAAGTCATAACCCTGCGCGTTTACTTAAACGAAAAAGATAAACCGGAAATAGATTCTATCACACCGCTTATCCGCGGAGCCGAATGGATTGAGCGTGAAATCTGGGAAATGCTGGGCATAAATTTTAAAAATCATCCGAATATGAAAAGATTGCTTCTGGCAGAAGACTGGCCGGAAGGCAAATACCCGTTAAGGCAGACGGAGAAGTAGAGCATTAGAAATTAGAGCTTAGAGCATTAGAATTATCCGTCCTGCAAAGGCAGACGGGGCAAGGGAAAGCAAATGGAAGAAGAAAAGAAAAAACAAACTGTTATACCGATAGGGCCGTATCATCCGCTTCAGGAAGAGCCTGAATTTTTCAAGCTGTTTGTAAACGGCGAAAAAGTGGAAAAACTGGATATAGAAATCGGTTATAACCACCGTGGCATAGAAAAAATTTCCGAAAGCAAACACTTTGACCAGGTAGCTTTCACTGTTGAAAGAATCTGCGGTATTTGTTCCACTTCACACCCGTTTGCTTATGTAAATGCCGTAGAAGATCTTGCAGGCATAGAAGTGACCGACAGAACCAAATATATCCGTTCCATAGTTGGCGAACTTGAAAGACTGCACTCGCATTTGCTTTGGCTGGGACTTGCGGGGCATTTTATAGGATACAATACTGTATGGATGTGGGTCTGGAAAGCCAGAGAGCCGTTATTAGATGTTATGGAGTACATTACCGGTAACCGCCAGCATTATTCAATGTTTAAAATCGGTGGGGTCCGTTTAGATATTTTGAATGAAGATATTCCCAGAATGGAAAAAATGCTTGATGGCCTGCTTCCTTATATAGACCTTTTCAAGGGCGCTGTCATGGATGACCCGGTAATTCAAGCCAGAGCCAAAGGCATCTGTCCGCTTACAAAAAAAGAAGCTATAGATTTCTGCGCTGTCGGCCCGCTAGCAAGAGCAAGCGGCGTAGATATTGATATCCGCAGGGATAATCCATATGCCGCTTACGGTATGGTAGATTGGAAAGTTATTACTGCCGTTAACGGTGATATCTTTGATAAAATTGTAGTACGTGTTTTAGAGATGTACGAATCTGTGAAAATAATACGCGGTTGTTTAAACGGCCTGAAAAAAGAGCCGGAAGGCAATTTTGATCTTAAAATAAAAAACATTCCTGCAGGTGAAGGCATAGGCCGGCACGAAGCGCCCAGAGGGGAAGTGTTCCACTTTGTGCGTTCAGACGGTTCCAACAGGCCGGTAAGGCATAAAATCCGCGCCCCTTCTTATGTAAATGTGCCAACAAATGAAATTACCGCAATCAAGGGAACTATTTCTGACGCCGCTATCACCTTAGGAGCGGTAGACCCGTGCTATTGCTGTACAGAAAGATGCGTTGTAATTGATAAAAACACCAATAAGAAAATATTAGGCGGCAGTGATTTAATAAAACTCAGCCAGGAAAAAACCCGGGAACTGAAAAAGAAAATGGGTATTACGGAATAAAAATGGATTTAATTTTATATTTATTAGCTGTGCCGTTTGTCGCAGGGCTTGTCTGCGCAGTTATTCCTAAAAAGCAGAGGCTAATTGCCGAGCTGCTTGCACTTGCCGGTTCCATTGCTGTATTTCTGATGACTTTTATTATTTTTAGAACAAATCCCGTTAACTTTCAGCTTTTTGGTTTAGAACTTTTCCGTATAGATAATTTCAACCGTTTTCTGGTGCTGTTCATTGCTTTGTTTGGTATACTGGTAATACTATATTCAACAAAATTCTTTCCTAAAACAGACAAATTTTCAATTTCAAGTTTTTATTATACATCTGTTTTATGGTCAATAAGTGCGGCGTTGGGCTGTGTGCTGGCAAACAATCTGATATTAATGCTTGTTTTCTGGGGTTTTCTGGGTTTAACGCTTTATGTTCTCATACAATCAAATTCGCCGGATTCAAAAGATGCGGCAAAGAAAACCTTTATCATAGTAGGTGGTTCAGACTGCCTTATGATTTTAGGTATTGCAATTATCTGGGTTTTAACCGGTACTTTGCAGATGGATAAAATATTTCTTTCAACCGCAGATTCAACGCTGGCTCTTACAGCGTTTTTATGTTTGGCTATAGGAGCGTTTGCAAAAGCAGGGGCTATGCCTTTTCATACATGGATACCAGATATGGCTCCTGTAACGCCTGCCCCGGTAATTGCCCTTCTTCCGGCATCACTGGATAAACTGCTGGGTATTTATCTGCTTGCCAGAATTTCACTTAATTTGTTTTCTTTAAGTTTGCCGTTAACGGCTTTTCTTATGTTTATAGGTGCAGTTACGATTATTGCCGCTGTTTTTATGGCCATGATACAACATGACCTGAAAAAACTGCTTTCCTATCACGCTGTTTCACAAGTTGGTTATATGATATTAGGCCTTGCCACGGGAAACCCGGTGGGCATAGCAGGCGGAATATTTCATATGTTAAATAACGCAATATACAAATCCTGCTTTTTTTTATGCGGCGGTTCCATAGAAAAGAAAACCGGTACCACAGATTTAGATAAACTGGGCGCGTTGGCAGGCAAAGCGGGCATGCCGCTGACTTTTGCGGCGTTTTTTATAGCGTCTATGTCTATTTCAGGTGTTCCGCCATTTAACGGTTTTGTTTCCAAGTGGATGATTTACCAGGGGCTGATAACACAATTTCAAAATGCATCACCCAAATTTCAAATTATTGCTTTAGTGTGTTTGGTGGCGGCTATGTTTGGGTCCGCCCTTACACTGGCAAGCTTTATGAAACTTATTCATGCAATATTTTTCGCTCAGAAAAAAAATGAACAAAAAGGCGAAGTAAACTGGCAGATGTGGCTGCCCCAGCTTTTACTTGCCGGGCTTTGTATTGTGTTTGGCGTGTTTGCCTTTGCGCTTCCTTTAAAGTATTTTATTATTCCTTCATTATCAGCATTTAATCTGCAGTTAAGCGGAAATCTTATTGGTTTCTGGCAGCCGGAACTGGCCACAATGCTTCTGATAGCGTGTATTATTATAGGCATTATTATTTTCCTGGCGAGTTTCAGTCTCGGGTCTGTAATAAAACGGCATAAAATATTTATCGGCGGAGAAGTGCTGCCGGAAAACCAGAGGGTAACAGGCGTAGATTTTTACCAGACTATTAAGGAAATAAAAATATTTGATCAAACTTATGCGCTGGCCCAGAAAAAAGTGTTTGATATTTATGACTGGGGAAAAGCTATTGTGAATGCTTTCGCTTCAGCGTTAGCACTGATGCATACAGGTAATATGCATATTTACCTTGCCATGAGCATTATGGGTTTAACCATTCTGTTGTACGTTTTTTTAGGAAAGTAATATGATTCAGATACAGATTATTCTGGTGTTTATGATTATTGCGGCCGCTATAGCCATAGGTACGGCTGATTTACTTGGTTCGGTGGTAGCTATTGGCGCAGTGGGGCTGGGATTATCCATTGTATTTCTTTTATTACAATCCCCGGATCTGGCAATATTACAGCTGGTAGTGGAAATTCTTTCACTTGTTATTATTATCCGTGCCGTAGGAATAAAAGATAAGGTAAACGTGCGTGAAAGAAGATTTATTGCAACAACTATCAGCATTATCCTGATGGGTATTTTTCTTACATTTGCTAACATTGCCCTGCTTGAAATACCGGGTTTCGGAACTCCTATTATGAAAATAGGTTCAGAGTACCTTAAAAACGGGTTTGTACAAACCGGCGTGCCCAACATTGTATCTGCAATTATTCTTGATTACAGGGCTTTTGATATGCTGGCACAGGTATCTATAGCGTTTGCCTCAATTATTGCGGTGCTGATGATTATAAGGAAGAAAGTCTATAAAGAGAAACAATAACAGGAAAAAAATATGATTAAAAAACCGGAACAAGGCATGACCATAATAGTGAAAACTATTACCAGATACACGGTGGTGCTTATTCTGTTGTTTGGTATTTACTTCATTATGAACGGCCATCTGGTGCACGGCGGCGGCTTTGCCGGCGGAATTATTGTGGCTCTTTCTTATATGCACGTTATGCTGGCTTTCGGTAAAGAAGTGGCTATGAAAAGAATAACAGATAAAACCATACAGTTTCTTGTGGGGTTAGGTTCTCTTTCCTTTTTAATTCTGGGAATATTGGGAATGACAAAAGGTTATTTCATGTATAACTTTTTTCGCACTCCGGGAGTAGATTATATAGGAAAACCATTTTCACTTTTTAGTTCCGGTATAATGCCTTTGATGAACCTGGCAATATGTCTGGCGGTAGCCTCGGGTTTTTTTTCCGTGTTTCTGGCGCTGATATTTTACAGGCTTAGCGAGGATAAAAAATGATTGAATACATTCTTACTTTTATACTATTTACCTTAGGCCTCTATGCAATACTGATAAAAAGAAACCTTATAAAAATAATTATTGGTTTATCCATTATGGAATACTCCATGAATGTCTTTCTTATTTTAGTAGGTTATAAAAACGGCGCTACTATTCCTGTGTTTACTTCACTGACAGAGCCGCGCCCGGATGCCATGGTAGACCCTGTAGTGCAGGCTATGATATTAACACTTGTTGTCATGAGCCTTGCAGTAACTTTTCTGC
The DNA here is from genome assembly GCA_001800285.1 of Elusimicrobia bacterium RIFOXYA2_FULL_39_19. Taxonomy (GTDB): domain Bacteria; phylum Elusimicrobiota; class Endomicrobiia; order CG1-02-37-114; family XYA2-FULL-39-19; genus XYA2-FULL-39-19. Next base: position 43,400 of record MGVC01000005.1, on the reverse strand, counting down.
TTATAACAATTGCAATGAGAATTTATGATAAGTACGGCACGTATGACATAAGAGAGCTCAATAAACTCAAGGGTTAAAATATGCTTCCTTTATTTATAATCATTCCGTTAGCAGGCGCTTTTATAATTTCCGTAACAGGAAAATATTCCAGAAAAGTCAGCTATACCATAACCTGGCTGGTTACTTTTGTTCTTATGGTGTTATCGTTAAAACTTCTTATTAAAGGCGGGTTTACCTCCTACAACATCGGCGGCTGGGCGCCGCCTCTGGGCATAAACCTGGTAGCTGACGGGTTAAGCATTTTAATTCTTGTTATTATAAATACAATTGTTTTTGTTGCCGCCAATTATTCTATTGGCTACATAGGTAAATATACTTCAAAATGGACTTACTTTGCCCTATATCTGGTTATGCTTGCCAGTATGAACGCAGCAGTGCTTACCGGAGATTTATTCAACCTGCTTATCTGGATAGAAGTAGGCGGCGTGGCATCTTATGCACTGGTGGCGTTCGGTACTCGCGCAGAAGAGTTGGAAGCATCTTTTAAATATGCGGTTCTTAATACTGTTGGTTTGTTGTTTATTCTAATGGGTGTCTGCCTTCTCTATGCTTACACATCAACTTTGAATATGGCGGACATGGCGCAGATATTGGCACAAAAGCCTGACAATAAACTGATTAGTTTTGTAATTGTATTATTTTTAATCGGTGCCGGCATGAAATCAGCCATTGTTCCTTTTCATGCCTGGCTGCCTGACGCACATTCTTCGGCGCCGTCTCCTATTTCAGCATTATTATCCGGTGTGCTGGTAAAATCCCTGGGTATTTATACATTACTGCGCGTTATGTTTAACGTGTTTGGTATAACCCTGCTGATAAGCAAAACATTTCTGATTATGGGCACGGCTTCAATTATTCTTGGCGGTATACTGGCAGTTTATCAGAATGATATTAAACGTATGCTGGCTTATTCAACCATCAGCCAGATTGGCTATATCTTTTTTGCTTTGGGTTTGGGTACGCCGCTGGGTTATTTTGCGGCTTTATTTCACCTGGTAAACCATGCTTATGCAAAAGCATTAATGTTTATGACTGCCGGTGCCGTAGTAAATGCCGCAGATGATATCCGCGATATCCGTGAAATGGGCGGTTTCGGGAAAAAAATGCCCGTTACTTCCATAACTTCAATAATAGGTTCCATGTCCATATCAGGCATACCGCCCTTCGGCGGCTTCTGGAGCAAGTTGCTGATAATTGTTGCCGCCATACAGGCCGGTCAGTATATGGGGGCTTTTATTGCCGTAATCATAAGTATAATTACCCTGTCATATTATCTTAAGCTTCAAAAGCACGTGTTTTTCGGTGAGCTGAAAAGCAAGTGGGCAGGTATAAAGGAAGCACCCGTATCCATGTGTGTTTCAATGATTGTTTTAGCGGCGGTATGTATTGGGTTGGGTTTGCTTTACGTTCCCGCTTTAAAAGCTATAGTGCTTGACCCGGCAGTTAATGTATTAATAAACGGTTCAAGTTATGCTGATGCAGTTATGAAATAAATAAAAGGCGAGTCATGAAAAGCAGAGCGTTATCATTTCTATTGGCATTTGTTTTCTGGGTAGCCCTTACCTGGTCTTTAGACTGGCAGTATTTACTGACAGGTGTTATTATCAGTTTATTTATTGCCTGGGCTGTAGGCGATATATTAACTCGTAACCCCTGGAAATTCAAACAGCATGCAAGATATATATGGGCGGTTTATTATATATGGGTATTTATATGGGAAATGGTAAAAGGAAATATTGACGGCGCCTACAGAATACTGCACCCGGGCCTTCCTATAAAACCCGGTATTGTAAAAGTAAAAACAAATTTACGCAGTGATTCTGCCCTGACTTATCTGGCAAACACAATCACGCTTACCCCCGGCACTTTCACCGTAGACGTAGACAGTGAAAACGGTTATCTCTATGTTCACTGGATGAACGTGGAAACCGAAGATATTGATAAAGCAACAGAAATAATAATAGGCAAATACGAAAAAATATTGGGAAAAATATTTGAATAAAGGTATATAAAATGAAATTATTACGCTGGTTTATAGGGCTGATACTTATAGCGTTGATAATAGCCGTAAATCTGAAATATGAGTTTTCACCTCTTATGAGAATGGTGAACTTTCTTATTCCTTCTTGTATATTATGCCTGTGGAGGATTTACAAGGGGCCAACCCCGGCGGACCGCGTAGTAGCCATAGATATTCTGGGTATTCTGGTCATAGGTTTTTGCGGAGTTTTAACGGTATTTACAGATAAAATATTTTTTATTGAAATAGCCATAGCGTGGGCGCTGCAGTCTTTTATTGCAACTATTGCCCTGGCAAAATATCTTGAGGGGAAAAAATTTGATGATTGATTTAATAGGGTATATATTTATAGGAATAGGGATAACCTTTGATTTTATTGGCTGCTTGGGTTTAGTAAGGCTTCCGGATTTATATAACCGGCTTCATGCCTCAATAAAATGTGTAACGTTCGGCACCTGCGGCATTATGCTGGGCGTATTTGTAATCCACGGATTTACTGATGTGGGTATAAAAGCAATATTTTGCGCATTATTTTTACTGCTTACAGCGCCGGTATCTGCCCACGCTATTTCACGCGCCGCACATCTTTCCGGCGTAAAGCCGTGGGAAAAATCAGTCTGTGACCATTATGAAAAAGACAAATAACTTTATTGTAGGTTTTATATTTATTGATTTTCAATTTAGCGTTCAGCGTTAATACTTATATGAGATATCCAAAACTTAGAGAACTTGGCGAAGCAATAAAAGCGTTAATCAAAGGGCCCTATACTTCAAGGTTCCCTTATGAACCGCACGTCCCGGAAAAAAGATTCCGCGGTAAACCTATCCCTAATCAGGATGAATGTATTGCCTGCGGTGCCTGCGCAGAAGTCTGCCCGGCACAGGCCATAGAAGTAAAAGAATCTGCTGATAATGATGGTGTTTTTAACCGCAGTATAATCTGGCATTATGACCTTTGTGTATTCTGCGGGCAGTGCGAGCGCCTATGCACCACGCAGAAAGGCGTAAAACTTTCCAATACAGAATTTGACCTGGCAACCTTTGACAGAAAAACGCTATTTTCCGGCGTAGAAAAAGAACTGCTCCTGTGTGAAAAATGCAGCACTGTAATTGCCCCTATAAGCCAGTTGCTGTGGGTGTTTAATAAATTAGGCCACATGGCTTACGGAAATTACGCGCTTTTTTCAACCTACCAGCAATCAATGGATTTAAGCCAAAACAATAAACCCAAAACCGAAATAAAAGACATTGCAAGGCCGGACATCTTCAAAATATCATGCCCCAAATGCCGCCATCAGGTTCATCTTTTTGATGAATACGGCATAAAATAACACACCAAATAGCAGAAATTTTAGTCACCTCAAATCCTAAAACCCCAAATCCGCAGTAATCATCGGTAAAGTTTATGTAAATAAGCCTTGACTTTACTATCTTTCCATACTATATACATATCAGGGTGTGACAAAAAGCACAAATTACCTTGGCTCTACAAAACCAAAACTGACAAAAATTGATAAAAGCAAACGCCGGGAAACCGACGGGCGCAAAGCTATGGGTCTAAAGGACGCCTGACTCCAACGGTTCTAGGGAGTTGAAGCGCAGACGCCTAAAAAAGAGGAATGTCCAATGACCGCCAGGCCGCCAAAAACCGCAGTAAGGTTACAGTGTCGTAAACTCAACCGAGTGGCATTTTCCAATGCTTTCACTCGGTTTTTTAAACGGCAGCAGACTTTCACGGGATCGCCCGCGGATGGATGCATGTGTGACGTTTACCCTGTATTCCAAACATCTTTGTTCACAGGATATCGTTTTCACTTTACCCCTGCGATAGTTTTCAAATTGTTTTTTTTTATGAGCAATATCCAGATATCCTATTGTAAAAGGATAGATCAGGATGAAAACTGCACGGGGTAGGTATTTGAGGAAAAATGATGTTTAAGAATAAAGTGATAAATATCAGAATTATGTTTTGTATTCTTATACTTGTTATAAGTATTCAAAACATATTTGCTCAATCTTTAGCGGTAACTGATCTTTCGGCTGTTACCGGTCAGAACTCTTATGAGGTCCGTTTAATTTGGACCTATCCAGGCCCATTTACTATACCCGTTGGGAGCAGGTATGAAATTCAAAAATCAACTTTTGAAAGTATTGCCTGGAGTACGGGCACAAGCGGAAATCTGGTATTATCAACAGGTTCTGTTAATTCCGGGAACAGACAGAATTACGTAATAACAGGCCTTCAAAGCGATAAGTTATACTATTTTAGAATCTGGGTCTCTTCAGGACCCTTGGAATTATTTTCAGGTGTTTCAAATAATACAACAGCCTACCCGCTTTCCGATCCATCAAAGTTGCTTATTTTAGTTCCCGGCGAAACACAAAATCCGGGTTCTTCAACTGGAAAATCAGGAACACCGATTTCAAGATTTACTGCAGGCCAACCATTTGCCATAACAATAAAAGCCACAGATTTACAATGGAATACTATTTCTGACGCAAACCCCATAGTGTATGTTGAATCTACCGATCAATATGGATCAAAAACAAATTATGTTTGTTTGATTAATGGTTCAAGTATAACAACCATAACTGTTTTTAATGCAGAAATGGCAGGTCTGACAGGTTATGCAACGCATTATGTAAAAGCATATCCAACAGAAGCTCTTAATTATAATGGCAACGATATCTGGTTATCAACCGGTACAAGTTCTGAAATAAGGGTTTATCCGAATTTAGTTACACGTTACCATGTAATCTTGCCGAATGAAGTGCCTGCTCCCGGCAAGCCTCCTTATGGAGAAAATGTAACCCAGCAGCCAATTGGTGACGGAACCGGAGGAAAAAATTATAGCGTTAGTTTTCAGACAGCTGGTGTAGTGTTTCCTGTAACTGTGCGTGTTACGGATAATTATTATAACTTATGTTCCACTGCTGTAATGGGAGGGGTGTCTGTAACGGTAACAGACCCTTATTGTAGTTATTCCAGAAGCCAGGGCTTAACTATGGGACAGAATGTGTGGAATAACGTAATGATGAATACTGCTTCCACCTGGACAGTTAGGGCAACCGGAAGCCTGGGTACATATGATTCAAATATTGTTAACATAATTCCAGGAAGTGCTAAAAGATTGAGAATTCTTGCTCCAGGGGAATTACCGGATGCCGGTAATATTTCTACAAGAGGCAGAATGTCCAATAATTATCCAACCAGCCATAAAGCGGGAGAATCGTTTAATGTAACCGTAGATGCATGTGATGACTATTACAATTCAGTAACTACTACCGGAATAAATGTCAGCATAATTACCGATGATTTATATGACACGCACCCCAGTACAAAAACTCTTTTTTCCGGGACTACGACATTTGGCATTACGCTTGTAACAAAGAAAAATACTATCATCACAGCAACTACAGATTATTGCAGTAATTATAAATATGATTATACCCAGAGCATAGCCATTACTACAAATGTTCCCTACAGAATTCAGATATTGGTACCGGGTGAAACCCATGTTGACGGTAAAGTTACCGGCTCTCAACCGGGAAAAACGGAAGCTTCCAACCCAACAGCACAGGTTGCTGGTGTGGGTTTTAAAACAACTGTTTTATGCCTGGACCAATGTTATAACCAGACTGATGAAAATCCTACTCTAACACTTATGTCTGATGGAGCAGACGGTGACCCTAACGACCCGCAGGTAACTGGGAGAAGTATATGGGTTTCAAACGGACAATATATTTTAGATGATTCTGAAAAATGGGTTTTTTCAACATCCAGCAATACCGGCTGGCGTATAAGAATGTCGGCATTTAGCTGGGTGGAAGGTGAGGGATATCCCGGAATTATGGTTAATTCCCAGCCCAGCTCAAAGGTCCCGGTTGTTAGCAACACAGCTTCAAAACTTCTGGTTCTTTTACCAGGCCAAAACTTTGACATGAACTCACCTTATGGTAAAACAGGCAGTCCATCACAACAAACCGCTGGTGCCCCATTTGATGTTACTGTGGCCATTACAGACAGCAACTTCAATATTGTATCCGGTGCAGAGGGAACCATTGTTCTATACACTCCTACGGATCCTTATAATGTAGAACCAGCTCAGATAACAATTACCGGTACAGACCCGGGTTACAAGACAGCCAGTTTCACTACTGGTTTAAAACGTGCCGCCACTTACCACTATGCAGTTGCGGAAGAACTTTATGGTACTTATACAAAATATCCAAACAGTGCACCGGATTATACCGTATCCACTTTCACTGTACTACCGGGCACTCCGAACCATCTCCAGATAATACTTCCTGGTGAAACGCCGGCATGGGGTTTAAATGTTAGCACTGCTAACGGTAAAACAGGTTCTCCGGTAACCCAGACTGCCGGTACTGTGTTTGAAGTAACAGTAAACTTAGTAGATAACTACTACAATACTTATAATAAAGGAATATTTCCGTCACTACCCGGAATAACCATGCCTGAAGTGACGGTAGAAACCAATGACCCTTATGATGCCAATTCATCCACGTCACCACTCGGCGACATAAGCGCCAGCAATACTTTTCAAATACAGCTCAAAACTGCTGCTACCTGGCATATGCTCTGGACCAAGGATGTTGATGGTTCTGACCCGAGATATATTACAGATGTCAGCAGCAGGCAGTTTACAGTAAATCCATCTTCGCCGGCATTTTTACTTGTGGTGGTGCCGGGTGAAACCCACGTTCCCGGAAAATGGAACATTGCTCCTTACGGCAGGACCGATACCCAGCCAACTGTGCATACAGCCGGGGATGCCTTTAACATAGATGTTGTATTAACAGATATCTGGTATAACAGGATTATGTCAGGTGTAGATATGCCTTCCTGCACGGTAACCACCTGGGATTATCAGGATTCTGAGCCAACCATACAGTGCTTGGCTTTCGGTTCAAGAGCCTTCAGCGTAAGGCCGTTGACTGCTTCTTCTTCCTGGACCTGCGTGTCGGTTGACTGGTCAACCGCGGCTGTAAAATATACTTCTAAAGAATCCAGCCAGATAAGAATATGGCCGGACGCCGCCTACTACATGCAGGGTACAAGCTATATTGACCCTGTGCGCGGCTCTACCTGGGCTTATGCTGGTTCAGATTACAATGTAAGAATAAATGTAAAAGACAGATACCACAATATATGTTCTACCGGAAGCACCAGATACACCGGTGAAGTGCAGTTCTTGGCAGAAATTGCTCCTACGGACTTTGATAATTCACTGCAGAATCCAGAACCTCTACCCGGCAGCGGCGGAGAACACTATGTGTTTACTGACGCAGATGCCGGTTCACACTTATTTACCATTCAACTAAAAAAGGCTGGTACCCGCTGGATAAACTGGCGCCAGAGCACAGATTCCCTGATAGATGCCAATAGGTCAGGATATTCAAACAGACCGGTAATAGAAGTAAGGCCGGGAGACCCCAGCAAGTTTGCATTTGCTATACCAAGCCCGTGGACCGACCCGATCTATGTAAAAGCGGGCATCTCCGGCGGCGTGCCTAACCGTCAGCAGGTAAAAGCGTTTATTGCCGACTCTTATGAAAACCAGGTTTCAAGTTCAAATATTTCCGCGGTATTAAGTGTAGTGGATGTATTTGGTTCTTCAGGAACTATAAAAGATGCTTCCGGCAATGTAATTACTTCTACTACAACCGACAGCAATGGTGAAGTGGGCGGCCTAGGCAAAGAATTATACTATGAGGTATCCACTACCGGAGGCCATTATGCCAAGGTGCAGGTATCTACCGCTGCGGGTGCAACCATTACAGGTAAATCTGTAAACATTATGACTACCGGCGGTGATTTATACCGCTTCCAGTTTGTAACTACACCGTCAGACATTGAAGCTTCTGCGGGTAACATAAAATCTACCGTATTTACTTTTGAAAAACGCGATTACTGGAATAACCCGACGGGTGAAACAAACATAGTTTCTCTTTCTATCGGCACCCAGCTGAAAACTGATTCACCTTCTGTACTAAATTCACAGAAGAAATATTGGAATAAAACTACCGATACTATGCTGAGCATGTATGATGTAGCTATACCTATATGGTCCGCGGCAGTATGGCCGGTACCTGCAGCCAATTCACAGGCATCATTCAGGTATTCAGATATGTATGCTTCATGGCCTGCAGGCGAAGACGGTTCTCAGGGCACGGCTACCGCCGCTCTGCCTGCGCGTCCGTCAATAGGTAAATGGACAGCTTCTGTTGAGTATGGTATCTATGTTGGTTCAACAACATTTAATGTAAACCCGGGCGCTATAACTCAGGTAGGTTTTGATGTTATTCCTTCAACCACACTGCCGTTACTGGCGGGTATAGTTTATAACAACCAGAATAGCTTGCAGGTGCTTGAAATAGAAACACAGGATACTTACGGCAACCCGAAAGCTGTAAACGTAGACACTACCATGAACCTGCAGAGTGATTCCGGGGCAGGTAATTCATTGCGCATAGATTATTTGCACAGGTTAACGTTTGAAAGCGAAGTGGATACTATTGCCACTACGGAATACGGCAGAAATTATTCCTTCTCACTTACATCTTCACCGTGGATGCACACCTCAACGGCTTCAATTTCAGCCGGCCAATATGCCACCCAGTTCTGGTATGCAGATACAAAAGCATCAAAAACTTATCCGCCATATAATATTGCTGCTTCCACCATGCCTCATGTAAAAGCTTCAAGCGGAAGTTGGGAAACACCGGGCTCCGGCCAATACGTACCGATAACGGCATCACCAATAAAGAAACTGGCCATAATATCATCTCATCAGATATTGGCGGCCGGTACTACATCATCAGCTTTTTTACTGCAGACACAGGACAAGTTTTCCAACCCGTCACCGGTAATTACAGGTGAAGAAGTTATGAGTATCTTTGACCTTAATTCTACCGGTACAGGGAATGTGAGGTTTGCTTCGCCAAATATTACTTCCGGGTGGGTAGCAAAACCTGCGGTTGATATTGTTACGTTAAATATAGGTGATGACACCACCAGTTTTTACATGATAGATACCAATCTGGGGAATTTTCAAATAACTGCGCAGAACCCGGCAAAGACAGATTGGGCTGTAGCTGTGCAGACTTATTCAGTAGTTGCGGGGAACCCCCATCATTTTGTTTTTATAACGGAATCAAGAAGATTAATTGCTGGTACAACCATTGCGTATACCGGCTCCGGAAATTTAGGAAGTGTTGTTTCTACATATTCCGTGCAAGGCTACAATCCGTTTTCATCAGCCGTTTTACCTGTTCCATTAAGCTCTTATTCAAACCGTGTTCAAACCGTTACAGTGATAACTATCCAGTTAAGGGACCAGTCAGATAATGTTACTATTTCTTCTGATGCTACAAGCATAGTTTATACCTGTACAAATTCAACTTCTGCCCGTGCCGGTGAAAACCCTTTAAAAAATTTAATGCTTAGCGCTGACTGGCCCAGTATTTGCGAGGGCGGTTTCCTGCCGGGTATTATACCCCCGGGTTCTTCAGAGCATTCCATATATTTCTTTGATACAAAAGCCGGTACCAGTACATTGAGAGCTGAGGGAACCTGCGGTTCAATACAGTTAGTATCTGCAACACAGAACCAGTATATCACTCCTGCTCCTGCAAGGTTTTTTACAATTCACCACAGTTATCCCTTAACAAATCCATTGCCGGTAAATTCAAACGGCACGGTTACCGTAAAAGCCAGAGACCGGTTTGGTAATGTGGCATCCGGCGATAGCACCAACGGTCAGTATTATAAAGGTATAATAAAGTTTGCACATACCGGCTCCACTACCGCAGTAACACTAAGAGCTATGCCCGGCAGTGCAACCTATTATGCTTATACAGAAAGTGACAGCGGTGTCTGGCAGGGGTTGCAGGTAATCAACCAGATGCAGGAATCACTAAAAATCAGCGCTACTCATTATGCATCTCCTGTTACTCAGGCGCTGGATTATCCTGCGGATGGTGTAGTGTACGGCTGGACTAATGACAGCACAAGAGTTGAAACAGCACATTCAGATGCGAACCTGGTAACTTCAGGCATAAAAGTAACACCGATATTAGACCCGGAAAATTTGTTGAGAGGTTCTAATTATCTATCAAGAGTTATTTCTAAGAAAGTGTATCAGGGTGACGGGGATATTGTAGAAAACTTCCAGCCGTTTGGTATGGCCGGACTTACTATGGTAACCCTGCCTGTGGAAGCCAATCTTACAGAAAAACTGGAACAGATAAAAGTAGAAAAATTTGGCAATACGCCTTCCAGCAGTATTAGTAAGATGAGTCTTTACTATGACGCAAGCGGCAACTATTACTTTGACCCGGAACTTGTAAGTGGCGGCCAACCAACAGACACTAAACTTTGTGATGCTGAGTATGATGCGGGCACTGACGCCTGGTACTTCAGAAATTTAAGCGTAAAACCAGAAGTTTCAGTAAATACTTTACCTAAAACGTATTTCATTGCAGTGCGCATAGCCACCAGCGCAACTACCGGTACATATTTTGGGTTACGGTTGCAGAGTTACCAGTCTATACAAACTTCAGGAACTATTGGTGTGTCCCAGGCCAATTTTGAAATAGTTACCACCACCTGGGCAGTAGAAAAATCACCGCCGAAAGTTTATGCGCAGTTAACGGATATTGCCGCTTATTACCAACTTGAAGGCACCACACAGCCTATTACTTACTCCTACATGCAGCAGGGTGAATCTGATATTGGAATGTTAAGGGTAGCATTCAGCGCCCCTATGTTTCAGGGGGCGATAAGCGAAATAAAAGTAGGCAGAACAGGCACCGGCCAGGATTATGACATAGTAGGCGTAAAAATATATATGGACGGAAAAGATTCCAGCCCGAATGACGGCAGGATAGATGCTGGTTCAAACCCCAACGGAGCTTTAGAACCCGGAGGCGATGATGCGTTGACAAACTGGGTACCGTTTACAGACAGAAGCGCCCAGTGTATGCTTTCAACACCTCAGTTAATTGATTGTACCAGCAGATACTTTTTTATAACCTACAAAATTGAAAATTCCGCTACTCCCGGTTATACGCACGGTGCCCAGATAAACGGCATAACCTTATTAGAAGGTGCTATGCAGTCTTATGCCTCTATTGAATCTACCAAAGTTGTAGTGACAGCCACAGTTGATGAACTGAATGTTTATAACGTAAACAAACAGGAAACCAGTGTATCCAGCGTGAATTTTACTGTAACCGGGGTAGTAACCCAGGGTGATGCAAACATAACGGTAATGAAACTTACCATGGCAACAGTTCAGAGAACCGGCCTGTGGGGCGGACTGAAACTTGATAGGTCTATATACAGAAATGCCACATCAGGCGTGCCGGAAGGAACACTCAGCCTGCCTACAGATGTAGATAAAATACAGCTGTGGTATGACAGCAACAATGACGGAATGTTCGAAGTTACCGATTCGATGGTGGTTGACCAGAACCCGCAATTTTCACTTATGGAGTTTCCTGTATCAGAATTAGCTGAAAGTATTAATGAGTCTGCCAGTGTAATTGAGGTAGCTGATATTGGGGTTTTCTTCCCGCCATTTTGTTCTGTGCCTAAGGCGCCGGGTAAATTAATTATTGATGATAACGGGGACCCGTCAAAACTTGAAATAGTTACTTATACCGGGGTTGATGAAGATAATAATTTGTTTACAGGTGTTGTCCGCGGGCAGGATAAAACTACCGCTAAATCCCATACCAGCGGAGCTATTGTGTCTGGCCCGGCACGGCTGGATATAGTAGGTGACGTTAGTGGGGTGCAGGAAATCCGGCAAACACCTAAAAATTATTTTATTACCTTTGATTACAGCCCTGTTTGTACGGTAGATGCGTCGCTTAAACTGGGCGTGGAAATTCCATCAACCGGTTACTTCACCATCAATTCTCCGGATTATATGGGCAATGTGCAGGCACAGGTAGGTTTAAGAAGCCCTAGAAATAACCAGTGGATTGGCACTGAATGGGCGGCAACAGGGTGGACTGAATCTTACGTGTCACAGGTTAAAGAATATCCTGATGATGTATTGGTGAAACCAACTGATTATATTTATACACAATATTTAGTTCAGGGTTCAGTAGATAATGTTATGGCGCAGTTTACCCTGGAAACGGATTTGTCTGAAGCTTTGTGGTATGCAATCAGAATATATTCCACCGGTACAGCCTCTTACGATGGCGGCGCCGTGCAGGAGGAAGTACCGGTAGTTAAAGTCTGGTATGACGCAAATAATGACAGAATGTTAAATAAAAGTCCGGTAACCCCTTATTTTTATGCAGGCACAGACTATGATGTTTTGGTAGGTTCTGGAACATTCAGTAATGCCGGCGATGCGTTAGCAACCCTTATCAGATTTAATTCAAGTAAGGTACAGGAAATAATTACTGCCGCCAGAGCCGGAGTAGCAAAATCGCAAAGATACTTTATAACTTACGATATCAGCGAAACTGCATTAACCACTAACCCCAGAACCGGTGACCCAAAAAACCTTGGTGTAAGACTTACAGCAGAAAGCTTCCCGACAGATGAAGATAATCTCGTTCAAACCGAAGATGATTTCATATCAGAACCCGATAATCTGGATGACATCGGCCTTCCCTGGAAAAGCACTTTAAAAACAATAGCATCATCACCCAGGACTATATTTGTAAAATCAGCCCCGATTTTTTCTGATGATGACCCAAAAGAAACAGGCACACTTTCAACCTACGAGGTTCCGCGGTTAAGTGGAAATTTAAGTGCAGGCGCAGATGTCCTTTATCTGTTTTCAAATGATTCCCTGGGCCGTCCTACGCCAACACTGGCAATTCCTGCAAGCGGTTATGCAGTTATAGAAAGTGAAATTATAAAATACACGGGAAAAACAGCAAATTCTATTACAGGCATTACCCGTGGTGTTCTGGGCAGTTTTGCTGCCAGTCATTCATCGGGTGTAGTTTTTGGCGTGCAGGTAACTCAGGGAGTGAAAAACTTTGCAGTAGAGAAACTTGATTTATGGGCTGACGGTTTTCAGGTGGAAATGGGTACCATTACCATAACCCGTACCACGCCGTCATACTTATTATTCGGTGCAGACAGTGATTTACTAAATATAAAAGTTTACCGTGATGATAATGGAAACAGCAGGCTGGATAGATTTGCTTCACCTGAATACAGGGGAATTGTAACTGCTGACACGCTTGTTGGTTCAGGCGTTTATGATAATTCCAGAGGCCGCCTTTACTTAAATGACCCGGCAATTAACAGGGGTTATATACTTGTTACTACCACGCCAACGGCATATTTCATAACTTATGATGTCAGCCCGTCGGCTAAATTCTCTCATCCGCTTATTTCCTGGCAAAATGAAATAATTGGCGCAGAAATAACAGGAGAGGACAAAATAGGCGTAAATCATCCGTCAGAAGAGATGCGGCACAGAGTATCAACTTATGTGCCTATTGGATTAGGTGAGATACCTGCCTTTCCTATAAAAACTGCTAATATGCCGATTGTAGCAACCGTTGATACTGTGTATATAACCCCCTCATCAGAATTAATGAGTACTGTAGAACGTTATGCAGAAAATGTACCAGTAATACAATTGTCAATGAAAACAAATAGAAATACCGCTTTATGGGAAAGCATAAAAGTTAATTTAACCGGGACAGGAGTAGATGCTGATGTGAGTAAGATTAAAATCTGGAAAGTAATTACATCTACTTCTGAATACAGCGTGTTTGAATCAACAGTTATGATAAACAGCCAGCCTTGCGGCCTAATAACTTATGGCAGTGATACGTTCACTGAAAAGGCTGCCACGCTGTTGCTTAAAACAGAAGACAACTATTATGACGCCAGAACCATAACCGCTACACTACAGACATACTATTTAACTTATGATATCAGCCAATTTGCCCAAATAAGTAAAACAGTAGGAGCCAGTATTCTGGACAAAACATATTTTACTGTACAGGTTCCGGATGGTGTAGAATTTCTCTGGCCTACAGCTCCGTTTATAACTCAGACAGCAGAAATAAAGGAAGTTCAGGTTGCTGTATCTGCTACTGTATCAGACAGCGCTTATTACGTGCATTTTGCAAGCGGTGCATTTCAGTCCCAGTCAAACGTAGAAATGATGAGGCTAAAACTGCGTACCGATAAATCCAATTGTAACTGGGACGCTATTCAGGTTGAGCGTACCGGCACAGGCGGCCCTTTGGACCAGACAAAACCGGAGGGAAGAAACTCTGATGTGAAGTATATAAAAATATTTAGAGACGCAAACTACAACAACATTCTTGACGCCGATGACCAGTGCATCTCAGAGGCAGAAACAAAAATAAGTTCGTTATGTTCCGATGGGGTATACTATAATTATATCTCAATATATACACCACTGCCTTTTGATTTGATAGTTGAGTCAACGATTACTCTTACAGGAACTTTCCCTACCGGGCAACAGCAGCTGCTTGTAAAAGCAGGCGATGAGATTATGAGGTATTCCCTGGCGGGAACTACAATTACGCCAACAGGGCCGAAACCGTTTTTAAGGATAGTTGAACGCGGGAAGTACGGTACCGTAAGAAAACAATTAAATTCCGGTGATTTAATTAAAAAAGTTGATATGTTTGATTTAAGCAATGATTTAAGCAAAACAAAAATGATTTATCTGACAAACATACAGAAACTTAATCCATCAAATCAAACATATTTCATAGCTTACGATATGGGTGATAATGCGGTTGCTGGAAATACAATAGGCCTGAAAATTCCAGACAGCGGCTGGATAAAGTTAAGATTGCCGCACGATGTTTCTCCATTATTGGTACTTGAAACCAATACCGGCGTACAGTTAGGCAATTCAACAAGTTTTGATTACTGTAAAACCAGCCTGCTCCCGGTAACCCCTATAGGGCTGATTGTAAAATCAGAAAATTATGCCCCTGTATATACGAAATATGGAAGCAAAAATGTTCCGCTTATGTTATTACGGCTGAAAACTAATACTAACCATGCTTTACTTACCAATATAACGCTTAAACAAACAGGTACGGTAGAAACATCGCTTATTCCGGGAAAGGGCCAGGGTGATTTTTCGTGCCTGAGTATCTGGAAAGAGGCAACCAGTGCTGCTTTTCCGTATGGTGATGGAAAATTTGATGCAACAACTGATGTATTTATTTCATCCATTCCACATTCAACAGGAGCCAATCCAAACATGAATTTCGTTTCAGGAATGGCAAGTCTATCAATAGAATCAACCGGTCTTTATATATCAACCGCTGAAGTAAAACTATATATTGTAGGAGATGTGGGTTATACAGATCTTTCAATGAATTCAACAGAAAATGATTATACCGGTATACGGCTTGAAGAGTTTAGCGGTTTGACTATTGTGCCCCAGACTATGGTTTCAGATAAAAACAATACATTTCCTTATAAGTCTTCAGAATTCAGGATAACAAATATATCAAACTATGTGGATTTGCCAAAGGTTGAAATAACAGCGCCTAAAGAAGGCGAGAAAATAAGCGGCAACAGGATAACGTTGACCAGCGAGATAACATCAGGTGAGAGTTCTGATATCAGGTATGTTTATTTCCAGTACAGGAAGGCTTCTGAGGATGAATGGCATAATATTTATTCTACTGGTTCGTTGTTTACCAATCCGGATGCAACATACCCTTATAACTATTTTTGGGATGTAAGCAATGAATCTGATTTCTTGCAGGGGAATTATCAGTTAAGGTGTGTAGCTTATGATAAGACAGGAAATTATGACAATAATCCGGAAACGGTTAATGTAGTCATTGACAGAATAAGCCCTGATATGGAAGAAAAAATACAAAATGGGGTCCCGGAAAAAACACAGAAAATATATAACAATGTAGAAAACAGCATTAAGTTAGCTGATATTAATAAAAAACATTTTACCGAAATTATTATCCCGGAGGGGGCTCTTTCCGGTTCTTTTGATTTGGTAAAAGTAGCCATTAACCCGCTTTCAATTCCGTCATCAGACAGGAAATATAAATCCGCGGGAATGTTCAGAAGTATTGAATTGGCAAGCGGGCAGAAAACCTTATTGAAAAATGTAACTATAATTATAGCTTACGCAGATGAAGATAATGACGGAATAATTGATGATACGGATATGCGGGAAGAAAATATAAAAATCCTTTATTATGATGAATCATCCCGTATTTGGAAAAAGGATTCGGAAACAACAGTAGACAAAATTAATAATACGGCATCTATACAAGTAGGCCATTTCAGCCTTTTTGGTATATTTGCAGCTGCTTCAAATAACCTTGATAATGTGTTGGTTTATCCGAACCCGTATGTGCCTTATGACGGTGCTGATGATAACGGTATTCCCTACAGCCAGGGCAATTCGCAGTCCGGTATAGTATTTGAAAATCTTACGGAAGCGGTAAAAATATATATTTATACGGTAAGCGGTGAACTGGTTTTTGACAGTTATATTGAATCATCCGGTACATTTAACTGGGATGTAAAAAATAATAACGGCTCTGAATTAGCAAGCGGCGGGTATCTGGCGGTTATTGTGTCAAGCACGGGAGAGAGAAAAGTATTTAAGCTGGGGATAATAAAATGAAACTGGTAATTATAAAAAATACACTTTCATTTCTAAAAGGAAAACACAGCAGAGTTCTGCTCTGGATTTTCTGTGCCGGTATATTCTGTGTTTTATCTGCGCCTATCCGTTTGTCTGCTGAAGGTGCGGGTACTACGCCTTTTGGTTTTTTAAGGCTGGATACAGGCATAAGGCCTGCAGGTATGGGCGGGGCCTTTACAGCCGTAGCGGATGATTTTAATGCTTTGTACTATAATCCTGCCGGCTTGGCTGTTATAAAAAGAAGTGAAGTAAACTTTATGCACACTTTCTGGCTGCAGAAAATAAATCAGCGGTATTTTGCCTTTGTGTCCAATACTGGTTTTGGCGGCAGTATAAATATTGTTGACTGGGGCACAATTCAAAGGACTACTATTTCAAATAGAAATGGCTATGGCCTGAGTGAGTATCTTTTACAGGATATGGCGGTGACATTAGGCAGCGGAAAACAACTAAATGATAAGCTGTCTGCCGGGTTAAGCGTGAAATATATAAACGAAAGAATTGATTTTGTAAAAACACAGGCAATAGCAATTGATATTGGATGTTTGTATAAATTCAATGAGGTTTTTCAGTCAGGAGCTGTATTGCAAAACCTTGGCACAAGGGCAAAATTCTACAGCACGCAGGAAGAGTTGCCGTTAAATTTTAAACTGGGCGCGGCATACACTCTGCCTGAACAAAACCTGCTTTTTGCTTTTGATACAACCTTTTCAAAAGATGTTCCGCTAATAATCAATATGGGTGCTGAATATACTTTACTGCATATTCTAAAACTAAGGCTTGGTTTTAACGGGCGCAACCAGGCAGACAGCGGGTTGTCTGCAGGGTTTGGGATAAACAGTGCTTATGGAAATGTGGACTGCTCTTTTTCTCCGTACGGATATTTAGGAAATACTTACAGGCTTTCGCTGACTATGCCTTTTAAATATAATAAAAGCAAAGATTTGGTACAGACAACTGTACCAGAAGCAAAGGAAGAAAAAACGCCGGAAACCCAAACGCAACCACAAATACAAGCAGTTCCGGAAGTTGTGCCGGCTGAAGAAAAGCTGGAAAGTTTACCCATGCCAGAAAATAATATTGCACCATAAGACTTATTAAAACAAAATTATACTTCTGTTTTCATCCTTTCCTCATCGGAGAGGATTGAGGTGAGGGTGTTATAAAAAATGGAGGCTTTATGAAAAAGATTATAATGTTTTTAATTGTTTTATCCGGTTTTATGAGTATGTTAAACGCTCAGGCCCTTCTTCGTTCAAGCCCAAGCCTGAAACGCACTCTTTACGGCTACACGCTGGGTACCAGTTTCAGCAACCTGGTTTTTACCGGCAACTATAAAAAGGATATGGAAAGCAGTAAACATTGGGGCAATGTACTGTTAAACGACGTTGATAACAAATATGTGAAATATGTTAATCTGATATTTTACGACAGGCAGTTGTACAGCATACATACAATTTATTCCATAAATGATAATGATTCTATGGATGAATTTTGCGGGTTTCACGGAAAAATATGCGATTATTATAATGCAATTTATGGGCCTGCCTGCATAAATGACGGCACGCTGAAATGGAATGACGGTAAAACTATTCTTTCAATTAATGCAGAGCCGTCAGAAAGCGGTGTGTTTGCCATAGTGTATGAAGATTTTGAGATTTATAAAAGAGTCAGCCAGGAAGTTTTAAAGGAATTTGACAAGAATTGCAACGTTATTTTATTGCAGGAAAAGTAAGCAGAAATAATAGCACGCCGTCTTCAAACTTTATGTGTGCCAAGGGTAACTCCAATACCAACAGGTTTATGCCTGCGTGTTTTATGCGGCAATAAATCTACATAACGGAGCAACTGGTGGGTTTGTTTTACAGCTTGTGCGTAGGTTAATTTCTGCAGTTTAACGGCGCGTTTATTTTCGGTAGTTTTTAAATGTTTTATTTTTTGCGCTGAAGAATACGACAACCATTTGGAAATTCCTATTTCGCCTGCCATAAAAGAATTATATAAATAGTGAAGATTATTGTCAATCAATCGTGTTCTGGCGGCAATGGCTACCATGATTTCATTTTGTTTGAATTGAGAGCCCTTATTTTGTAGAATGTTCCTACAGGAAACACCTGCCAACGTTTATCAACCTAAATAACCCAAAGAAAGAGAAAACTCCAATGCATGAAACCGGTATAGCAAGAGACTTGTTTGAAAAACTATTAATAGAAGCCAAGCACAATAACCTCAAAAAAGTAACCAAGGTAACAGTAAAGCTAGGCGAAGCCGGCGGTGTGCTGGAAGACCTGTTGCGCCACAGTTTTATAGATCATATATTTCCCGGCACCATAGCAGACAAAGCAAAACTTGTTGTAATAAAAGAGCCCCTGCGCTCAAAATGCCTGAATTGCGGGGAAGAAATTACTGCGGACACCATTACTTTTGATGGGTGCCCGAAATGTAAAAGCAAAAATATTGAGCTGGTTTCGGGGAAAGACATATATCTTGAAAGCATAGAAGGCGATAAGTAAAGCCACACCCATCACTTCGCCATCACGCAACATACTGTGTTATAATGGTAGTGGCCGACCAGCAACATTATTCGTGCCTACAGACATCCGCTTGGAAGGATAGTAGGTCTTGGTCGGCAGACAGATGATAAAAGACGGTGCTATTTAATATTGCCAAGCAAGCTTGGCCACTACATTCCAAAATTGCGACACAATCTGCAAGTGGAGAGGATCAGAAAAATAACAGGAAAATATGTTATGAACATAATAAATGAACAGGTTATAAACGGTATTTTAAAGCAGACACAAAGTCCTGCTGATAAAGCTGTTTTAGCAGTACTTAAAAAAGCCCGTCAGAAAAAAGGCCTCAGTCTTAAAGAAGCGGGCATACTGCTAAACCTAAAAAACAAAAAACTTATCAATAAGCTATTTGAAACGGCAAACCATATTAAAAACGAAATTTACGGCGAAAGAATTGTATTTTTTGCCCCGCTGTATATTTCCGATTACTGCGTTAATAACTGCGATTATTGCAATTTTCATAAAGAAAATACCGCGCTTAAAAGAAAAAAACTTTCTTTTGAAGAAATTAAGGCCCAGGTAACGTACCTTATTAATGCAGGCCACAAAAGAGTCTTGCTGGAGCTTGGCGAAGACAGTGAAAAAAATACCATTGATTACATAACCAAAGCCATAGAAACCATATACTCTGTAAAAACACCCAGGGGTTCAATACGCCGGATAAACGTAAACATTGCCGCCACCACTGAAGAAAATTACAGGAAACTTAAAAAATCAAAAATAGGCACCTACCAGCTCTTTCAGGAAACTTACCACAAAGAAACTTTTGAAAAACTGCATACAGGCTTAAAAGCAGATTATCAAAGGCAGTTAACCGCGTATGATAAAGCATTCAAAGCAGGCCTTGATGATATAGGCCTCGGTGTTTTATTCGGGCTTTATGACTGGCGCTTTGAGGTGCTGGCTCTTATTATGCACGCAGATTACCTGGAAAAAAAGCACGGCACCGGCCCGCACACTATTTCTGTACCCAGATTCCGGCCAGCGCCGTCTGTAACTTATAAGCCGGAATATCCGGTAGCAGATAATGACTTTTTAAAACTTATTGCCATACTGCGCCTTGCTGTCCCTTACACAGGCATGATTATCAGCACCCGGGAAAGCGCGCAGATAAGAAAACAGGCTTTTAAACTGGGTATTTCCCAGGCGTCCGCCGCCAGTGTTACGGAAGTGGGCGGTTACGGAAACAAAAAAAAGGGCGTGCAGTTTGAAGTAAGTGATGAACGTTCTTTAAGCGAAGTTATAAAATCCATTCTGCCGCAAAAACTGCTGCCAAGTTTCTGCACGGCATGTTACCGGCTGGGCAGGACCGGTGAACATTTCATGGAACTGTCCAAACCAGGTGAAATACATAAATTCTGCCGGGTAAACGGCCTGCTGACCTTTGCTGAATATCTGGAAGATTTTGCAAAACAAAACGGCGCCTACAAACCCGGCTATAAATTAATAAACCATTATTTAAACAAAATTGAAGATAAGAAAATGCGTGCGCAGGTAACAGATAAACTGGCGCAGATAAAAAATGGAGAACGGGATTTGTTTTACTGAACCCCTAAAACAAAATGTGCTACGCCATTCCGGGAAAAGTAGTAGAAATTAACGATAAAATAATCACCGTAGAATACTTCGGTGAGCAAAAGAAAGCAAGAAATGAATTTTATAACCTTGCTTTAGGCGAATACATTTATGCCCAGGGCGGGCTGGTAATCCAAAGAATATCAGAGCGCGAGGCCCTGCCGGTGCTGGAGTCCTGGAAAGAAATGTTTCATGAGCTTGCACAGGTAGATAAAAACCTTGCCCGGGAAACAAAAACCATGTATGAAAAGGCCAATGCCGTGCGCCATAAATATTCCGGCAATTCCTGCTGTGTGCACGGAATAATAGAATTTTCAAACTACTGCAAACATAACTGCCTGTACTGCGGTTTAAGAAAAGATAATAAACAGCTTAAAAGATACCAAATGGAGCCCGATGAAATTATTCAGTCGGCGGCTGACGCAATAAATCTGCACGGTTTTAAAGCGCTGGTCCTGCAGTCCGGTGAAGATGACAGCTATACAGCAGAAATAATGGGTTCTGTAGTAAAATCCATAATGGAAAAAACACCCATACTGCTTATTTTAAGCGTAGGGGAAAAAGATATATCTTTTTATAAACGCCTGTATGACGAAGGCGCCCGCGGCGTGCTGTTAAGGTTTGAAACCAGCAATCCGCAGTTATATAAAAAAATGAAACCGGACAGTGATTTTAATAAACGCCTGGAACTGATTAAACAGCTGCGGGACATGGGTTACCTGATTTTTACCGGATTTTTAGCAGGCCTGCCGGGGCAGACCCGGGAAGATTTAGAAAATGATATCAAACTTACTACAGCGCTTGGCACGGATATGTTTTCTTTCGGGCCTTTTATACCGCATCCGCAGACACCGCTGGCAAATGAAAACAAACCGTCTTTGGAACTGGCGTTAAACGCCATAGCCAAAGCGCGCCTTGCCTGCCCGGAAGCAAAAATACTTGTTACCACATCATTAGAAACGCTGGATAAAGAAAACGGCGCCAAAAGCGGTTTAATGGCGGGCGGAAATTCGCTGATGATAAACCTGACACCCGAAAAATACCGGAAACTTTATGAAATCTATCCCCAAAGAGCCGGTACAGACATAAAAGTAACCGCTAATATCAGCAGAGTTATTGCCCTGCTGCGCAGTATAGGCCGGGCGCCCACAGATTTGGGAATATAGAAAGGAATAAATGCCGAATTCACAGTTTGTACATCTGCACAATCATACGGAATATTCACTGCTTGACGGCGCCTGCCGTATTGTAAACGATAAAGGCGGCCCGTCAGAGCTGATAAAATTTGTATCCAGCTATAAAATGCCTGCCCTGGCCATTACAGACCACGGCAATATGTCCGGCGCCATAGAGTTTTACTCTACCTGCATAAATGAAGGCATTAAACCCATTGTAGGCTGTGAGGTTTATGTCACCGATAAAACCAGAATTTTAGACAAAAGCAAACCGGAAACCATAGGCAAAACTTTCCATTTAACCCTGCTTTCAAAAGACCTTGAAGGTTATAATAATCTGATGCGTTTAGTCAGCATAGGTTTTCTGGAAGGGTTTTATTATAAACCGCGCGTTGATTATGAAGTGCTTAGAAAATACAGCAAGGGGCTTATCTGCCTGACCGGCTGCCTGCACGGCCAGATACCCGAAGCGCTGGCTTCCGGCAATAAAGAACTGGCGTATGATTTGCTGGATAAGTATAAAGATATTTTCGGCGCGGAAAATGTTTATATAGAGATTATGGATAACGGCATGGTAGAGCAGAGGGCAGTACTACCGAAGCTTATTGAGCTTGCCAACAAAACTGAAACACCCATTGTTGCCACCAATGACTGCCACTACCTGCACAAAGAAGACGCCTACACATCGCACGATGCGCTTTTATGCATAGGCACGGGTAAAAAACTTGATGACCCGACCCGTTTGAAATTTTCCACAAATCAGTTTTATTATAAACTGCCAGAAGAAATGATGAAAGTTTTCAGCGCCTATCCTGAAGCCATAAAAAACACCATAAGAATAGCCGAAAAGTGCAATCTGCGCTTAAGTTTTGACCAGACCTACCTGCCCCACTATGAAGTTCCAAAAGGGGAAACCGCAGATACCTATTTAAGAAAACTCTGCGAAGCAGGTTTAAAGAAAAGATATAAAGAAGTGACCTCGGCAATACAAGCGCGGCTGGATTTTGAGCTATCGGTAATTAGTAAAATGGGTTTTTCGCAATACTTTTTAATTGTAAATGATTTTGTGCAGTACGCTAAAAATAACGGCGTGCCCGTTGGCCCCGGCAGAGGCTCCGGTGCCGGAGCCATAGTTTCCTACTCACTGGGTATTACGGATATCTGCCCGCTAAAATACGGCCTGCTGTTTGAAAGATTTTTAAACCCCGACAGAAAAACCATGCCTGACCTGGACATAGACTTTGCAGATTACGGCCGTGATAAAGTAATAAAATATGTAAGAAACAAATACGGCGAAAAAAACGTAGCCCAGATTATCACTTTCGGCACCATGCAGGCGCGCCTGGTAGTGCGCGACGTGGCGCGCGTAATGGGTTTTGCCGTAGCAGACGGCGACCGCATAGCCAAACTTATCCCGCAGGGCTCTACGCTTTACCAGTCTATAACCAACGTAAAAGAACTGAAAGATATTTATAATTCTGATGAAGGCATAAGAAGAATGATAGATATTTCCATGAAACTGGAAGGCCTGAAAAGGCACCAGGGCGTGCACGCCGCCGGGCTGGTGATTGCCAAAGATGAAATTACAAAGTTTGCGCCTCTTATCCGCGCTACGCGCAAAACCATCGGCGATGAAGAAGTAGTAACCACACAGTATAATGATGACGCTCTTATAAAATTAGGCATGTTGAAAATGGACTTTCTGGGTCTGCGCACGCTTACCATTATTGAAGAAGCGCAGAAACTTATAAATGCCAATAAGGATAAAAACTTTGACCTGTCTTTAGTGCCCCTGGATGACAAAAATACTTTCAAACTGCTTCAGGAAGCCAGAACTTCCGGCGTGTTTCAGCTGGAATCTTCCGGCATGAAAGACCTTTTACGAAAACTTAAACCTACCATATTTGAAGATATTATTGCGCTGGTTTCCCTGTACCGCCCAGGCCCCATGGGTTCCGGTATGATAGATGACTTTGTGTCCAGAAAACACCAGAAAACCAAAATCAAGTATGACCATCCCTGCCTGGAGCCGATACTTAAAGATACTTACGGCGTTATAGTGTACCAGGAACAGGTTATGCAGATAGCCATAAAACTGGCAGGCTTTACAGCCGGACAGGCTGACGTACTGCGCAAGGCCATGGGTAAAAAAATTCCGGAAGAAATGGCAAAGCTGGAAGTCAGCTTTATGGAAGGCGCGCATAAAAACAGCGTAGATAAAAAAATATCCAAAAAAACCTGGGACCTCATGGTGCATTTCGGCGGGTACGGGTTTAATAAATCTCACGCCGCCGCTTACGGGTTGCTGGCTTACCGCACCGCTTATTTGAAAGCAAATTACCCGCTGGAATATACCTGCGCGCTTTTGATAAGTGAAATAGGCAGGAGTTCCCTGGCAAAAGAAGAGGGTTCGCGCCTGGTAAGCTACATTCAGGAAGCCAAAGAATCCGGCATAGAAGTTCTGCCGCCGGATGTATTAAAATCCGATATGCCCTTTACCGTAGAAGGCGAAAAAATCCGTTTCGGCCTTTTAGCAATTAAAAACGTTGGTGAAATGGCAGTAAAAGAAATAATTGAGCAAAGGCGCAAAAGCGGGCCGTATAAATCTTTACAGGATTTCTGCATGAGAGTAGATACCCGCCAGGTAAATAAAAAAGTAATAGAATCGCTTATAAAAGCGGGCGCTTTTGATTTTACCGGTTTAAAAGATAAAATTTCCCTGCCTTCCTATGTGCGCGCAAAAGCCATAGACCAGCTGGAAGAACTGCTGGAAAGAAGAAACAAAATGGTGCAGGGCCAGGATACGCTGTTTGAAATAGCCGTAAATGAAAACAAAGATGTTCCGCCGTGGGCAGACCATGTGGTGTTGGGCTATGAAAGGGAAGTGCTGGGTTTTTATTTTTCCGGCCACCCGCTGGCACAGTATAAAAAAACTATAGATGCCGCTACAACGCATACCATGGAAACCCTGCCCCAGGACCCCAATGAACTGATAGTACTGGCAGGCATGATAACCACCATAAAAAGGCTGTCTGTAAAAAAGACTAACGAACAGATGGCAAAATTTAACCTGGAAAACTTTGAAGGTTCAGTAGAAGTAATAGTGTTCCCGAAAACCTACGCGCAGTTTAACAGGTTTGTAGTAAACCAGTCGCTTGTGGTAGTAAAGGGGAGAATAAGCACCCGGGATGAAAAACCTACCCTGATAGCAGATGAACTGATACCGCTGGAAAAGTTTGAAGTAAAAGCAAAAAAAGAAATGAATGAAATTTATCTCAGGTTTACTTCTGCCGGCGTGGATGATGATTTCATAAAACGGCTTAAAACCAACCTGGAAAAACATAAAGGCAACACAAAAGTATTTTTTAAGGTAAAATCACACGCTAACCAGGATGTACTTATAGAAACGCCCCTTAAAGTAACCGTAAACGATAAATTGTTTGCAGATTTAAAATCCCTTCTAGGCGAAAACTCCTGGGAAGTACACTAACGGAGTTTCTTGAGCTTCACTATTTCCGGGTGCCATGCCTGAAAAACAAAAAAACAACAATACTATTTTGGTTTTTCTTAAAAACTACGGGTTTATAGCCCTGGTTTTACTTTACATAACAGCGCTTATTTTTGCTGATGGTTTCGGCTATTTCAAACAAAACACTACCTTTCTTGAAGGATTATTCAACTCACCAATCACCGCAGAAGTTACCGTTTCAGCCCCCGTGCAGGAGCAGCACAATAGAATAGAATTCCCGGCAGAGCTGACTGTAAACGGCAAAAAAGCAAAACTGCTTTTCAGGTATTACTATGCCCCGCCTTCTGATATTACAGACTCGGATGTGGTAAAAATTACAGGTCTCCTGCTGCCCCTGCCTAAACCCAGAAACCTCGGGCAGTTTGATTATGCGCAGTACCTTAGCAGAAAAGGTTATGCGGGTATTGTTAACGTAACAAACATGGAAGTAATAAAAAAAGGCCGCCCGGCAATTTTTGAGAAAATAACCGGTAAACTGCGCAGTATAATGATTGATTCAGTAAATGTAAATCCCGGCAGTGCGGAAGCCGCGGTACTGCAGGCAATGTTTGTAGGAGAAAAAAAAGAAATACCGCAGGAAATAAACGAAATGTTTATAGATTCCGGACTAATGCACGTACTGGTAGTTTCCGGGTTAAATGTGGTTTATATAGCGGGTATGTTTTACTTTTTATTCGGGTTTTTGCCCATGCCCAACAAAATCAGGCTGGTTCTGTGTATAATTCCCATCATATTATATTGTTTTGCCACGGGCGCCAATCCGCCGGTTGTCAGGGCCTCAGTGCTTTCTCTGGCATTTATAGCGTGTTTTCTGCTTGAAAGAGAAAAGGCGGTGTATCATGCGTTTGCATTGTCAGCTCTTATCATACTTGTTTTTGACCCGCAGGCGCTTTTCGGCGCCAGTATGCAGTTATCTTTTGCCGCCTGTTTGGGAATAGTGTATATATCGCCGAAGTTGTTAAACCCCGTCAATCTGCGCATGACGGGTAAGTCGGAAGTGGTAAACAGTAAGGCAAGAACTGGCAGAAAAATAATTTATTATCTTTTATCTTTGTTTTTTGTTTCTTTATCAGCCCAGCTGGCAGTAGCTCCGCTATTGGCAAAATATTTTTATAAAATATCCGTTATCAGCCTGGTTTCAAATATTATTGTTGTGCCGTATGTAGGGGTAATACTGGCATTATGTTTTGTGCAGTTTCTTATATATTTGTTTCTGCCGTTTCTGCTTCCGGTAAGTTCCTATTTTTGCGCTTTCAGCGCTTCAGTACTGATAAGTATAGTGGAATATTTTGCCAAAACACCCAGCGCGGTTATAAATACCGGCGCGCCGTCACTATTTTTTATTGCGGGTTATTTTGCGGCTCTAATATTGTTTTTCAGAGTAAAAACAGTAAAAGCAAAAGCGGTTATACTGGCGGGTTGTTGTGTTTTAATGTTTGTTTCTGCGCAGATTTTATTTTCGCCGCGTAAGCTGGCTGTTACCTTTCTTGATGTGGGCGAGGGCAATGCTGTTTACCTGAAAACACCTGAAAACAAAAATATCTTCATAGATTGCGGAGGCATAGGCATAAATACAGGTGACTGGACAATAAAACCTTTTCTTATGTCAAAAGGCATAAGAACTATTGATAAAGTAATTATTACTACAGATAATTGGGCGCACTATAGCGGCTTTAAGACCCTGTTAAAAAACTTTAAAGTAAAAGAGATAATTTTGGCGGGTGATTTTAGTGAAGACCCTCAGTTAAGTACCTATATAAAGGAAGCGGAAATAAAAGGCGCAAAAATAGTAACGCTAATACAGGAAGAATTGCTATATTCCGGAAAAATAAAGCTAAAAAATATCGGGACCGGCTGTATAGCGCTGGATTACGGCAGTTTTAAGGTGCTTTTTACTGCTGATGAGTTACCAGAAATAAAAACTAATGAAAAGTATAACGTGCTTCAAATGCCCGCACACGGCAGAAATATTTTAAAAAACAAAGCATTGATTGACTCTTCCGGCGCGCAATACCTTGTGGTTTCTGCAGGAAATAAAACTGCAACACCAAAAAGCATTAACCTGTTTTCAACCTACAAACACGGCGCCATAGAAATTACCTTTGACAGTAAAACATTTCAGATAATCCCTTTCATAAAAAACAATAGGAATAACTAATGTTTATCCTCTCCGCGTGGGAGAGGACGGCCCGAAGGGACGGGTGAGGGCAAATATAAGAATTAACTATTAATAATGCGCAGCAACACTGTATGGAGGTTTGTTTACCATGCAGCGGCAAAGCTTATATTATGGAGGTTTTATGAAAAACAATATTCTTATTGTTGATGACAAAGAAATAATCCACATTTCTTTACGGCAGTTGTTTGAAGAACAATACAATTTATTTTTTGCATTTAATACAAAACAGGCGGACAAACATTTCTACAAAACAAAAATTGACCTGTTAATAATTGATTATATTCTATGGGGGGGGGGGTAACTCTATAAGCTACGTAAAAGAAGTAAAACAAAAATATCCAAATATGCCGGTAATTGTAATAACAGCATTTGACGACGGAAACATCTTTGAAAAACTATTTAAGGCAGGCGCAGACCTGTGTGTTGCAAAACCTTTTGACATAGATTATTTAAAATGTAAAGTTGAAAAACTGCTTAATATAAATACTGGGGTGGAAATAAAGTACAAAGAACAAAACGAATTGGTTTATGCTTTAATTGACGCAAAAGAGTTTTTAAAAAGAAATTATGAAAACAAAGTGAAAACATCAGACGTAGCAAAATATGCAGAATTAGACAGAAGGCTTTTAAGCGCATTGTTCAAAGAGTTTTTTGGCTGTACAGTAAGCGAATATAAACAAAGTTATCTGCTGGAAAAATTAAGTGATAAAATAAACGAAAGACACATGTCTGCAGCAGCAGCTTTCAAAAAATCCGGTTTTAAAAGTAAAAAAACATTTTATAATTATGTAAGCAAGTTAAAATCCTAACCCGGTTTTACACACCTTATTCGTCAGAAGCATACCTTGTTTTATACAAAACCCAAAATAAATTATAAATTTTCTGAACTATTTTTTATAAAACAGGAACTTTTATTATTTTTTGCTGTATAATATCCGCAGTTAAATGCCTGTAATAAGTATGGCGTTTAAACGGCAGTAGTATTCTCCATTTTAAGCGAAGATGAATGTGATGTTATTTTTATGAATTTTGTAGCGGTTTGATTTATCAAACGCCTTAAAAAACGATAAATGCGCCAGCAAAATTAAATATTACAAAGTTCTCTATCTGTTAAAATACATGATTTTGGGTTAATTGGCACGCAGTAAGCATTAAACAAAAAATTTAAATTCGGAGGAAAAGAAAATGGTTTCAAAAAGTTATTCGCTTCAAAAGTTTACAGGTTTCATGGTAGTAAGGTTTTTGGCTGGTTTTTTGTTTTTAGCTCTTAGTGCTTCCTTTATATACAGCGCTTCGGTGCCCGGGCAGATAAACTACCAGGGCAAAGTAACAGACATAAACGGTAACCCGTACAATCAGACAGGATTTTTTAAGTTTGTTATTGAAGATTCTGTAAGTACTGTTTTGTGGGATAATGATGGGGGCAATGACGGTTCACCCGTTGCTACCAGCACAACAGTAGTAAACGGCATCTTTTCAATAACATTAGGAAACACAGGGCATCTTCCGTCAGGTTCAATGGCTGACATACCTAAATCTGTATTTAATAACAATTTTGAAACCTATTTAAGAACCTGGTTTAGCACAGACGGCAGTTCTTTTGAAGAGCTGCTGCCAAAACAAAGGTTTGTTTCTGCAAGTTATTCAATTAAATCCGAATATTCAAATTATACGTATACTGTAATTGGTGCTACGGTTACTTCATCAAATATAGTTGATAATACAATAACAAATGTGGATTTAGCAAATGATACAGATAGTCTTTCAAAAGTAACTGCGGGTACAATGACAATGGTAACAGGATCTATTGGAATAGGTATGACACCATCAACAGCAGATAGATTATCTGTTAATGGTAGGATAAGTTCGAAGGGTTTCTTCTCAAATTCAGGTAATTTTTATTTAACAAATAGTATAGCCATTGATAATAATTCAAGTAGTTATAAGGTGCCATTAACAGTTCAAAACATGGCTACTAATTCAAACGCAATGATTGTATATGATTATCTTGGTGCTAATAAATTTACTGTAGACGAAAATGGAAACACTGGAATAAAATTTGCAAATCCTGTAACAGCTCTTGATGTAAATGGTTCTGTAAGAGCAGATGAATATCTTACTTATTCAGATTTATGTTGGACTGATCCAATAGAATCAGTAAAAAACATAAAACCAGAAGCAGGTTCTGTAAATGTTAATGGATGGGGAAAACTTGATCACTCTTCATTACCAGCAGAATTACAAGTACCACTTACAGATAAATATTATTTAAATTTACAAACCAATAAGAGAATGCCAAGAGATTTTGAACCTACAGAAGAAACAAAAAAAGATTATCAGTTATTGGAAGAAGATGTGGTTTGTCAAAATTTATCAAAAACAGTTATGTTAAATTTAAGAACAGTACAAATATTAATAAACAGAATCGAAACACTAGAAGCAGAAATAGAAATTCTTAAAAACAAATAAAAAATAATTTAACTGTTATTAGTTTATGGTTAAGAATTATATCAAAAGAGGTCTTTTTATGAAATTGAAAAAAACACAATCGTTGCGCGCCCTTTTGGGCGTAGCAATCTCATTATTTATTTTTTCAGCCCACTTCCTTTTTTCAGAAACCCGCGCCAGTGCCAGCTACAAATTCATTTCAGAAGTAGTAGACAGCGCCGGAGGACAGAAGGCTTCTGGCAGTTATAAAATTACAGACGCTGTAGGCCAGATGGTGCAAGGTAGTGAGGTATCAAATAACTATAAACTAAAATCAGGCATAGTGCCCAGTTTTCCAGACCAATCTCCGCCAAACCAAATAACAGATTTTAACGCAGTAACTGATTTGCAGGTAAAACTTACCTGGACAGTACCCGATGGAAATATTAAAAAATATCAGATAAAATATTCTTCGGATGCTACTAAAACAGCAAGTACAGCCGAATATCAACAAACTATGACTACAACAACAGTAGCAGGTCAATCAGTTGCTCATGTTATGACCGGATTACAACCACAAGTAACCTACTATTTTTGGATAAGAAGCGCCGATTCTATGGACAATTGGGCAGTTTGGTCGGACACCGTGAATGTGAGATCGGGCAACTTTGGAAATATTAATTCTATATTATCTGGGATAAGTAATTGTTCTTTAGTCTGGGGTGATTATGATAATGATGGGGATTTGGATTTAGTAATTGCTGGGTATAACGGTAGTGTTTATGTAACCCAGATTTATCGCAATAATGGGAATGGTTTCAGTAAAGTAATAGATTTATCACCCGGAATAGGTTATTGTTCTTTAGCTTGGGGTGATTATGATAATGACGGATATTTGGATTTAGCAATGGCGGGCTATAGTGGTTCTTATGTTACACAGGTCTATCATAATGATGCTGGTAATAGTTTCAGTAAAGTAGTAGATTTAATAGGGGTATATAACGGTTCACTTGCTTGGGGTGATTATGATAATGATGGATATTTGGATTTGGCATTAGCTGGAAATGGAGATGGTGCTATTAAAATCTATCATAATAACAATGGAAATGGAACATTTACTAATATAGAAGCATTTTTAGAGGTATATGGTAATTGTTCTTTAGCTTGGGGAGACTATGATAATGATGGCAAATTGGATTTTGCCATTGCTGGTTTTAGCACGAATCCTAGATTTCAGATTTTTCACAATAATGGCAATGGATTTGTTGATAGTGGAATAGATAATATAACAGGTATAAAACGTTGTTCAGTGGTTTGGGGCGATTATGATAACGATGGTAGATTAGATTTAGCAATAGCTGGAAATACGGGTAGTGGTTATATAACACAGGTTTATCATAATGATGCTGGTAATAGTTTCAGTAAAGTAGTAGATTTAACAGGGGTAGAATATTGTTCTCTATCTTGGGGTGATTATGACAATGACGGGTATTTGGATTTAGTGGTAGCCGGAGATTCTGGTAGCGGATATATAGCGAAAACTTATCATAATAATAACGGAAACGGAACATTTAATAGTGTGGAAAATGGGTTGCCTGGAGTAAAGAATTGTTCTCTATCTTGGGGCGATTATGATAATGATGGGGATTTGGATTTAGCTATTGCTGGAGACACTAGTAATGGATATATAACAAAGATTTATAAATCAATGCAATCTGAATTTGACAATATAAATTCTACACCGAATGTCCCATCGAATCTTGCTTCCAATTATAACACATCAACAAACAATCTTGAGCTAAGGTGGGATTATGGTTCAGATACTGAAACAACTGAACAAAAAGGATTATATTATTCTGTTCGGGTTGCAACAGAACCAATAACAGATAACTTAAAAAAATGGATTGTATCGCCGTCAACTGGTGCAGGTGCAACACCATTTTTAGGGAATTATGCACATGGATTTGTAGTAGCCTCAAGCACACGACCAGGGTTAAATCTCGGTTCAATAATAAATAGTGTTACCTATTATTGGCAGGTGGCTACAATAGATACCGGATTAAGAAGAAGTACCTGGTCAGTTACTCATAGTATTTTCATTGATACCATAACACCATCAGCTATTACAGATTTGACTGTTTCCACGGGTACATCAGTCGGTGTAGTAATTCTTAATTGGACAGCTCCTGGAGATGATGGTACAAGCGGCAATATTGTAAACGGTAAATTTAATATTCAATACTCAAGTCATACGGGTGTTGTTTGGTCAAATGATAGTGCTCAAATTTCTATTTCAACATCTTGCTCGCCTTTAACATTGCAAATATATACTCTTTCTGCGTTGACGGTAGAAGCAACCTATTATTTTAGGATTTGGACTGCAGACGAAATGCCATGCTGGTCAGGATTGTCAAATGGCGCAACTATATGGGTGGATTGCGTGACCGGCGACGGTTATGGATATTTAAAAATTAAAAAAGGACCGGACCCAACATTTAAACTTAATGAAGTTTATGCGTATCCAAATCCTGCAAAAAACGGTGCAGATTCAATAATTCACATTGAATGCGGTATAGCTGATGATGTAGAAATAAAACTGCATAACATAGCCGGCGAGTTAGTAAACGATAAGAATATTGCAGGTATTGACTGGCAGGTAATGGATAATAAGTATTGCTATGAATATACTGTTGAGGCAAATTCCGTAGCAAGCGGTGTTTATATATATTACATAGATGCGCAGAAATCCGGTGAAAAACCAATAAAAGTAGTAAAAAAATTAGCGATTATACGCTGAGGTAAAAAAATGAAAAAAACACTAATTACTCTTTCTTTAATTTTAACAATTATTAGTAGTTCCTTTGCTGGCTCAAACACCGGTGCTGATTTCCTTAAAATAGGTATAGGTGCCCGGCCGGTAGGGTTAGGAAATGCATTTACCGCCATAGCCAATGATGTAACAGCTATGCAGTGGAACGTAGGTGGTTTAGCGCAGTTAAACCAAAAAGAAGTATCCGCTATGCACAGCCAGTGGTTGGTAGATACAAATTTAGACTACATCGGATTTGCCTTGCCGCTTAGCGGCAAGGGCTCGTCCGGTTTAGAAGGACGGTCAGTATTTGGTGGAAGCGTAATATATCTTTCCCAGGGGGAACTGGAAGGCAGAGACGCAAACCGTCAGCTAACCAATAGTTTTGGCGCAAGTGATATGGCAGTAACGTTTTCTTACAGTAAACAGTTAATAGTGAATAGTAAACCGGTAGGTATAGGCATAAATATGAAAAT
The DNA here is from genome assembly GCA_001800285.1 of Elusimicrobia bacterium RIFOXYA2_FULL_39_19. Taxonomy (GTDB): domain Bacteria; phylum Elusimicrobiota; class Endomicrobiia; order CG1-02-37-114; family XYA2-FULL-39-19; genus XYA2-FULL-39-19. The sequence continues at coordinate 9,893 of MGVC01000005.1, read as the reverse complement.
TATCCAACAGAAAATAGAAACTGAACAAGCCACAGGTGTTGCTTTTGATGTAGGCATATTATCCCGTCTGTTTTCGCAAGACGGACCGTTTTCTGCAGGACTGTCAATTCAAAACATTGGCCCACAGATGAAATTCATCAGTGAAGGCTATAACCTTCCATTAACAGTAACCACAGGCTTAGGTTATAATATTGGCGGTATTACAGTAGGGTTGGATGTAAAACAGCAGATCTATGAAAACAGAACTATTGTAAGTTTTGGAACCGAATTTCTTCCAATAAGTTCACTTGCCTTAAGAGCAGGGTATGCCTCACACTTTATTGCCTCATCGCTTAATAGCTCAATTGCTGACTCATATGGTCTTGGCGCAGGATTTGGAATTAAACTTTTCGGCACCCAGACAGATTACTCTTTTGTCCCTTATGGCGTATTAGGCGATACCCACCGTATATCTATGAGTGCGAAATTTTAAAATATTTTCATGTATGCTGTCCTTGAATTAATTATCAAAAATAGTTAAAATTTAATTGATTTTGGAAATATTTATGAAAAATGATAAAAAAGTGAATAAAAAAACTTATGTTGTAAATGAGAAACATAATAAAGTATTATTGATTACTCTTATTTTGTTGACTTTTATATCTTTTTATAAATTTCCAGACAAAATAATATTGGATGATGGTTTAATATTTGGAACCATGCTTGACGGACACATACCAAGTTTTAAACTTATAGATTGGTATCCTAGGCATTTAATATATAATAATATAGCTAAGTTGTTTTATTTCACACTAAATAGTGTAAATAATAGTTACGAAAATGGATATGTTGTCTTACAATTAATGAATAACATATATGGTTTTTTCGGTGCAATAATATTCTGTATGTTTCTATATTTTAAAAGTAGTAAACTTTATAAAAGTATTCTGTTTACAATGATTTTAATTTATTCTTATGGCTATTGGTCTCGCGCAACAGAGGGCCAGGTATATATGTCATCTATATTTTGGGTATTAGCGGCATTTTGTTTTGTTCAGCACTATATTGAGAAAAAATCACTAAACAAAGTGTTGATTGGTTCTGTATTATTAACATTAATGGCAATATATCATCATATAACTAACGTATTATTGGTTGTTCCTATATTTATAAGTTATTTGCTTATAGAAGACCGTATAAAAGGTATAAAATATTCACTATTCTATTTAGGATCAATATTCGCAGGGATAGTAATTCCTTACGCATTAATATTCAATTTATATTCAATAAATAGTTTTATTGTCTTTTTTAAAGGCCATGGTGAAACACATTTAGCTTATACAGATATAGGCAGTAAATTTACCATTTCTTATATGATGATTGTTTTAAAGAATTTAGTATTTCCTGTCATATTTGTTACAAGAAATAAATTAATGTCTGTATTGTCTTTTGGCGTAGTTTTAGTGTTAATTTATGGTTGGTGGCTATTTGTTATAAAGAAAGGATATAGTTTTTATAAACAATTTCCAAGCTATGTAGCATTGATTTTAATATATTCGGGGTTTTTCTATTTCTGGTATCCGGATACGCCCTGGTTTTGGATAATTCCTTTTTTCCCAGTAGTGTTAATTGCATTTTATGGGTTCATGCTAGATGATATAAGTACAGAAAAGAAAAAAATGAAATGGGCAATAATAGTTCTATCGATCATTCTTTTATTATTCAATAACCTAATATACGGAGTTTATTATAATTCAAAAGAAGAAAATAATATAGGGTTACAAATGGCAAAATATATTGCTGATAATATTCCAAAAGAATCTGCTGTTATAGTTGCGGGTCAAGGTAGCAGATTTAATGGGGATAGATTTTATTTGATGTTAATTTATTCTCAATCCAGAATAAGTTTTTATGATGGATTATTAGGGTATTCCAAAAATGATTTCTTCAATATTCTCAATAGTATGGTGTTAGAATACATAAGGGAAAAAAAATATGTTTATACTACAAATACAATTAAAGAGGATCAAGTATATAAACATTTCAATAAACTATTTAAAGTAAATCAAGAAGATTTTGAAAAATATTTTTATAGTAATTACATATTTATCCCAATTGCAGCTGAAAATAGATTAGACTTAAAAATATATCAAGTATTTCAGAAATCTGATGATAGAACCTTGAATGTATTGTTAAGAGATTATGCTAAGTCATATATAAAACAAGGATTCTATAAAAACGCATACTCACTCTACAATAATATTCCAGAGCAATTTATGAATTCTGAAGATAAAAAAATAATGAAAGTTTTTGAAAACACGGGTGAAATGCCGTAAAACCATATTGTGAAGTAAAAACATTCCGGAAGCTCGGAAAGAATTAAAATAAAAAATATTGGCGGTATTACAGTAGGTTTGGATATTAAACAGCAGGTCTATGAAAACAGAACTATTGTAAGTTTTGGAACCGAATTTCTTCCAATAAGTTCACTTGCCTTAAGAGCTGGGTATGCCTCACACTTCATCACCTCATCGCTTAATAGCTCAATTGCTGACACATCTGGCATTGGTGCAGGATTTGGTATAAAGCTTTTTGGTACCCAAACAGATTATTCGTATGCACCCTATGGAATACTGGGAAATACCCACCGCATCAGTTTTTCTTCAAAGTTTTAATCTAATTTGTTAACTTTTTGATTTATTGAATTGGCCATTTTCATATTATTTTCAATTTGATTAATTTGTTCGGGATTAAAAGTATATTTTAAAGCTGTTTCCCAAAAATTAAGTGCTTCTCTAAAGTTCCCTTTATTTGCTTCAATAATAGCTAAACCATTCCAAACATTACCATTAGTAGAATCTAATTGTATAGCTTCTAAATAGTATTTACTAGCAAGGTTTAAATTGTTTAATTTGTAGTATATAGTTCCAAGAGAATAAAATGCTTCAAAACTATTGTTAATATTTAAAGACTTTAAATACCAGATAGCTGCTTCTTGATAGTTGCCATTATTGAAGTATATCCTACCTAATTCGAAATAATCTGATAACGCTGAAGGCTCAATCTCAACAGATTTTTTAAAATTAAAAACTGCTTTTTCAATATTTCCTGTTTTCAATGCAATAATTCCTCGCCAATGATAACTACCAATTGTGTTTTGTAAATTCATATTAATATTGCCAATTAAGTACAGTGAAAATGTTAATAAAACGGACATAAGAAATTTAAGATATTTTCTTCTTGCAATATATTTAGATATACAAATTATTGAGTATGAGGTAAATATAATTAGTATTGGAACAATTGCTAGTCTATATTCGCTTAATACAAATATTATAATTGCCGTAAACAAATAAATAAAGAAATATGTTCTTAACAGATTTAATTTTATTGTTTTGTAGTAATTAAAAAATCCAATTAATGAAAGCAGAGCCAATGGCGTAATATATTTGGAATCAAAACAGTGTTTTAAAATCGAAGAATTAATTTTAAAAATATGATAAGGATAATTATTTGGAATTTCTTGAAAATTTAAAAATAATAGTATTTTTTTTATGATTAATTTTAAATATATCAAAGGGTTATTTTTTACATAATTGAATGTTTTTACTTTCCAGTAATTGTCCATTTCGTAATAAGAAATATTTGGTTTATGAAGTGAATTTTCTGCTTCACTTTTGAAAAAAGACCACATATATTTAGGAGTTGAATACAATGGCCCTATTTTATGTATTATTTCGTCACTTCCATCACTACCTTCTCCATTTCCTATGTAAAAATTAATTCCAGAAGATACGCTTGAAATTACGGGTTCCTTTAACACAACGTAATTACGTATTATTACAGGTAGAAGAATAAGAAGAGTTCCCAAAAGAATAAAGAAAAATAGCTTAATGTATTTTTTTGAATAGAAAAATAACCAGATTAAAAGTAGTGGTAAAAAAAGTAAAATATTTGGCCTAAAAAGGCTGGATATACCTATTAGAATTCCGGAAAATAGGTAGAGTGATTTTGATTCTTTTTCAGTTGCCTTAAGTATGAATAATATTGCTAAAAGATTAAAAAAGTTTATCCAAGAAGCTGTTAAAAGTAATCCTTCATAGAAAATGAAAACACCGTATAATGAAGCAATTATTCCAGAAATTATAGCAACCTGATCGTCAAATATGTTTTTAGCAATAAAATAAATTAAAATTACAGAAATTGACCCGATAATAAACTGGATTATAACAATAATATGTAGTTTTACGCCAAAAAAAGCATAAAGTAATGCCAGTAAGTACGGATACCCAGGGTTCATGAAAAAAGCATCTTTGCCGATTATGTCTCTGGTAGCTAAGATTTGACAAGCCCATTCATGGTATACCTTAGCATCTGCCATAGGCTCAAAAAATAGTCCGTTTCTTTTCATTTCAGAAAAATAAAGTAACCGTACGGTAAGTGCTAAAATAAATATAAGAATAGGCAGAAAAAGTGGCGAGTTAAGCACCTTTTGTGTTAAAGTTGAAGTATTATGGTTAGTTTTATTAAGTTTCATTGATATATTTTAGCAAAATAGTTATTGTCGGGCAAACAAATATATTTGGATTTGACTGGAAATGCAGAACCAGTATATTCAGGGCTTTCAAATGGTGCAACTATATGGGTAGATTGTGCTACTGGTGATGGTTTTGGATATTTTAAAGTTAAAAAAGGCCCTGATGCAACATTTAAACTACGTGAAGTTTATGCCTATCCAAACCCTGCAAAAAACGGTGTAAATTCCATAATACACATTGAATGCGGTATAGCTGATAATGTAGAAATAAAACTGTATAACATAGCCGGAGAGTTAGTAAGTGAAAAGAAGATTGATGGTACTGACTGGCAGGTAATGGATAATAAGTATTGCTATGAGTATACAGTAATGGCAAATACAATAGCCAGCGGTGTGTATATATATTACATAGATGCGCAGAAATCCGGTGAAAAACCAATAAAAGTAGTCAAAAAGTTAGCTTTAATACGATGATAATTTATTTTATGGATTGGTATTGTTTTTCAAATCATTCAAAAATGATTTAATATTTTGTTGTTTTGGATCTAATATTAGTGCAATCTCAAATTCCTTAATTGCTTCATTTTTTAAGTTAAGTTTATGTAATAAAAGACCATAATTGTAATGTAACATGGCATTATTTGGGTCAACGTTAACTGCTTTTTTGTAAGACTCTTTTGCTTTGCTGTGTTTGTTTTGTTCTTCGTAAAGAATTGCCATGTTATTGTAAGCTTCAGCAAGGGTTGGATTAATAGTTAAAGTTTTTTCATAATACAAAATTGCTGTTGTGTGTTCTTTCTTTATTGAATAAATATTTCCAAGATTGTTTAAAGCTGCAAAGTTATTTGGTTCTAATTTAAGAATCTTTTTATATTCATCTGCCGCTTTGTCATAATCTTGTTGAACATAATATATACAAGCAAGATTGTTTATAGACGGTGTATACTTGGGGTTTAATGCAAGAGCTATATTGTATTCTTTTATTGCTTTTGAATATTCATTGTTATCTTGATATAGAAGCGCTAAATTATTATGTGCCCTGAAATGATCTGGGTATTTAGTAATTACATCTTTCCATAATAGGTATGGGTTTTGCATTAATTCATTTCTTTTCATCGTATTTGCGCATAAAAATGAAATAAATAGGATCAAAAATGCAAGTATAGTGACTTTCTGTATTTTGATTGAAATTAAATTTATTTTCAAGTAATGCAATGTAAATATCAGAAGTAAGATAATTCCAACACCCGATAAGTAAATACGGTTTTCGGTCATTACGGCAGTAGTAGGAAAAAAACTTGAGGTTGGGGATAGGTGTATAAAAAACCATGACATGCAAAAAATATACATTTTTGACAAATTATTTTTGTTTCTATAAGCAAAACAGATTAAAATTACAATAATTAAGATGATAACAACCGAAATTAATACTTTTGGTTCTAAAATTGAATAGTAATTATCTGCGCCGTGTTCAAATGAAACTCCTATAGGTAGAACAAGTAATTTTAGATATTTTAATAATATAAATGGTTGAGTTATAAAGTAAGAATACCTTGAAGTAGTAGGGCTTCCTTCAAGATCTCCAATGCCGCCAAGATAAAAGTATCTAAACGCAAGGTAAAGAAATAATACAAGCCAGTAAGAAAAATGATAATATTTATTTTTAAATAATAATTTGTTATCAAAATTATTAAGAAAAATATAATCTATAATCAAAATAAATACTGGCAATGTAACAGCTGATTGTTTGGCTGAAAGAGACAAAACAAAACATAATAATGACAGAATCAAATACTTAGCATTTGTTTCACCTGCTTTTATGAAAAACAATAATGATGAAATAAAGAATAAGGTACATAAAATATCTGATCTATTAAATACATAACTTGCAACTACAGCATTAATAGGATGAATAGCAAATATCAATGAAACAAAAAAGGGAATGTTCACAGAGTCTTTATATCTGATAAGTTTTAACAGTTTCTTTAAAAGAAAAAACAGAAGAATAGCATTTAAAATGTGTAAAACAACACTGGTTAAATGATACCCAAAAGGATTTAGTTGATTAAAGTGGTAATTAATAGCAAAAGAAAGATATGTAAGAGGGCGGGATGGGTCATTTCTTGCCCAATTATTCTGAGTTTTATCATATGGATATATAAGTTTATGCCAAACATTGTTTAAATCTCTTATGTCCATGTTTTTTTCAATTTTAGAATAATCGTCTAAAATAAACGGTGCCTTAAGTGAGTTGAAATAAACAGTAAAGGTAACAATAAATATAATTGTGATAAACAACCAATTATATTTTGCAGTGGTATCTATGGTGTTGTTTGTGGGTTGTTTTGGTTTGGTTTTCATAAGTACATTATAGCATATTGTCGACAGAAAAACATTTAATGGAGGGATGAAATGTCAAGTAAAAAGAATAACGTATATTTTAGCAGGAATGGTTTGTTTATTATTGCTTGTTTTGTTTTAAGCATATTTATTTCAACAAATTGCTTTTCTGAAAACACAGGTGCGGACTTCCTTAAAATAGGGATAGGTGCCAGGCCTGTAGGGTTAGGAAATGTGTTTACTGCCATAGCCAATGATGTAACAGCCATGCAGTGGAATGTAGGCGGTTTAGCGCAGTTAACCCAAAGAGAAGTATCAGCTATGCACAGCCAGTGGTTAGCAGACACAAATTTAGATTATATTGGTTTTGCTGTGCCCTTAATCACTCAATCACCTAATCACTTAATTTCCGGTGTTATGGGTGGCAGCGTAATATACTTGTCTCAGGGGGAACTGGAAGGCAGAGACGCAAACCGTCAGTTAACCAACAGTTTTGGCGCCAGCGATATGGCGTTAACGTTTAGTTACAGTAAAGTCATTGCGAGGAACAAAGAGACAAAGCAATCTCAAGGTTCATCATTAATGGCAGGCATAAACATGAAAATAATTCAACAGAAAATAGAAACTGAACATGCCACAGGTATTGCTTTTGATGTAGGCATATTATCCCGTCTGTTTTCGCAAGACGGACCGTTTTCTGCAGGACTGTCAATTCAAAACATTGGCCCACAGATGAAATTCATTAGTGAAGGCTATAACCTGCCTTTAACGGTAACTACAGGGTTAGGGTATAATATTGGTGGTGTTACAGTAGGGTTGGATGTTAAACAGCAGGTCTATGAAAACAGAACTATCATAAGTTTTGGGACTGAATTTCTTCCAATAAGTTCACTTGCCTTAAGAGCAGGGTATGCCTCAAACTTCATAGCCTCATCGCTTAATAGTTCAATGGTTGACTCATCCGGCATTGGTGCAGGTTTTGGTATAAAGCTTTTTGGTACTCAAACAGATTATTCTTTTGTTCCTTACGGAGCATTGGGAAACACACACCGAATCAGCTTTTCTTCGAAGTTTTGATAATAATATAGTCATAATATAAATTTACAATAAATACATATTTTGCTAATCTTTTCAATAGCAGAATATGTATTTATATTCAGCATGATAGGAATTAATGTAAATGAAACACAAAATAAACGAAATAAAAGTAAACAAGTTTTCTTTTTTACAAAATAATTATTATTTATTGCCTCTAATATTTTGTATTTCTGTATTAGTAAGATTGATATATTATTATGAGGTAAAAGAGGATATTTTTTTAAAATATTTGATAATAGATGCTGATTTTTATAATCAATGGGCTGTGTCTATAGTAAATGGTGGTATTTTGGGTGAGTCTGGAGTATACTATCAAGATCCTTTATATGCATATTTCCTCGCGGTAATTTATAAGATATTTGGGTTAAATAATTATTTTGTTGTGAGAATAATTCAAATATTTATGGATTCAACAACATGTATTATGATGTTTTTGATTTCAGAAAGATTGTTTAATAATAAAAATTTGAGTATTATTGCATCGCTATTGTATTGTTTTTCACCTGTATTAATATTTTATACTGTTTTATTAGACAAAACTACGCTTTCTTTGTTTTTAATTGCATGGTCATTGTTATATCTTATAAAAGCGATACAAGAACAGAATATAAAAAATTACTTTTATGCTGGTTTATTACTTGGCGCATGTACTCTGATTAGGGGAAATATTATGATATTTGTAATTTTTTCTTTAATTGGGATTTTCGTGAAAATACATAAAAATTATTTGTTGAAAACAGTGTTAATATATATAGTATTGTTTTTAATTGGTGTTCTTATTCCCATAACTACTGTTACTTTACGAAATGTAATAATAGGAAAAGATTTTGTTGTTATATCGGCAAATTCTGGATTAAATCTATTTATTGGAAACAATAAAAATGCTTCAGGTTCATATTATGAGCCATATGATATTCAAGGTGTTCCGGATGAAGAGTTGGAAACTTCATGGAGGGCTGCTGAAAGACTAAGTAATAAACGATATACAAAAGCTTCTGAAGTTAGTAATTATTGGTTCAATGAAGCATTAGAATATATTGTATTAAACCCCCAAAAGCACATGGTGCTATTGTTAAAAAAATTTTATTTAATATTTAGTTCTTTTGAGATTGCAGAAACATATTCATTTTATTATTTTAAAAACATATCTACGGTATTAAAAATACCAATATCGTTTGGATTATTTATAGCAGCAGGTATTTTGGGTATTTACATGAATTCAAAAAAGTCCAATAACTCACTAATTATAAAGATATTTATCTTTTCTTATATAATTTCCATGTTAATATTTTTTGTGACAGGAAGATACAGGATACCATTATTAATTGGGTTAATTCCTTTTAGTTCATTATTTATAGTAGAATTATATAAATTGATAAGAAATAAAAAGGGCTATCTAATATTTGTTTTATCATTTATTATTATATTTTTGCTTACAAATTATCAAAATGTATATTTAAAAACTATATTAAAACCGGCATCTTTATCAATCTCATATTCACAAAAGGGGTACCTATATTCAATGGAAAACAACCTTTTGGAAGCCATAAAAAATTATAAAATAGCAATATCATATAACCAAAATAGTTTTAAGGATTATTATGACTTAGGTAATTTATATATGCAATTAGGGGAATACATAAAAGCAAAAGAATGTTTTTATAGTACAATAGAAATAAAAAATGATTATGCAGAAGCTTATAATAATCTGGGTGTATTAGCAATATTAGAAAATCACAAAAAAGAGGCAAACGAATATTTGTCAAAAGCGTATAAATATTGTGCTTATGAAGAATTACAAGATATTATTTTAGATAATATTAAAAAAACAAATCTTATGAGTAATCAAAAACCTGTATTAAATATCATTAAACAATAAAGTTGATCGTTAAGTGGTAATATGGAAAAGTAGGAATTACTTTTTCAGAAGGTGGATTTT
>MGVC01000004.1 GCA_001800285.1 Elusimicrobia bacterium RIFOXYA2_FULL_39_19 | reverse complement strand
TGTTTAATTTGCCTCAGGATTACTACGCCTATACTTCCCCATAGATTATAAAGACCCGTGTCCAGTATAATGCTTTTTTCATTTTATTAGCCTTTACGTTTTTTATTTGTAAAGAAAGTCGTTTGTTTTTATTTCATATTTTTAGTCAAGATTTATGCTGTAAACTGGGGAAAGCAGTTTTATTTTTATGTGAATAAGTTAACTTTGGTAGCCGCAACCTTTAGGTTGCGTTATTATACTATTTCTTCAAATTTGAAATCTGTTCGCAGGCTAAAAGCCTGCGGCTACCTTTTAAGATTCTTTTTTTAAACAACAAGAATTCAGATTAAACTGTGTCAGGCTTGCCTAATGATTTTCTTCCAATCCTTGAGAAATCAGTCAAAATCAATAACTACTGATTTGTTGCCCTTCGATTGCACTCAGGATTTGCAACAAAAGTCTTTACTTAACCTGACTATCTAATTTTCAAATTTGCCCGGCTTACCGAAAGACAGCCTTTTTCTCATACCCAAAGGCCTGCAGAATCTTTTAGTTGTGCAGGGGCATTCTGCATAGCCATTATTTTACCAGAAATTTCTTTTAAGTGCGCTAAATCCCCCAGAGCAAAATAACACTCTGCCAGCCTGGCAACTGCCGATGTATTCCCCGGGCCTATTTTTAATATTTCTTTTCCGTAATTTATACATTCTGTATATTTTTTTAACTGGAAGTTTATTTCCATAAGTTTAAGCATTATGACCATATTTTCTTTTTCATTTTTAAGCAGCTCTTCATATATAGCGCCAGCAAGGCTTAAATAGTAGTTTTGTATCATTTCTTCTTCTATGCCTTTTATGCCGTATTCAAAATAACAGTCAGCCAGTTCATTTTTAATTTCAAGAGAACCCGGTAATTTTTCTAATTTCTTTTTAATGGATTGTATTTTGTTCATATATTCCTGTGAAATTTTACTAAGCGCTTCAACGGCATAATAGCGCACTTCTGACATGGCGTTGTTAAGTGATGAGGCAATAATGCTTATGGCATCTGTATCTTTAATTTTTGATAAAGCGGTAATAGCGCCCAGCCTTTTTTCTTTATCCTGCGCGGTAAGTATATCCATTATAGATTCTGTTTCAAATATTTCAGATTCTTCAGAACTGCCCGTTGATTCTGAAGGTTTGTTATATATTCCGGCAAGTGATGTTTTTGGCAGGGGTTCATCATCACCTTCTTCAATATCAAGATGAAACAACTCGCTTTTAGGCTGTTTTGCGCCGAAAAATAAGTAAATTAGCAGTATGCCCGCCATGCCGTATACAGGCAGTAAGTAAACTATAAAAAAAACATTACGGCTGTTAATAAGAAAAACATTTCTTTGACGAAAAGCTATTTCACTGTAAACGGAAAATACAATACAGGCAAGCGTATGTGAAAGTAAAAGCAGAATAATGTTAGGGGACGGGTTTAAGAAAAGGTATGCGGCGGCGGTAAGTTCCAGCAGAACACTGACAATTATAAGAATAATGTTCATACGCTCAATTTTTTAATTGTTTAGCTGTACTGTCAATTATCTCTTTTGCATCTGTACCGTATTTATAAAGGTTTAAAAATGAATTTTTGAATTTTTCTTCAATTGCTTCCGGTGAGCCTCCGGCTGAGTCTCTGAAATCTGATGCATTTTTCAGCGCTATAGAGGCCCAGTCACATATTAAAGTGAATATTCTGATGTTTGTAGAGTTATATTTCATAAAACTTATGCCGGATAAAGCAATAATTCCTGTTACCGGCCCGTTGGACCCCATGCAGAGAGGGCCAAAAATAAAAACACCGTGTTTTTCAAAAACGCCGGCACCTTTTTGATTAACAGCATCTTTTATGGATATAACTTTCTTATCTTTGATAATGGCGGTTAAAAGGGTCTGGTCTATTTCTATTTCATTGCGTTTAAGGCTTCCTATGGATTCTTTAAGTACCAGTTTCTGCCCTTCAATAAAGTATAAAGCGCAGGCCTGCGGGTTTATTATTTCTTTTATAAGTTCTAATACTGATTTGAATAAATCATGAATATTATGTGTAGAAAGTTTTTTGGCGGAATTGTAAAGCACGGAAAAGGTAGATTTTTCAAAAATAAGCCTTTGTGACAGCTCTTCCGACTGCCTGTCAAGGTTTTGTTTATCTTCCTGGAACCGGTTTATTACGTTTTCAAGATTTTCAATGCTTTCATGCATGTCACGTTCACGTTTTTTCTGATTATCTATTAATATACCGGAAAGCGTGCCTAAAACAATGAACCCGATTACCGGATTAAAGTATTCTAATTTAAAAATTGTGTTAAAATCGTGAAATTTAAGGTAAGCACAGCAAATGTAAATGAAAGTTGAACCAAGGATAGCGCTAAGCCCTTTTGTGTAACCGTATTTAAGTGTGATTATTAATATAAGGAAGAGGTATGGATGAAGGGTAACACCTATAAACCCGGGATTGTGTTTGAATATTACTAAATTTATTAACCACAGGATTACAAAACCTATAAGAGTATCTGTAAGAAACCCGAGTTTTTTCATGATATTGTCTTTATTATACTAAATTATAGGGTATTCTTGAAGAATTCCCGGTTTTTTTTAAGGGTTAATCTGCCGGTACAATACCTTATAATATGTTCCGATATCGTAAAAATGCCTGTTTCTGTTTCCCCGGGTTGACATTAGAGTTTAGATGTTGTATAGTTCAGTAACAACGAAACAGTATGTATTAAAGGAGGCGACATCTTGGCTAATGAACATTCGCATGATAAGAAAAAGTATGAGTTAAACGCAAACATATGCAAAACTTTATCAAATTCAAAAAGGCTGGAAATTCTGCACCTGCTTAAAGACGGTGAAAAATCTGTCAGTGACTTATTAACCCTGATTGGGGCTAACAAATCAAACCTTTCCCAGCATCTGGCTTTATTAAAAAAAAGCCATTTGATAAGTTCAAGAAGAGACGGAATAAATATTTATTACACGCTTACTAACGCAAGGATACTGAAAGCCTGCGAACTTATTTGTGATGTTTTAAAGGAACAACTTAAAGAAAACAATAAAGCGCTGGAAGCTATAACAAAATCACAGCAATAAGGAGGAGTAATATGTCAGAAGCAGTAATAATTAACGAGTCTACCTGTACCGGATGCAAGAAATGTGTAAATTTATGCCCAAAAAGCATACTCTATATTGACCAGGCAACAGGCAAATGCAAAGTAACAGACGGGTCCCAATGCGACAGGTTAAGAGGCTGTGAAAGAGTTTGTAAAAGCAAATCTATAAAAATTGCATAAAGGATAACTATATGATAATAAAAATTTTGTTAGGTGTTGCAGGCGGAGCCCTTATAGGGGCAGCGTGCGGATATATGTTTAGCTGTACCGGCGGCACGTGCCCTTTGGCAGGCAGTCCGTGGCGGGGCGCCATAACAGGCGCTGTACTTGGTTTATTATTTGTTCTGCAATATAAATAACGTTTTTTGTAGCTTCTGTTGTTTCCCCATTTTCCAACCTTTCTTATCTATGTATTAGGTGTAATATTCCATATTTACTGCCAATTTTTGTATAATACAGATTATGAAGAAACTAATCTGTTTTTCAGCATTATTTTTATTTATCTTTATAAACTATTCCGGAAATCTGCCCTGTGCTTCAAAAACTAATGAAATGTATGTTTCCCCCGCCGGTTCAGATAAAAACCCGGGAACTTTAACCAAACCTTTTAAAACCATATCAAAAGCGGCCTCTTGGGCTGTGCCGGGAACTATAGTCTATGTAAAAACCGGTACGTATAACGAAAGCATAGAAATTAAAGTTTCCGGCGAACCCGGCAAATATATCACTTTTACTAATTTTGATAATGATGAGGTTATAATTGAAGGTAAAAACCTGAAAACAGAAGACGGGTTTAAACTAAACAATAAAAATTATATAAAAATTATCGGTTTTAAAATATGTAATTTTTCCACTTCCAATGAACAACTGGTACCCAAAGGTATTTTTATATCCGGTGCCGGCAGTAATATAGAACTAAAAAACAATAAAATATTTAACATCAGAAGTGCCGGCACAGAACACTCAAACGCGCACGGTATAGCAATTTATGGCAATACAACAGAACCTATTACTAACCTGATAATAGATGGCAATGAGATATTTAACTGCACTCTTGGCAGAAGTGAATCTCTGGCAATAAACGGCAATGTAGAAAACTTTAAAGTTATAAATAACACGGTACATGACAACGATAATATAGGTATTGATTTTATAGGCCACGAAGGGGTTTGCCCGGACCCGTTAAAAGACCAGGCAAGAAACGGTATTTGTGCAAACAACATAGTTTATAATATTGATTCTTATTCAAACCCCGCTTACAACAAAGAACGCGCTGCCGCAGGTATATATGTGGATGGCGGAAAAAACATAACCATTGAAAGTAACACAATATACGGCTGTAATTACGGGATAGAAATAGGCTGTGAAAATAAGGGTAAACTTACTTCAAATATAACAGTAACGCAAAACATTGTTCATAACTGCCACGTATCCGGTATAAGTTTTGGCGGCTATGCCAAAGATACCGGCAGGGTGAAAGACTGCACTTTCCTTAATAATACCCTTTACGGCAGCGGAACTTTAAATAACCCTGATAATCAGTACGGCGAAGTTAACATCCAGTGGGCGCAGGATTGCACGTTTAAAAATAATGTATTTTTTGCAAAAGCTTACGGGGGCACGAACCCGTTTGGAGTGACTAACTGGGATACAGACAGTTTTTCCGGGATCGTTTTTGAAAATAATATCTGGTACACTTCTACAGCAAATCCTGAGGACCTATCCTTTATAATAAACAGCAATGAAATCAGGGGTTTTGAACAATGGCTGTTAACCGGGCAGGATAAACATTCTGTTTTTAGAAAACCTGATATTAAAATATTAACCGAAAAATAAATTATGAAAAAACAATATATAAACGGCGTAATATCAATGCTGTTGTCTGCTTTAGTGTTTTCTGTTATGTCCGGGCTGGTGCGTTATGCATCAAATATTGACGCTTATAAAACCACATTTTTCAGGTTTGCCATAGGGCTGGCTTTGCTGGGCACAGCGGCAATCCTGGGAAAAATTAAACTGGATTTTTTTAATAACAGAATGCTTTTTTCCCGCGGGTTATTCGGAGGCATAGCCACATTTATTTACTATTTATCCATCAGTAAAATAGGCGTGGCAAAGGGCACCATAATAAGTTATTCTTCTCCTATATTTGTAGCCATTATCAGTATGTTTGTTTTAAAAGAAAAAATAAGCCCTGTTAAATGGCTGTTGATTTTATTGGCTTTTATAGGGTTATTTCTGGTTTCCTTGAACAAGGGTGAGCTGACTATTGCGTTGGGATTTTATGAACTGCTGGCAATATTCGGCGCGGTGTGTGCTGGGTTTGCCCTGGTGTCCGTTAAAAAACTGCAGGAGTCTGACTCTTCTTACTCAATCTTTTTTTCGCAGTGCGCCATTGGTTTCTGGATGGTGGTAATTCCCGCAAACCTTATCCCCTCAAGCATTGGCATAAGCGGCGGAATAGTACTTTTGCTTATAGGTATTACTGCGGCCGTGGGCCAGCTTTTAATGACACACTCTTACCGGTACCTGCCTGTTACTACCGGGTCTCTGCTTTCCATGCTGACCCCGATATTTAATATCTTTATCGGCGTACTGCTTTTTAAAGAAGGCCTGACAAAGACCGGTGTGTTAGGGATTTTACTGGTGCTGGTTTCCTGCCTGACAATGATTGCCTTAAAAGATGAGAAAAAGGGTGTTACTGAATAAACGTGTTTTCCTGTTTTGGAGGGAGTTTGTCTTTATTCACATCGGGGAATAAATGAGGATGTTTGTAATAAACGGTTTCTATATCATCAAAAAAATAAATGTAGCCGTTAGAGTAAAACCACAGGTCTTTTGATACATAATAGTAAAACAGAAAAAAACATACAGCTGAAACTAACAGAGTATTTACACAACCCGCTAAAACCCGCGCCGGATAATACTTTATATTTTTTAAACTAAAAATACCTAAAACAGCTAACCCCATTGCCAGATAACCTGCAAGCAGAAAATACCACAATCTGGGTTCACCAAAAGGGCTATACCACAAAAAAACAAAAAACTTACCGCTGGCAGCCACATAATCTGATACGTCTTTGCTTATATTTCTCGGATCCGGTACACCCTTTATCCATAAAATTACCAGTATTCCAGCCCAAACAATAAACCATCCAGTGGCAAGTTTCAGCATTTTTATTGCTGATTCTCTGCTGATATGCAGCCAAGGCCTTGCAAGCAGTAAACACAGAATATGAATAAAAAGCACAACATATGCTGTTATAAACAAATTCCACTTTTTATATTCAAACTTGCAGATACCCAGCATTTTTTTGAAATATTCGTTTTCTGCTTTTTTATCGGCATTTATTACGTATTCATAACACTCGGCGGCTTTTTTCCACTGATGATTTTTAAAGTATCTCAGTGCCAGAAGATTATACACATTATTTTGTATTAATTTATCAGGAAAACCGGCTTTTATTTTTTCAAGCAAGGCTATTTCTTTGTTTAGTTCCTGTCTGTCTTGTACAATTTCGGTTCTTCTTAGTGCTTCAATTACTGCTGAAGCGTCATTTACATCGCCGGAAAGCACCTCAAGTACGGTTATTCTGTCCCTGGCAGGAATGATAAACCTTACACCGGGAGTCATACCGTATTTTGAAATAAAGTTTTTATATTCTGTTAAGGCCTTGGGATAATCATGCAGGGTTCTGTCATAAATGTCGGCTATTTTATACTGGATTTCTGCCCGCAAGTCAGCGGGCAGGCGGGTATTTTTGCGGGCAGTTTCAAGCTCATTGAGTGCTTTGCGGTATTCTTTCTGCTTTAGTTTGTTATTTTTATTATCAACTACTTCCATGCTGTACCGGTCTGCCATAGCATGAAGACGGGAACCGTGGCAAAAAAATAATACAACAGCAATTATTTGCAGGCATGATACAAACTGTTTTACGAAAATATTATTCATCAAACACATAGTATTATATTTCATTAGAATAATCAAAAAATAAAGCACAAAAAATAAAGCCCTTGACTTTTTTGGGTTTAGAGCCTATTATAATAGTGAAAATAAAAATACCTGTTGAATCCAACTAATTATGGTTCGATTCGACAGGTTTTTTTTATATTTTCCGGATTTAATATTTTGTAAATATCAGACAGCTGTTTTCTTTATTCTTTTTTCTACTATATAATAAAGTGTAGGAATAAACACAAGCGTGAGCACCGTTGATACAGCTAAACCGCCCACTACAGATACCGCCATAGGCGCGCTCATTTCTGAACCTTCTCCCAAACCTAACGCCAAAGGCAGCATGCCCATAATGGTTGTTAAAGTAGTCATTAAAACAGGCCTTAATCTGGTACGGCCCGCGGTAATAAGCGCCTCTTCTATTTCCATTGAATACTTGCGCCGCAACGTATTGGTATAATCCACAAGCAAAATAGCGTTGCTTACAACTATACCGCTCATCATAATTATTCCTATAAATGAAATTACGCTTAAAGTATGCCCTGTTAAAAATAGGCCCCAGATAACACCAATTGCACCCAGGGGCACTGAAAACATAATTATAAACGGGTCCAATAAAGATTCAAACTGTGCTGCCATAACCATATATACAAGAGTGATAGAAAGAAGCAGTGCAAACAGCAGGTTTCTAAACGCTTCTACCTGGTCCTTATATGCGCCGGTAACGGAAACCATAAAATTTACCGGGACAATTATATTTCTTTTTATCCTTTTTTCCAGTTCCGATGCCACCGTACCGGGCGGCACACCGTAAACCTGCCCTGTAACAAGCAGTATTCTTTCCTGGTTTTTTCTTTCAATTTTAATAGGCCCTAAACCTTTATTAATACGGGCTACATTTGAAAGAGCAATCTGTTTGCCAAGCGGAGATGTTATGAAAACATTTCCCAAATCCGGGCTGTTTTGCCTGTCAGTTTTTTGAAGGCGTACATTTATATAAAATTCTTTGCCCAATATTTCATCACGGTACAGAGAAGCTATGGAACCGTCAATATTGTTTTGTATTGTTTTTCCTATCTGAGCCACAGACAAACCCAACGAAGCCGCTTTTTCCCTGTTTATTTCTACCTGCAGTTCCGGCAGGCCATCTTCCCGGTTTATTTTCATATCACGCATACCTTTTATGGTCTTGCCGGTTTTCACTACTTCTTCAGCTAATTTTTTTGCCGTATCCATATCAAACCCGCGTATTTCAACCACAATCGGATCACTGGAGCCAAACCCGCCCATCATACCGCCACTTTCAATAAACTTCACATCGGCGTCAGGCAAATCAGCCAACTTTTTGCGTAAAACTTCAACAACTTCTTTTGTAGATCTTTTTCTCTTTGCTCTTTCAACAATTTGTATCCTGAATGTTGAAGAGTGAGACCCGGTCATATTGCCAAAAACGCTTCTTAAAGCCGCGAACCCTTTACCTTCAACCCCTGCAGTTGAATAAATTGATTTAAGTTCCGGAACATTTTCTTTTATTATATTTTCTATCTTATCAACAACCTGTTTTGTTTTTTCCAGCTTAGTGCCCACGGGAAGGTTTATTGAAACCTGAAATTCGCCTTCATCGGAAGCGGGTATAAATTCTGTACCTAAAAACGGCAGTAACGGAAGAGTGATTATAAAACAGCCTATTACTATGAAAATTGTTTTTTTTCTGTTTCTCAGGCACCATTTAAGAACTTTGTGATAGAAAGCGTCAACTTTTTGCAGCCAGATGCCTGCTTTAAGATTTCCCCAGGTAGCTTTAATACCGTGTTTACCTGGATCAGCTATTATTTCATTATCTTCCGGTATTCTTTTAAGAAACTTACTGCTTAATAACGGTATTAACACCATAGCAACAAAATAAGATGCACCAAGAGAAAGCACAATTGTATAAGCCATAGGCTTAAACATTATGCCCGCCAACCCGCTTACAAATAAAAGCGGGGCAAAAACAACAACTGTTGTTATGGTAGAAGAAAGAACCGCCATGGAGACTTCACTGGTACCTTCCACTGCAGCTACTCCCGGATCTTCTGTTTTCTGTCTGTGCCTGAAAATACTTTCTATTACAACTATCGCATCATCCACCAGGCGGCCTACCCCAAGTGCCAGGCCTCCCATGGTAACAATATTTAAGCTCATATGCTGGAAATACATAAGGATAAAAGCGGCAATTAATGAGATAGGAATAGCTGTAGATACAATAAATGTACTGGAAACGCTTCTTAAAAATAGCAAAATTATTATTATGGCAAGAAAAGCGCCTTCTACGGCAGAACGTTCTGTACGGCTGATAGATTTTCTTATGAAAACAGAACTGTCCATTATGGGTACAATATTCACGCCTTCCGGAATATCTTTTTTAATGCTCAACAGCGCTTTTTTAACGTTGTCACTTACAGACACTGTGTTAGCTCCGGGTGATTTCTGTACCATTACAACAACGCTGGGCTGTTTATTAACTTTTACATCTGAAGTTTTTTCAGCAAATGTATCTTTTATCTTAGCTATACTGCGCAGATAAATAGGCGCGCTGCGCTGGTTTCCTACAACTACGTTTTCAAGTTCCGACGGCTTTTTAAATTGACCCATAGTCCTGACAACAAAATCAGAAGACTCAGTTTTCAAATGCCCGCCGGGAAGATTAATATTTGCAGCGCCTATGGCACCCATGACCTGCTGTATTGAAAGGCCTGATGCTTCCATGGCGTTGCGGTTTATTTCTACGGCAATTTCTCTTTCAAGCCCGCCCTGAACACTGGCAGAAGCAACACCGGGCAAACGTTCCAGCTGGGGCTGAATGTTCTGCTCTGCTAAGTACCTGAGTTTATCAAGAGGAATATTAGGAGATGAAACAGCCATTACCATAACAGGCATCATGGAAAGGTCAAACTTAAAAATCATGGGATTGTCCGCATCTCCCGGAAGCGTACTTTTTACCATGTCCAGTTTTTCGCGGATATCATTGGCGGCTGCATCCATATTTGTGCCCCACTCAAACTGAAGCATAACCGCTGAAAACCCTTCAACTGAATAAGAACTCATTTCTTTCAAGTCTTTTGCGGTACTAAGAGATCTTTCTATAGGCCTTGAAACCATGGATTCAATTTCAGAAGGACCCGCGCCGGAATAACTGGTTATGACAATACCCATGGGCAGGCTGAAATCAGGCAGTAAGTCAATGGACAATCTGCTTAACGTTATAATACCCAGCACAATTACAGCTATGAAAATCATATAAACTGTAACCGGCCTTTCTATGGCAAATTTTGCAAGTATCATTCCCTCAAGTTCTTTTTTTTCTTTCATTATTCTCTCCCATATAATTAAAAACAGTGGTTATGTGATTAAGTGTTTAGTGATTTGTAAAATCTTTTTCTACATTCTAACCACCTAACCACTTACGACTTACAAATTATTATTCCACAATTACCCTTACCGGGTCGTCATTTTTAAGTTTGCGCTGGCCGTCAGTAATCAGTTCTTCGCCGGATTTAAGCCCGCTTAGAACTTCCGCATTACTATCATCAGTCATACCAGTTTTTATAATTCTTTCTTTTGCCAGATTATTCTCAACTACAAATACTTTTTTTGTGTTTCCGTCATCAATAATTACGTTAATAGGAACAATTAAACCAGAACGAGAAGCCAGGCCAATTTCAACACCGGCAAACATACCCGGTTTCAGCTGATTATCAGAATTATCCAGCGTTATCTCTGCCTGGCCGGTACGGTTAAGCATATCTATCTGGGCGCCCAGCATGGTAATTTCACCATAAAATTTTCTATCCGGATACGCGTCAACAGTAATTATGGCTTTAAAACCGCGTTTTATTTTTAAAAAATCGCCTTCGGGAATATTGATAACCGCCTTTACTTTATCTATTCTGCCGACAGTGGCAACGGGCATGGCAGGGTTTACTTTCTGGCCCGGCTCAAAATAATGTTTCAGAAGAATTCCACTGAGAGTAGATTTTACTGTTGCTGTAGTAAAACTGGTGCCTATTTCATCTCTGTCAACAAGCGCAATTTCCTGATTATCTCTAACATAACTGCCGTCATCAACCAAATTCTGGATAAGTTTTCCGGGTACACGCGAAAAAATATCTGCCTGAACATAAGCTGTAATATTTCCGGAAGCATTTATTGAAGTTCGCATGGTGCCCCAGGCCACTTTCTGTGTATAAACCGGTTTTGAAGAATCTGTATCCGAAGCTTTTGCTTTACCTTTTGAAGTTACAATCCTGAAACTTACCATACAGATTACTAATCCGACGACAATCCAAATAATTGTTTTTTTGTTCATAAAAAAACCTCCAATTTTTTTTACCCCGACGGTTTGGTTCCGGAGTTTGTATGGTACAAACGAGGAACCAGTCAGCGGGTCAATATTAGTTTCTCCAATCTTTTAAAACAGTGATTAGTTATTAGTGGTTACGTGATTGGTTAAAACCTTTTAAATTTTATTAGTCTTTACTAATCACCTAACTACAAACCGCTTATCCACTGTCTTTATTATTTTTTTCCTATTGCCTTCATTAATTGTGCTTTTGCAATTTCGTAATTCGTTATTGCCTGAAAATAATTTGTTTTTGCCTGTGTAAGAGCCAGCTGTGTGTCCATATATTCCAGATTGCTTATAATTCCCTGTTTATATCTTTCTTCGGCAATAGATAGCGCTTCCTGCGCCTGGCCAATATTTTCTTTCTGTGTTTCAATGTTTTGTTTTTCCTGTTCAAGTGCCAGGCAGACCTGCTTTACTTCAAGCACTGCCGCATCTTTCATTACCTGATACCCCATTTTTGCCTGTTGCGCCTGTGCTTTGGCTGATTTCAGTTTGCCGTAATTTCCAAAACTAAGCGGCCACTGCACCGAAAGCACA
Organism: Elusimicrobia bacterium RIFOXYA2_FULL_39_19; assembly: GCA_001800285.1. GTDB lineage: Bacteria > Elusimicrobiota > Endomicrobiia > CG1-02-37-114 > XYA2-FULL-39-19 > XYA2-FULL-39-19. The sequence goes on along the minus strand of MGVC01000004.1, from coordinate 11,408 downwards.
GCATTCCAGTCCGGCGTATCCCAGTCATCCAGCCAGGTAAGAGTAGTTGGCGGCACAAAAGCAGAATAGGGTTTTGCTTTTTTCCAGGTATAAATGCCTACCACGTTAGGGCCGTTTGCTTCAACTGCCAGTGTAAGCGCTTTGTTTGCCATAGCCGTTCTTTCAGCCATCATCTTTAAATCGGGTTTATTATTAAGGGCTTCTTTTGCCATTTTTTCTGCATTCACATCTTCTAATTCCTGAAAAGCTATTTCACCTTTAAGGATATAATTGGTTCCTATGGGTGAACCTATGGTCAGGTTAAGAGCTTCGCCTGCCAGCTCAACACCATTGCTTACTCTTTTTAACTGCGGTTTCAGGTTTGAAAGCTGTACCTGCGCTCTTAACAAATCAAATTTGGATACAATGCCGTTTTCATAATATACCTTAACCTGCTGTACATGCTGCTGCATCTGGCTGTAGGATTCCTGCATAAGTTCCGCCATTTTTTGCGCCAGCAGAAGATTATAGAAAGCTTTTTTTGTTTCAAAAATCACATCATTTATAGTTTTCCGGTATTCTTCCTGCAAAGCTCTCATATTTGCCAGCGAAATGCCGTAAGCGGAAATAAGTTTGCCTGACATAAAAAGATTCTGCTGAACTGTAAAACCATAAGAATAAGATTCTTTAGGGCTTACAACCATTCCCATAGAAGTAACTGCTTCGTTTAAGTTTAAATAAGAACCGGTCAATGCCAGGGTGGGTGTAAAATTTGAGAAAGCTGATATTTCCTGCCCTTTTGCGTCTTTTAATTTCTGTTGTGCTATATTTATAGCCGGGCTGTTGTTCAGGGCTGTTGCTACTGCCTGTTCTACAGTAAGAACCGGTACTACAGATTCTTCGGCCCGGGCCTGTATATTAAGGAAGGGTAGTATTATAATTGAAAATAATAGCTTTCTATTCATCGGGTTTGCGCTCCTTGGCATTATGTGTTATTTTCTCTTGTTGTAGTACTTCATAGTTATGGACATCAGGGTGGTTACTGAGCTCATAAACTCTGCCTGTTCCTTTTCATCCAGCTGGTTTATAAATTCAATAGTTCTTTTTATATGCTCTTCATCAAACTTTCTAATCATATCTTTTCCTTTTTTAGTAGGTGCAATCTTTATAATTCTCCTGTCTGACTCATCCCTGGTTCTCTGCACCAGGCCTGAGGATTCCAGTTTATCAATAATATGCGTCATCATAGGGGCTGATATAGAAAGATTTTTGGTCAGCTCGGTTATAATTGGCGCAGAAGGCCTATTAGAAAGCTGTTTCATAACCATCAGATGCGCAAGGCCTAAATCCAGTTTCAGGAAATCTTCATTGAGTTTGAATTTAAAACCTTCACTCATTTTCTGCTGATTAACAGACATCCGCTCAACAAATTCCCTGATTTTTGATTTATCCATGAGAGCACCTCTATTTCATTGATTTAATATTTTAATGATTGAACATTTTAACATAACAAATAATATATGTCAAGAACAAAACTGCTTCATGGCAGCCCTGTAAAACGATGTTTTTAAAGAAAAAAAGCCTGTATTTTTCAATACAGGCTTTTTTCTTGTTTCTATTTATTAATACTGCTAATTTACTTTGTTTCTGCCGGGGTTGGTTCGGCCGGAGCCGGGGCAGCTTCTTCCATAACTTGCGCAGGGGCTTCTCTTACTATAGGTTTATTTTCAGGAAGTGCGTTTTTCAAGCCAACATCAAATCCACCTATTACACCATAAAGCATATCAGTAAGCTCGGTATTATATTTTTGTTTATCAAAATCTTTTGGGTCTTTTGAGTCAAGATTTGATTTGCTTTCAATTGCTTTTTCAAGGTTTAAAATATTCTGCCACTGTGTATAAAAATCATAACGGAGTTTTTCTTTACCTTTAAAACCTACTTTCTGTGAACGTAAGTCTGTGCTTAAAAGCATTTCAAAAGCTGTAAGTGCAGGAGCAAACTTTTTTGTTTTATCAACTCTAAAATGAACCTGTAAAAAACCTTCTGCGCCAAGCTCTGCTGTTATAGGGCCTAAATCACCTACTACACCTATCATTTTTATAGGCCCGGGAAAAATACCAAGGCCTGTTGTTGATACTTTCTGTGTTTTAGTAACAGTGGTATCTTTAAACATGCCCGCGGTTACACCGCGGCCTTCTTTTTCTTCTTTAAGGTTCCATTCCTTATAAGTTGGGCTTTCAATAACTGTTTCTTTTCTGATTATCTCAATACCATTTTGTTCAAAAAGGTCTACTACTGATTCATATACTGCATCTGTAATGTTTGTATAATAGTCTTTGTCAAATTTTAATGTAGTTGTGCGTGTACGCTGGGTAACATTTCCGAAATAATCTGCCCGGCCTCTAAAAGCACCGTCCGTAACTTCCTTTGAAGTTACAAATTCGCCGGTACATTCAAGAATTACCAGTTTTTTAATATTAAGCTTTTTTAGAAGTTTAAGATTTGCCTTAACATACTTTTTCGCAACTACAGCCGCATCTTTTAATTCCTCCGGTTTATACTCTACCTTATCCCCTGCTTTTAAAACATTTGTTGACAAAACCATTACTACCGCTAATAAAAACAACTTTTTCATAAAACATATTCTCCTTTTATTTAAATTATTTATCCGCAAATAATTATAGTTTTTTTTATTTTTAAAATCAAGAGATGCTTTAAAAATAGCCATTGACAAAAACAGAAACGTATGTTACTATATTTACTAAAGTAGTCTATTTATACTATTTTCGTAAGGTTGGTAATCACTAAATGTCAAAAGAACTAACAGAAAAGGCAAAATTGCTGGTTAACTCTGCAAGGGAGTTGTTTTTCAAGCATGGTATAAAACGGGTAAGTATAGAAGAAATCTGCCAGAAAGCAAACGTAAGTAAAATGACTTTTTACAATTATTTTAAAGATAAAGATGAGCTTGCAATTCATATTGCAGACATAATTCTGGATGCTGAGCTGAATAATCTTATGGAAAATGACGCAAAACCAATCCATTTTGAAGAAAAAATAAGAAACCATATGCTGTGGTCATATCAGATATACAATGAATCAGGCAATGAATTTTTCAGCGAAGCGCTGGATGCTGATGAATCAACGGTTTTTGGAAAACATGTAAAAGAAAAAACTCTTGAAGTTTTTAAGTTTTCTAAAAACATGATATTGAAGGCCCAGAAAAAAGGAGAAGTTAAACCAGGTTTAAAAATTGAACTTATTATGTTTTTGGGTGACATGACAAAAAAAATAATGGCAAATCCGGAAATTCAAAAACTTTATCCTGATAAAATACAGATGTTTAAAGACATTTGCAATATATTTTACTACGGCATAATTAACAGCGAAGGCGATAAGCCATTTTGAGCGTTTTGTACCTCTTGCCAGCTGGCAATACCGCTGGCCCGGTTTAGAACTTTGTTAATTCAGGCACGTTATATATAAGAAAGGGAAACAAATGCTGTTTTTATCAAAATTAGCTATTTACTTTAAAATGGGTTTCAGGAATGCCCTGAAATATAAAAGAAGAAGCCTGCAAATATGCTTTATTGTGGCTGTCGGCGCTTTTGTGATTACATCTATAGGTTCTTTTACAATTAGTTTTAAGGAAAAGTTCCTTAAAGATATGCTTGAAAACACTGCACACGGAAAAATTTACTATACCGGCTATTACCAGAAACAGGAAATTTCTCCGCTTGAACTTTCTATGAATAATTATGAAACTATAACGGCAAAAATGTTTGCTAAAGACAACACAATGCTGATTTCCCCTTCTATTTCAGCCGGAGTAGTGGTTTCAAAAAAAGATGAATCCGCCAATATGTTTTGCATGGGCATAAAGCCTTTTACTGATAAAAATGGTAAAAATGTTTTTAATACCTATAAAATCTACAAAAACACTTTATTAGCCGGCAGGTTTTTTAAAAACAATAATGATTCCGGCATAATGATAAGCTCTTATACTGCCGGGGTGCTTAAATGCACGCTTAATGACAGAATTATTCTTTTCACTTCAGACAGTTACGGTTCATTTAATGCCGTAGAACTGCCGGTGATAGGAATTTTTAAAACAGGTTATGTAGACAAAGATGAAAACATCTGCCTGGCAGACATAAAAAGTGTCCAACAGCTGGTAGGGCTGGAAAACAGGGCTACTGAAATATCGCTTTTTTTTAACGACATTTTAAAAGCTGATACTTTTAAAACAGATTATGCGGAAATTCTTAAAACACATAATCTTGAATTTTATTCCTGGAAAGATTTATTAGGGCCAATGATTTCACTGATTGATTTTGGCATGCTGTTTAACACGCTTGTTTATTTTATATTCATGCTGGTGGCTACGGTAGGCATTATGAATACAGTGCTTATTTCCATATTTGACCGCATCCGGGATATAGGCACGCTTAGGTCTATCGGCTTTACCAGAATGGATGTAAACTCAATGATTATGGCTGAGGTGTTTATACTGGGGTTGTTCGGTGCTGTGTTAGGCACAGCTGTCGGCGGAAGCCTGATTTACTGGCTTTCCGTAGTAGGCATTCCTATTTCTAATGAATCCAAAGAATTTGCAGGCTCATTTTTTAATTCAAACAGAATTTATCCTGTTTTCGGATTTAAATATTTGATTGACCCGCTGGTGGTATCGGCAATTGTGCCGGTATTATCAGCCATTTATCCGTTAAGGGTTTTACGCAAAAAGAAAATCAAGGAACTGCTGGGCTATATTTAAAAGCCTGCAGTGAAGCACTATGGGCTTACGCCCATAGCATCTGCTTCATCTTCGGCAAAAACCGCCGAAGAACATCCCCTGTCGCTAACCGCTTCTGCAATATTCGCGGCTATTTGCCGCATTGCATAAGCAGCTTTAGGGGATACCCTACAACGCATTCACGCCTAAGTTTACACTCGGGGCATTCTGCGAAAGCGGGTAAATACAAAATTCATATGAATATATTTTCTATTTTTATTATTTCAATTAAAAATATGAAACGCCATCTGCGCAGGACTATACTTAATATTATAAGCGTAAGTATTTCTATCGGCATACTTTTCTTTTTTCTCGGCTATTACCGCGGAACCTATATTGTATCCATGCGTGAATCATTTTTAAAGTACAAAACAAGCCATGCACAGATACAAACAGAACTATTTAATGATAAAAAAATTCAGGATTATGTTACAAAAAACACTGTATTTTATGAATCTGATAAATTAATCAGTAAAATCCTCAAAAACCCAAAAGTGATCAGCGCTACAACCAGGCTGGCAGGCAATGGGTTTGCCGGCAACGGCCAGGAAAAAATGATAGTACAGATAACAGGCTGTAACCCTGAAACAGAAAAAGAAGTAGGCATAATTGACGATTTTATAAAGGAAGGTGTGTTTCTTGACAAGCAAGACGGTATACTAATAGGCAAAAAAACAGCTGAACTTTTTAACCTGAAACTGGGAGATATCTGTTTTATACAGGCACAAACCATAAACAACTCTCCCAATATATTGCAGCTGCCTGTTACCGGCATTTATGCTACAGGTTTTTATGAACTGGATAAAAATACGGTTTTTGTCAGTTTAAAATCTGCAAACGCATTATTTGATACACAAAATGCAGTAAATAAAATATTTATGTTTTTTAAAGATATGGAAATCTCCATGAAAGTATCTGCAGAACTTAGGCCTGTATTAGATAACGGATTAACCATAAAACCCTGGCAGGAATATGCGCAGGGACTGCTGGAAAATGAAAAAAGCGATAAAATATTTTACTCTATTTTTATTCTTATTCTTCTTTTTATAGGTGTTTCCACCATTACAGGCACCATGTATGTAAATGTTTATGAAAGAGTAAGAGAAATAGGTATGCTGCGCGCCATGGGCTGGCTGCAGAATGAAATATTCCTGCTTTTTCTTTTTGAATCTTTGTGCATCGGCCTGGCAGGTTCAATATTCGGGCTGTTTATCGGAGGTATACCCACATTTTATCTGGCGGTGTATGGCATAGATTATTCACAGGCGGCTGACATGATAGCCATCCCTGTTTTCAAACTCATATCAAAACCGGCAATTTCCGATGTGTTGCTGTGTATTGTTGTAGGCATGGTTTCTACCATGCTGGGCGGGTTACTACCGGCGCACAAAGCCAGTAAAATGATAATTACCGATTCGCTGAGAACAAACTAAAACATGGGGGATTTATGAAAAAGACAATTGCTCTGGTTCTGCTGTTTGCACTTTATAGAACCTGCTTTGCCATTACCGCACAGGAAATTACCAAGGCAGTGGATGATAACCTTACCTTTAATGAAGGTGAAATGAATATGACTCTGATAGATATAAAAAAGGGCAAAACTATCAAAGAACTTGATGCAAATATTATATTTAAAAAGGATAAAGGCACACTAATGACCTTTACAGCCCCGGCCCGTGAGAAAAATAAAAAAATCCTTATGATGAAAGATAATATGTGGATGTACGTACCGGGTATTTCCAGGCCCATACGCCTTTCAGGCAAGGACAGTTTTATGGGTACTTCATTTTCAAACCGCGACCTTATGGACTTTGATATGAACAATGATTATAAATCAAGAATAGTTAAAGAAACAGACAAAGAATATGTGCTTGAAATGCTGGCCACAAACAAAAATGTTTCTTATTCAAAAATAATTACTGCTGTTGAAAAAGAAAGGCTTCTTACTATAAAACAAGAGCTTTATACCGTTTCAGGCAACCTGATAAAAACCATGGATTTTTCAGGCATTAAAGAATACGGCGGAAAATTAAGGCCTTCTGTAATAGTAGTTAAAGATGTGCTTACCCAGGGCAGTGAAACAAAAGTAATAATAAACGATATGACAAATAAAGAAATCAACGATAATATATTTTCACCGCAAAAAATGGTGAAATAAACTTTCTTTACCATTAAATTTCAAATGCTAATTTTGCAGCAACAGAGCCTGCTCTGCAAACAAATATAATTTGATGATTAATTTATCAATTTTAAACGGCAGCATTCATCCACGGGCTCTGCCCGTGTGGATCAACAGTGTTACTATTTAAAAAAATAAATAAGAAACAAGGACGGCTTTTATGAACAAAATTATTATTGAAAACGTGTGCAAAGTTTACAAGCTGGGCAAAACAGAAGTGCACGCGCTGCGAGGGGTAAACCTGACCATTGAAAAACAGGAATTTATGGGCATTATAGGCCCGTCTGGTTCCGGCAAAAGCACCCTGCTTAATATTATCGGCTGTATTGACGTCCCCAGCGAAGGCCATGTGTTTATTGACGGTGAAAACACCACCCGTTTAAGCGATAACCGCCTGACCATGCTAAGAAGAAAAAACCTGGGTTTTATATTTCAGTCTTTTAACCTTATACCTGTTTTAACTGCGTATGAAAACGTGGAACTGCCGTTAATTTCACTGGGTTTTAATAAAACCAAAAGGCAGCAGATGATAGATAAAATGCTGGAAAACGTAGGCATAAGCGAATACGCAAAACACAAACCGGACGAACTTTCCGGAGGGCAGCGCCAGCGCGTGGCTATAGCGCGCGCACTGATAACCAATCCGTCAATAGTGCTGGCAGATGAGCCTACAGCAAACCTGGACACTGAAAACGGCAATAAAATAATTGAAATAATGAAACACATGAACGAAACTATGCATACCACATTTATACTTTCAACGCATGATCCGCGCCTTTTAAACTATATTGACAAAAAAATATTTTTAGAAGACGGCAAAATAATCAAAACAGAAAACAGCAATTAATGAAAAACTCACTTATCCTTTTACTGCTTTTTTGTTCCTGCGCGCAGGCGCTTGATTTCAGCGGAAATGCCGAGTACCTGTATACCAGCATAGAAAAAAAAGAAACCCTGCTTAATCCCGGCAACCTGCTGTCTATCCCCCCAAATACCCATTTAGGTGAAATCAAAACCGGCTTTTCAGCGCAGACTAAATACAAAATTACCATTGATGCGCGGGCACGCTATGATTCCATGCTGGAAAAATCAGAAGGACTGCTTGACCAGGCATATATTATTCTTGAACCGGCAGACTATTTAAAATTTAAACTTGGCAGGCAAAAGATAGGCTTCGGCGTAGGCTACTTATGGAACCCGGTAAATGACCTGGATATAAAAAAAGACGCCTATAACCCTGAAAAATATTCACAGGGTATAGACGTGCTGAGATTTACACATGATTTTACATCTTTCTTAGACAGGCCTTTCAGCTTCAATTTTGAGTTTATCCCCCCCACAGAAACACAGGAAATAAATAACCTGCAGTATGCCCGTACAGGAGCGCAGTTTTACCTGCTGACAAATGATATAGAGCTGGGCCTGCTGGGAAGCTATAAAAAAAACCTGAACTATTCTGACAATTCACTGATAGGAGTTTATACGTCTGTAGATATAGGCGGCATGATACTGGGAATGGAATATGCGCAGGCAAATAAACCTGAACTTGTTTACTTTACCAATACCGGCTTAACAAACAAAATCGGCTGGGAAACTCAGGCAATAGTAAACCTCAACAGAAGAATAACAGAAAAAAGCTTTATCATGCTTGAATACTTTTATAATGGGTTTGGCTATGATGAGACTGATTTTTCCAACATGCTGAATCTTATTAATTCATCTTATGCTTTGTATGCGCCGGTTGCTTTAGGCACGCTGAACCCGGGCTACTTAAGCAAAAATTACATATTTTGCACTTTGTCTTATGACTTAACGGATAATCTGGGATTTTCTTTCAGTACCCTGGGGAATTTAGACAGGCCGGGCGGGTTTGTGTACCCTCAGTTTTCCTGGACAAAACTGAAAAATACCACAATTTCACTGGAAGGCATTTCAAACATTTCTTCTGATAAACAAAGCGAGTTTTCACTGAGCCCCTATAGCTCAATGCTGCTGCTTCGCACCCAATACTTCTTTTAATTAAAAATGCTGTTTTTTTGTGTATTACATCTATTTACCGCAGCTATAACAATATTTTTTATGAACACAGATTGTTCCGCCGCATTTTTTACACGTCCATCTTTTAATTTCATTTTTTACAAACTTTTTTATGCCTAAACGCTTAATATCAGCAAGGTTTTCCAGCATGCTCATGTTATATTTTGTTCTGTAGCGTTTATCCAGTTGTTTTAATCTTAAACAATGCCTGCCGCAGGAGAAACAAAACTTATAACCGTTTGTGTTTCTTTTGCTGCAAACTACAATTTTGCATTTATAACAACTGTTTGGTTTACTAATATTTTTTCTTGACCTGCACCCGGGGCATTTGTTTTTTTTCCTTAGATATCCGAAACAAATAGCGCAGTTCATGCCGCAATATGCAATAAGTATTGGTTTTATTGGTGATTTTTTATTCATTTGGTTATATCCCCGCAAATTTATTTGCTTAAAGTTTCTGCTATTTCCTGAGGGATTTTCTGGATTTTCAAGCTGCCGCTTACGCAAGCCATTTTTGTCCTGCCGGTTACTACTACACTGCTGTCTGTTTTTCTTTTTACCGTATAATCTACCCAAAAACTTACTTTTGAAAGCTCTGATATTTTTGTTTCTACCTGCAGTATGTCACCAAGCACTGCGGATGACTTATAATCAAGCTCTGCGTGCGCCACTACAAAAAGCACATCTTTTTTTGCCAGTTCCGCTACGCTGAAACCCCTGCTTTCAAACATTTCTGTGCGGGCCCTTTCAAAATACTTCAGATAGTTTGCATAATACACTATTCCGCCTGCGTCCGTGTCTTCATAATAAATTTTCAGTTCAAGCACAAATTCTCCGTTTAAAGTTTTTCAGCATATATGCTTCAGGCAATCAACGGTTTCTTTACCTGGTATTAATTTTTTGCCGTTTGAAAAACCTTCTTCCCTGTTTTTTAATTCCTTTATTAAAATATTTCTCCAGTATACTAATCTCTTTTTATACTCAGGGTTTTGTGCAAGATTATGTATTTCACCAGAGTCACTAGTAAGATCAAACAACTGTTCTTTTCCGGTTTCTGTAAACCAGATATATTTTTCTTTTCCATCTGTTAAATAATGGTTTGCAATCTGTCTTTTAAACGGAGCGCCATGTTCACCGTGAATATATTTTCTCCAGGGAGTTTTTCCTTTTTTACATAAAGGAAGGATGCTTTTGCCTTCCACGCTGCCCGGAATTTTTACCCCAGCCATATCTAAAAACGTAGGCATAATATCACGCAGTTCAACAGGTTTATCAATTGCAATATTTTTTCCAATATCCATTCCTTCAGGAAAACGCGCTAAAAACGGCACCCGGGCTGAACCTTCGTAAGGCAGTACTTTACGGAACAAATTATGGTCACCCAGTAATTCACCGTGATCGGAAGAAAATATTACAAAAGTATTTTTTGATTCCTTGTATTCATCAAGAGCTTCCATAAATCTTCCTATCTGATGGTCTATGTGTGTTATCAAAGCATAATAAGCGGCTCTTGCCCTTTGCAAAGCATTTTTGTTTATTTTTCCAGCAAAGGTATCGGTTATGAGGCCGTTTTGCTGCAAATCTTCTTTATCGGCCCAGTCTCCCATATAAGGAAGCGGCATATCCTGTTTTGCATACTGGTCAAAATATACTTTAGGCGGAATAAACGGCGGGTGCGGTGCAAAAAATGACATCCATAAAAAAAATGGTTTAGTTGGGTCGCGGCGGCGCAGAAAATCTATAGACTGTGATACTACCCAGTTAGTGGGATGCAGATATTCTGGTAGATGCCACGGCCGGGCAACCCAGGAATTGATATTTAAACCGTGTTCTACCAGATTAGCATCATAGCCCGCCTGTTGTTTCAGCCATACATAATAATCGTCAGGCTGTTCATTAATTATCCGATGGTCTTTTATAAGTTCAATATTATGAAATCCGCACAAATTCCTTGCAGGATGAAAATGCATTTTTCCTACAGCCTGGGTATGATAACCGGCTTTTGCCAGTTCTCCGGGAAGAGTATTTTTATAATTAAATGTAACACCGTCCTGATAGCCAACCCGCCCATGGCTTTCCTGTTTTAATCCTGTGAGTATTGCTGCCCGGGCAGCAATACAGCTTGGAACTGCGGTATAAGCTTTTGTAAATCTAACCCCGTTACGCGCCATACAATCAAGATTAGGCGTTTCAATAACAGGATGGCCTTCAACACCCAGGCAGTCTCCACGCATTTGATCTGTTGTAATTAAAATAAGATTAGGACGGTTTGGCATAAGTTATCTCCTTGTATGAAATTCTGTGAAAATATTCTGTATCTGTATGTTAATTTTTAACATTATACAATTAAAAACTAAATTGAGTCTGTCGAAAAACTCTTGATTATTTAAATGCCCTCATAGGGCATGCTGTTCTTTGAAA
>MGVC01000003.1 GCA_001800285.1 Elusimicrobia bacterium RIFOXYA2_FULL_39_19 | reverse complement strand
ATAAAAAAGCATAATAATGTCAAAAGATTTTTGACATTACGAGATAGAAAAACAGGAGGGTATATGAAATTGACATTTTTGTTGATACTATTTTTGCTTTTTGGCGGGTGTACTATGTATACGGTTGGATATAGGCATCACCCTCCCATGCACGCTTACAAACACGTTTATTACTATTATCCGGATGTTGAAGTTTACTGGAGCCCGGAGTCAGAAACATATTCTGTTTACAGGGATAACGGCTGGGTTGTGGTTACTACCAGGCCCGTATTTCTTACGTCAGGATATTCTTATATAATTATTGAAGATGACGGGCCTGATCCCTGGATTAGGCATAATATTTACCGGGGCAAATATCCGCCTGGTAAGTGGAATGTAAAGGTAAAAGGTAAGAGTAAAAAAAAGGGCTGGAAATGAAGGGCGTTGCTAGGTAATTAGGTTTTGATTTAAGGAACAAGTAATGAGATTTCGGAGACGGGGTCAATTTGACAGCATAAGCTTTAGGTGATGGAGTTAAGTTATTAACATAATGGCAGCAGAGAGATAGAGTTTTTGAGAGGCCTCTGGGAAAGGAACAATCAAAGAACTGGTGGCTATACTTGCTAGAAAAACTAAAAAAGGAGCTGGAAAATGGTTGATGAAACAAATAAATCTCAGATCGTCCTGTATCAGACAGATGACGGGAAAACGCGCGTTGAGGTGCGTTTTGAGCATGAGAATGTTTGGCTCACTCAAAAGTTGCTGGCAGAGCTGTTTGCCACATCAGTACCCAACATCAATATGCATCTAAAAAACATATTTAGCAGCAAAGAATTGGATGAAGATTCAGTTATTAAGGAATTCTTAATAACTGCCGCTGATAGTAAGAATTACAAAACAAAGATGTACGGATTAGATGCTATTATTGCTGTTGGTTACAGGGTTAATTCAAGCCGGGGTACCATGTTCCGCCAATGGGCAACTGAACGGCTCAAGGAATATATGATTAAAGGGTTCATACTGGATGACGCTCGACTCAAACAAGGCGGGCAAAAATCTCGGTATTTTGAAGAACTTTTGCAGCAGATCCGTGATATTCGTTCCAGTGAAAGAATGCTGTATCAAAAGGTTACGGATATTTACGCTACGAGCATTGATTATCGCAGGGATGCAAAAGAAACAGATCTCTTTTTAAGACTGTTCAGAACAAAATGCATTACGCTGTTACAGGAAAGACCGCTGCTGAAATAATCGCCGGGCGCGCTAATAGCAAAAAGGAAATGATAGGGCTTACTAATATCTCAGGCATGAATCTAATACACCGCGACATTTACATTGCAAAGAATTATTTGAATGAAAAAGAGTTGAATAATCTCAATCGTATCGTTGATGCGTACCTTTCTTTTGCAGAAATACAGGCTCAAGGTGAGATTGCCATGAACATGAAGGATTGGATCAATAAACTTGACGAATATTTGGCCTTACTCGGGAAGGGCATATTGCACAATGCTGGTAGTGTCAGCACGGAAGATGCTCAGGCAAAAGCCGACCAGGAATACGAGGTTTTTAAAAAAGAGATGCAGAGCCGATACTTATCCGATTTTGATCGCACAGTAAAACAACTTGAACAAAAAGCTCCGAAGAGAAGAAAGAAAAATGGTTGATTGGAAGAGCTATTTTTTAGTTTTTGGGGATGAGGATTTTGGGTACGGTAGCCATTTATGAACCGGAAACATATGTTGCTTGATGCTAATTGAAATACGATATAAAAGCCTTGCGTAGCACTTTGGTATAGAGTCTCCTTAGCGGATAGGAAAAGCAAAGTTTAATTGACTTTATCTTGTTCTTTGTGTAAAATATTCTTCGCTAAATTATACGGGCGATTAGCTCAGCTGGATAGAGCGCCTCCCTTACAATGCGCTAAAGGTCTCCCCGATTTTCCGACAAAAAGAGCATTATGCCGACGACAAACCAAATTATTGCATCTCACTCACTTTCACTGGAAAGTACTCCTTTTTAGCCTTCCCATAGACACTCCCATAGACAATCTAATTACGCTAAAACAGCCATTTGTAAGGTTTGACGGTGTGTCCGTAAAGTTGTAAAATACTTATGAAGTTGATACTGTAGGCGCGGGTTTATACTTTTTAGGGGGTAGTTCAATGAATAGCCTTTTTGCAGAAATAGACAAGTTACAGCAGGAAATAAATAAAAACAGGCCTTTAGACAAACATTTAATAGCTCAGATAAAAGAATACTTCCGCATCGGCTTAACTTATACAAGTAACGCCCTTGAAGGAAATTCTCTTACAGAATCAGAAACAAAAGTAGTAATTGAAGATGGTATAACTATAGGCGGCAAGCCTATGAAAGACCATTATGAAGCTATAGGGCATAGTGAAGCCTATGACTTTATGTATAATCTCTCCAGGGGGAAAGCAGTAACTGAAAATGATATAACTAAATTACACCATCTTTTTTATTATCGTATTGACGAAGCAAATGCAGGAACTTACAGGAAAGTGAAAGCTTATATAACCGGTTCAAAGTATCCATTACCTTTACCTGAAGAATTGTCTAAACTTATGAAGGGTTTTCCGGCAAAGCTAAGCAAATTAAGAAAAGAGAAACACCCTGTAGAATTTGCTGCTTTAGCCCATAAAGAGCTGGTTTTTATACATCCTTTTATTGATGGCAACGGTAGGGTATCAAGACTCTTAATGAATACCATTCTAATGCAGGAAGGATATGTGGTAACAATTATCCCGCCAATTGTAAGGCAAAACTATATTTCCTCATTAGAAAAAGCCAGGGGTGGTAATGATAGGGAATTTATTGAGCTAATTGCCCAAATGGTAAAAGAAACACAAAAGGATTATTTAAGACTTTTTAAATAGAATAACCGGTTTCAACAATCCCACCGCACAGGTAATGTCAAGAATAGTGTGTAATTTTAAAAGGCTTAAGCTCCCAAGACTTATTTAATCTATTGAAAACAGCAAAAATAATTCTATGAAGACTATCATTGTTCTGAAAACAACTCATAGGCCTGGTTCTGCGCCTAACTTCCCTAAAACAACGTTCAATAATATTTGTGGTTCTGAGTTTTACCCACAAATGTTCAGGTTCCTTAAAAAAGTTTAATAAGTCGTCAATATCATCAGTAAGGCACTTTACAGCTTTTGGTTCTGCCACTTGCCAGTTTCTAACCCATTCTCTGAAACATTTCAAAGCAGTATTTGCATTTGAGGCATTATAAATCAATCTTGCCTGGCTGATGCAAGCACCCTGCGTATGTTTATGAAGTTTATTAGCAACATTTCTTAGTTTATGAGCCCAGCAAGGTTGTTGGGCAACCATGGGAAATACAGTTGCAATTGCATTTTTAAGTCCTTCGTTTCCATCCCGCACAATAAGTCTCAATTGTTTACCTTCAAGGCCTCTGTGGTAAAGTCTGTTTAAAAACAACTCCCAGGCTTCCTGCGATTCGCCATGGGAAGCCAACTGAAAATCAATCAGTTCTCTTTTGCCGTTAGTCTTAATTCCGTAAACAACAAGTACACAACGCCTTTTTTTTAAAATTGGGTTTTTAACATTAAAATATACACCATCCATTATTAAATACAGATACTCATCAGATAATTTTCTCAAATGGTGCTTATTTACAATGCTGGTTAGGCTCTTTGTGATTCTTGAAACACCAGCAGCACTGATTATCCGGTGCCCAAGCAGAGGGTCCATTACTTCTGATACCAGCCTGGTGGAAATACCGTTTATAAACATTTTTAGGATAGAGCAGTCTATATCCGGTGCCCTGCGTGAATATGCATCTAAACAACTGAAATCTATTTTAGACACTCCCATAGACACTTTGGCTTATATTAAAAACGCATTATTCTGCATTTAATGAATTATTTGTGCTTGCATTGAAGTTCCAATGCCAATGGAAATATTGGTTACATATATTCCAATGCCAGTGGAAAAATGCTACAATCAGGGCATGATCAATGTTGCAGTAATGCCTGCAACAATAAAAGGAGAGATAAGATATGAATAAAAACAATTTATTACGGGTTATAAATGACCAAAGACGGGATTTAGTAGACAGGGATGTAGTTGAAAGAGATGTTTTTGTTGACCTGGAAAAAACCGGCAAATCAAAATTCATTGTCATTATCAGCGGTATAAGACGATGCGGTAAATCTACGCTTTTGCAGCAGTTGAGAAAAAAAAATCAAAAATCAGACTATTATATGAATTTTGATGATGAAAGGCTTATTAATTTTGGTTTAAGCGATTTCCAAATGCTTCATGAACTGTTTATTGAGTTATATGGAGAGCAAGATACTTTTTATTTTGATGAAATTCAAAATATTGAGGGTTGGGAGCGTTTTGTAAGAAGGCTGCATGATGAAGGCAAAAAGGTGTATATTACAGGTTCAAATGCGTCAATGTTAAGCAAAGAACTTGGCACTCATTTAACAGGTAGATATGTTCAGGTTGAATTATTCCCATTTTCGTTCAATGAATATTTAAAATATAATAAATTATCTTATGATTTGCGCAAGTCGTATAATACAAATATTAAAAGTGTTATAAGAAGATATTTTTCAAAATATTTGAAAAGTGGTGGAATGCCTGAATACATAAAGACAGGCAATACGGATTATTTAAAGAGGCTTTATGAAGGAGTGCTTTATAGAGACATAATCGCAAGGTATAAAATAGCCAGTGAAAAACAGATTAGAGAACTAGTTTATTATAGTGCCAGTAATATTGGTAAAGAAATAAGTTTTAACTCTCTAAAAAGTGTTGTAGGTTTGGGTAGTTCTACTACGGTAAAGGACTATTTCGGGTATCTTGTAAATTCTTATTTAATATTTTTGTTAGAAAAATATGATTTATCACTAAAAAAACAGATTTATTCAAACAAGAAGGTATATTTTATTGATAATGCCATTGCAGACAATATAGGTTTCAGATTTTCAGAAGATAAAGGCAGGTTTTACGAAAATCTTGTATGTATAGAACTTAAAAGGAGAAAAAATGAGATCTATTTCCATAGAGGTAAAAACGAATGTGATTTCGTAATTAAAGAAGGAAAAAAGATAGTAAATGTGCTTCAGGTTTGTTATTCCTTGGATGATAAAACAATAAAAACCAGAGAATTGAATGGATTGGCTGAAGCGATGAAATATTATAATTTAAAGAGAGGATTAATTCTTACTGATGACGAATATGATGATATTGGATACACCTTTGAGAAGGTAAAGTATCAGCTAACCATTAGGCCCATATGGTATTGGTTATTGACCGGTTGGGTTTAGGTTTGTCAAGCCTGGGTTTCTATCAAAACTTTATTATTATGAATACAAAGCATTTTATAACACACCAAAACACAAAAATACCTTATATATACCAAAAGCTGTCAAGAAGTAGGGGGGGGGGTAAAAATGGCCTCTAAAATATATCGTCGGATAAATAAAAGTGACTTAAAGTTCATTTAAAATTTACATAGAATAAGGAAATATTTTAAAATTCTGTGCTATAATACGTATTGAATGATGATTATGCCTTAAAATTTCCCAGTATATATGAGCCTATGAAAACAATAATATTCGTCAGTAAAATGCAAACAACAGCAAAATACAAACGCTTGACAAAGGTTTTCAATTAGAATACAATACAAATGTATTTAAAAGTGAAAAAGAAGTAACCCTGAGAGGTAATATGGTACTTCCTGTACCAATAAAAATGTTGAAAAGTAATGCCAGGTAAAACTTGGCATTTTTTATTTTCAGTAGGTAACAATGTTGTAAACAAATCTAGTTAAAATTATAATCTTTTTTTAGAATCAACAATTATAATAAATATGAAAAGAAAAATTAAATATATTTTGTGTCCAATTTTAATACTATTTATATCTTCAAATCTTAATTCTGCGGGTATTTTGGTAAATCCTTCCTTTATAAGAGTGCAAAACGTTGTTCCTGGTGAAAAAGTACAGCTTATTGGCATAGACAAATGTTTTCTAAAAGTAATAAATAGAGATAATAAAACAGCAAAATATAAAATATCATTATTAACTTGTAAAGAATACGGAAAACAGTTTTCTCAAAGCTATGAAGATTTACCTGATACAGCCTGGCTTGCAATAAGAACTGCTGAAGTTACTGTAGAAGCTGGAAAAACAGCAGAAGTAAATGGTTTTTCTATTAAAACCCCAAAAAAAATAAAGTTTTATAACAAAAAGTGGCAGAGTATAGTAAAAGTAGAAAAAGTGCCAAGTCCTGGTGAAGTGATAAACCTGGAAGTTATAATTCCGCTTTGGATAGAAACACAAACCAGGCAGTTTAATATTTTTGAAAAGATTTTTCCATTTATAATATAGAAAATAAACTAATGAAATAGGAGAATAAAAAGATGGCTAAGTTTAAAGCAGTCTTATACAGTGCGGCAGTAGTTATGTTTATACAAACAGTTTTGTTTGCTGGCACCATAGGTGTGGAAGTAACACCAAACACCTGGGATGCGGGTACACACGGGGCAGGTACGTTTTCTACTACAGGCGGGCACTTTACGGTAGCTAATCCTGGCACAGATAACGCAAAAATGAAAATTCGTGCTACAAATACAACTCCTACTAACTGGGTTTTAAGCACTGTTCCCGGTAAAGATACTTTTGCATTGCAGTGGCAGGAATCAGGCTCTACCTGGAACCCCATACTTGATACAGAAAATACCATGTTTAATTCTTTGACAGGCGGTACACAGAAATCATTTGATCTTAGTTTTCTGTCTCCAACCAGCCTTACGGACCCGTCATTAACAGCTCCTCAAACCACAGTGGTTACTCTTTCGGCAAATCCTGCAATACTTGGTATATGGGAAGTTCAGACTATTGATTCAACTGGTGATGTAGGTCGACAAAATGCTTTGGTCATTGATTTAAATAATAATCCTCAAATGTCTTATTATGATAATACAAATTCAACACTAAAATATGCAAAATGGACTGGTTCAGATTGGGATATACAGACCGTAGATTCAGTAGGTGGATATTCATCAATAGGTATAGACAGTAATAATAATCCTCATATATCTTATTATGGGGGAAACGGTGATCTTAAATATGCAAAATGGACTGGTTCCTCTTGGGATATTCAAACAGTTGATTCAGTAGGTGATGTAGGTTATTACACTTCAATAACATTGGATACAAATAGTAATCCTCATATATCATATTATGATGCCACAAATTTAGATCTTAAATATGCAAAATGGACTGGTTCTTCTTGGAATATTCAAACAGTTGATTCCATAGGTGATGTAGGGTGGCACACATCAATAGCACTGGATACAAATAATAATCCTCATATATCTTATTATGATAATACTAATTTTGGATTAAAATATGCAAAATGGACTGGTTCAGGTTGGGATATTACAACAATTCAAAAAAAATATGCAGGTATGTATAGTTGTATAAATATTGATACAAATAATAATCCTCATATAACCTATTATGCATGGTTGAATCCTAGCAAGTACATTAGATATGCAAAATGGACTGGTTCAGATTGGGATATTCAGACAATTGGTGATGGGATAATGCCTAATAGTTCACTTGATTCAAATAACAAAATATGTATAGCTTATAAAGATTATCCTTCAAACAATTTGAAATTTGTAAAATGGACAGGTTCTTCGTGGGCTGCTGAAATTGTTGATTCAATAAATATAGGTGGAAATCAAAAAGATATATCGGTAATGTTTGACAATAACAATATGCCAAGGATTATATATTTTGATTTATTGAATAGCAATTTAAAGTTTGCAATATGGAAATAAAAAATAAATTAAACTATGTTTAAAAAACACCATAAAGATAAACAGTTTACTAATGACTCACCAATAAATAAACAGATATTAATTTATTGTTTGTTGTTTATTATATCATTTCCAATATATTACAAGTCTTTAAATGCCCCATTTATTTTAGATGATATCCCAAAGATAGTTATGAACCCAGATATAAAAGAATTAAATACAGTCGTGAATAAGTTAATACACCCTTATCAGAAAAACATAAACACATCCAATCGTAATGATCCGTCAAGACCAGTAGTATATTTAACTTATGCTTTAAATTATAGCTTAGGAGAACTGAACCCGTTTGGGTACAGAATGTTTAACTTGATAATTCATTCATTTAACGTGGTTCTGATTTTTATTTTAGCAAACAAGCTCTTGTTTTTTATAAATAGTTCTAATATTAATAAGAAAATATTGTCTTTAGTGACAGCATTTATTTTTGCAATACATCCAATAAATTCTTCAGTTGTAGCATATGTTTTTAATCGCTCAGATATTTTGGCTTTGTTTTTTTATGTTTTATCTATAATACTATTTTTAAATGCTTTTGAGCGAAATATGTATTTTTTAATTTTATCATTATTAAGTTTTATTTTGTCATTGTTTTCAAAGCAGATATCAATTACATTACCACTTGTTTTAATTATAATTGATTATGTACTTTTAAGTAATTTACATTTGCAAAGAGTTAAAAAACGAATAAAATATCACGCAATGTATTGGATTTTATCTATTGTTTATTTAATTTGTAGGTATTTTTATTTAGGTGGAATAGGTGATTTAGAAGCAACGGAAATTACAATAAGGTGGTCTGATTATTTTATAATGCAATCATTTGTTATATTAAGGTATGTAGGTAATATTTTTTATCCATATAGTCTTTCATTTTTTCATATCGTAAAACCCTTAGAGTCAATATTTGAAATAAGGATACTTGTTTCTGTTGCAATTATTTTTATGTTAATTTCATTATTTGTTTATCTGGTTAAAAAAGTAGATCGGGAAACAAAAAAAATACTAATAGCTGGTGTTCTGTGGTTTTTGGTAACACTTTCTCCAACCTCAAGTTTTTTTCCTACAACAAATGTTATGGTAGAAAATCGTTTGTATTTGTCTGCGTTTGGAATATATTTCATTATAGCTTTTACAATTGTTTTCTTGTTAAAAAAGTTACAAAAAATGAAACATGGCAATATTAACTTAATATTGATCCTGTTTTTAATAGGATATTATTCTATTTTGTGTTTTGTAAGTTATAAAAGAAATCGGTTGTATATAAATCCGATAATGTTATGGGAAGATGTTTCCAGAAAATATCCAGGCAATAGTAAGGTGCATGAAACAATAGGTATTTTATATGCTCAAAATAATGATTTTGAAAAAGCATTTATAGAGCTCAAAAAAGCAACTGATTATGATAAGAATTCTTCTTCAGCGCATAATAATTTAGGAAAAATGCATTTCATATTAAAAAATTATGAAAATGCATATTCTGAATTTCAAGAAGCTATCAAAATTGATCAAAATAATATTGAAGCAATAGTCAATATTGCTACAATATATTTGGGATCAAGGAATTATGATAAAACATTTGAATTGCTAAAAAAGGCAATAGAAATAGATCAACATTCTTCTGTCGCACATAAAACGCTCGGTCATTTGTATTATGTTCAGAAAAAATACAGTAAAGCTTTAATTGAGTACGAAATATCATTAAGAAATGATCCTGAAAATAAAATTATAATTAACTGTATCGAAAATACAAAAGAAAAAATCAAAGAGTCTCTTTAAATTTGTTATTTTACAGATTTTTTAATGATGAAACCCAATGAACAGAAAACAATTTAAAATCATTTGCATAATATTTTCTATTTTAGCCGGAATAAATATATCCGGTTACTGCCAAACCTATGTACCTGGTACGCTTAATGGTGCAAACCACTGGACAGTTGCGGGCAGCCCCTATATAGTTGATGTGTATCCAGTCCTGCCGTTAGGGGCAACATTGACCATAGACCCGGGAGTAATAGTAAAGTTTGCAAACAATAACCAATTACTAATCAAAGGCGTTTTAACCGCGCAGGGAACCGAAGAAAACCCCATAGTTTTTACCAGTGATGATGACCCCTCTTATGGTAGCACTGGAACCGGCGCTCCCGGCCAATGGGACTGCTTATATTTTTCAGGAGTAGGTATAAAAAACAGTATTATGGACCATTGTATAGTAAAATATGGTGGTTCCGACAGTAATGGCCAGGTATATGTTAAAGAATCATTAGATTCTACAGGTGAATCGGAAATACAAATATTAAATTGCACTATTACCAACAGTAGTTCTGCCGGTATACAATTACGTATCACATCAGCAACTATTTCAAACTGCAACATAACAAATAATGTAACCGGTGTTTATGCAGTGACAATGTTTCAGGGCTTGCTAAAATCAAACACAATCTCTAATAATACAAACTGGGGCATAAGAGCTGATTCTTCATTATGTGTAATTACAAATAATACAATAAGCAGCAATTATGAAGGGATCCACCTTGAAGGCTCAGCTTTTAATCCAAATATTATAGGCAACACTATAACAGCAAACACCAGTTATGGTATTTCATCCAGTCTTTCATCAGCCAATATAAATGAAAACATAGTAACAAATCATATAAATAGTTATCCGTTCTATCAGTATAATGACAGTTACCCAAAATATTACAATAATACTGTCACCGGAAATACATATACCGGTATTTCGGTATGGTGTGACGATCCTTTCGTGGGGGTTGGCAACGGGAAATGGGTTAACGCAAGTATTCCTTACGTAATTACCCCTAAAGGATTCAGAGTAAAAGCCGGGGCAACCTTTGAAATAGATCCCGGAACAGTTATAAAATTTAACGAGACAGGTAATCCCGGACAGTCCTTTGAAATAAACGGCGTTTTAAATGCTCAGGGAACCGAAACTAATCCCATTACTTTTACCAGCTGGCATGATGATTCAGCTGATGGAATAGACACAGATGGAAATGGGGCCAGTGTTGGCAGTCCTGCCCAATGGCGCGGTGTAGTGTTTTCCGGAAATAGTGTTGACGGCAGTATAATGAACCACTGCATAGTAAAATATGGTGGTTATGGCGGCGGCAAACAGGTAGAGATAGCAAATACTGTAGTAACCGATAAAACAGGAGAAGTAACTGTATCAAACTGTAATGTCAGCAATGGTTTTGGCGGGGGTATTTTATTAAACACTTCAAAAGCAACTGTTTCAAATTGTACTGTAGAAAATAATGCTGTTGGGGGAAGCGCTGGAACAGCCGGCATTTCCTGCGAGATGTTTGGCGGCACAATAAGTCAAAATACTATCAAAAGCAATGGCGGTGACGGAGGAATAAGGCTTTGGAACAGCAATTGTACAATTAGTAATAACGTACTGCAAAATAATAACAACGGCATAAACATTTTAGGGCATGGTTCTCCATTAATATCAGATAACAATATAAACTCAAATTACAATGGCATTTATTTTGCCGCATCTTCCGCAATTATAAAAGAAAATGAAATAAAATCAAATAACATTGGCCTTTGCGCTTATTACAATCCAAGCGCTAATATTACCTACAGTCAAACCATAGAAAACAATGACATATCAGGGAATATAAATTTTGGCATGACAAACTCTATCACCTCAAACATTCCTACAATAAACGCAGAAAACAACTGGTGGGGAGACCTCTTAGGCCCAAAACATATAAATAACCCGGATTACCTCAGAACTGCCGGTGATAAGGTATCAGACAATATAACTTTTTATCCCTGGATAGGCGCGTCTCTGCCGGTAGATGATTTATCAGCTCAAATAAACTGGGTGCAGCAGTCCATTACTCTTTCCTGGACCAATCCTTCAGATGATATTAAAGAGTACCAAATTGCTTATATGCCTTTAGTGCCCGTTACTGCAGATAACTGGAGCCTTGCTACTCTGCTTCCAAATTCTATAGTGCCTGGTGCAAAAGATGAACCGGAAACCTACACTGTCCAGGGGCTTACGTTTGATAAAAATTATTACTTTGTCTTAAAAACAGTTGGTAAATACGGCAACGTTTCTGAAATTTCAAACAATGCCGTAGCAGATACGCTGCCTCCGGAATTAACAATAATAAACCTTAAAGAAAATGATGTAATAGGCAGGCCAATTGAAATAACAGCCTCAGCAACAGACGAATCAGGAATAAGCAAAGTAGAATTTTATTTAGGAAACACAATAAAATATACGGCTACTCAGGCAGCTAACGGTACAACCTACGGTTGGTACTGGAACACCTTGCTTGAAAATAACGGTGTTTACGATATTAAAATTATTGCCTACGATACTTACAACAATACTGTTACCAAAACAGTCCGGGCAACAATAAACTATACATCACCTCCTGCCCCCAAAATTACGTTCCCGCAAAACAATCATGCCTCAGGTTCCCAGCTGATAACCGTCAGCGGTACTGCAGAAGCAAACCTTTCGGTAAAACTATATACCAATGATGAATACATAAAATCCGTAGTTTCAAACGGTTTAGGTGAATATTCTTTCAGTGATGTTTCTTTAATAGAAGGCAATAACTACATAAAAACACTTGCTTATGACACAAAAGGCCAAAGCCAGTTTTCAAACATAGTTAACGTACTACTGGACCTTACGGCTCCCGTAAAGGTAGATACGCTTGAAGGCCAACAGCAGGAGGGCGGTAAAGTCCTGCTTACGTGGAACCAGCCCGCAGGTGAAATACCTGCTTATTACAATATTTACCGTGCCGACCGCTTATTCACAACAAAAAACGAATCCGGTGTATCAAAAATTGCCGGAAATGTAACAACAATAAATTATACCGATACTGCCCCTTCAGATGGCGTATGGTATTATGCTGTAACCGGCATAGATGCCGGCGGCACAGAAAGCGAAATATCAAACGTTATAGAAGTAGCTTCAGATGCTGCAGCCCCAAGCGCAGTTGTAGAAGTTTTATCGCCGGCTCCGCTTGGCACGGGTGTGCATACAGTAAATCTTACAGTCACAGAAATTCTTTCTATAGTTCCTATTCTTAACTTAGTCCCTATTTCCGGGCCGGTAATTCCAGTCCTGCTTAACTCTACAACAGACCCGCTTATATGGACCGGCGAGTTAACTATACAGCCGGGCACTGCAAGCGGCAACTCAGTATTTCAGTTTGAAGGCAAAGACTTCCTTAATAATACAGGCACACAAATAACATCCGGAAAAAACATAAACATAGATACCCAGGGCCCCTCAGCCTCAATTACCATAAATCCTCAATCTCCAGTAAAAGCCGGGCTGGTTACAGTTACCGTAAACACTAACGAACCGGTCAGCCAAGCACCGGAATTGTTTTTTAATGTTTTAGGAAACACGCCAGTACCTGTAATTTTAACAGGCTCTCAGGCAAACTGGTCCGGCACATTTACCATTACAGAAGGCACAAACGGCGAAGGAACCTTTGATTTTTCTGGTGTAGACTTAAAAAATAATATTGGTACCACAATTTCCAGCGGAAAAACTTTTCAAATAGACACTACCGCGCCTTCGCAACCATTAGTGCCAACCGCAATATCGCAAAAAGGCGGTACCATCAGAATAACCTGGACCTATCCATTCAATGAATCCGTGCCAACCATAGAACGTTTTATTCTTTACCGTGATAATATAGTAATTCAGCAAAACATAACATCAAACCTTACCTCAGACACACCTGCCGCTGACGGCCAATACTCTTATACCGTAACAGCGGTAGATAAAGCCGGCAACGAGGGCGCACATTCCGCAACTTTTACCGGCGTATCTGATAGAACGGCGCCCAACATACCGGAAAACCTTACCGGAGCACAAACCGGTACCCAAATACTACTTAACTGGAACCCGCCTTCATCAGGTGAAACTCCGGCAAAATATAATATTTACAGGGCAGACCATATAATTACAAGCATCAGCGGCCTTACGCCAATTGTACAAACCCTTGACCCAACATACTCAGACTCACCCGCTGCAGACGCTGTGTGGTATTATGTAGTTACATCACTTGACTCTTTAGATAATGAAGGCGCGCCATCCCAAACAGCCAGTGTATCATTCAGCGCAGCACCGCCAAAAATTACTGTAACAGGCGTAACCAATAACGGTTTTTATAAAACAGATGTAACACCCCTAGTCACCATAACAGACCTTAACCTTGATACCTACAACATAAAAGTGGATGAAATTCCTACTGAAAGCGGTGTACCCATAACTGCAGAAGGCAGCCACAAATTATCAGTATATGCCATAGACCAAACCGGTTATTCATCTACCCTTAAATTGAACTTCACAATAGACAAAACACTTCCTGTTGTAGCTATAACAAACATTTTAGAAAATCAGTTATTTGAAACTTCTCTTACCCCGGCATATCAGGTTTCAGACCTGAACGCTTGCGCGGTATCCCTATTGCTTAACAATCAGCCCCTTGCCGCAAATACCGCAATAAATAAAGACGGTGATTATACGCTTAAAGTAACTGCTACAGACAGCGCCGGCAACGCAGGCGAAGCAGTAACCCACTTTAAAATAGACACACCTCCCGCTATCCCGGAAAACTTTACTATAACCATCAAACCCGGCTACGGCGCAGAAATAGTATGGGCAAAATCAGCAGAAACTGACCTGAAAGGCTATAACATTTACTGTGACAACATAAAGCTAAACATAATGCCCGTAACTGCCAACACTTTTACGGATGTGCATTTTACTGATGGTAAAAAAGTTACCTATAAACTTATAGCCCTGGACAAATTAAATCACGAAAGCCAACCCGTAGAAACCGCTGTTATCCCGGCAACTTTTGAGCTTTCAGCCCCGTCGCTTATGCTAACAAAAAAATATTTTGATAATCTGGAATTAAAAATAACCAACCTTGACACCTCTGCCCATAGCTTTGGCCCGGCAGCGGTAGACCTGTATGATACGTACAACAACCATATTTACACCAGCAATGCGCCTGCAATAAACATAAACGGTTCCTGTTATGGCCACTCTTCGGCTGTTCTTGCCATCCCTTCTTGGTATGCAGGCACAACCGGCACGCTGAAAACATATTTATACCTGCCTTCAAGCCCCGGCACAACCGTAAGAAGATACGCAAAGTTTGACATAAAAACACAAAATCCCATAGAACCCATAGCAGACATATATGTAAACGACATTATAAAAAACAAAACCGGCCATGTAACAATACAGTTTTTCAACCGCGGCAGCGCACCCATAGACATACTTACCAAGTACAACAACGCGCCCGTAGAAGATATCACGATTTACCTGAAAGATTATGCCGGCAGAATACTGGCGCAAAACACTGTTGCCCAGGATGATGATACCACCATAAATAATATAGAACCTTACCGCTCCTATTCTATAGCAAAAATAAACGGCAACTCCAGCTTTCTGTTTGCGCCTATACCTCTGCAAATACCGGTAAACGTACCGGAAAACGTAGTAATAGAAGTAAAAATAAAAAACACTTACTACAACTATGATACCCAAAACCCTGTGGCAGGCAGTGATTTTAACGTAAGCAAATTTATTACTTCTACCCAGTTTCCTTATAATATAACCGCGCAAACAGACAAACCTGCCTATGAAGAAGGCCAGGACGTCATAATATCCGGCCAGGTAATAGACAATGCTACCGGCCTGCCTGTTACGCAGGTAACACCCATAAACTTAAAACTCTATGTACGCAACGCAGAACAGCTATATAAAATAAATTCAGATTCATCAGGCAATTATACCTACACTTACCGTTTATTAAAAGGTGAATCCGGTATATACGGCGTATCCGCAGTGCACCCAGACCAGCTGACATCAGAAATAGATACTTCTTTCCATGTTTACGGTATGGATTTTGAACCTATAATGATAAATATGAAAATGGTAAGAACTATCCCAAATCAGGTGGGCATAAAACTAAACAACTTTGGTGAAAACCCTATATCAAATATAAACCTTACTTTGTCCCAGCCGGTACCCACGCCTGAAGTTACCGCAAATGTAAATGTAAGCCATATTGATACACTAAATCCCGGTAAAAAAGATATACTGCTTACATTTAATTCTACAGCAGACGCCCCTGACAACGCAACTTTTGAGTTAACTGCCGCCGGTGTGGTAACTGAAGGTGCAACTACAATACCCATAACCAGAAAAACAATAATAAACCTTTCTTTTATAGTGCCGGAGCCGGTAATTTCATTTGACCCTTTGCAGGTCAGCATAAACAAAGGGGAAACAGACACCCGTAAAGTAGTAATAGAAAATACCGGTTATGCGGAAATAAAAAATGCGGTAGTCAGTATTACAAACCCTGCCTGGGTAACACTAATAAACAGTCCCCAGCTGGGCAACCTACAGCCGGGTACTTCTGTGCAGTTTGCCCTTTCTATAACACCCGGCACAGAAATAAACTATGGCGATTACTTTGGAAACCTGAAAGTCAGCGCAGATAACCTGCCGGAAGAAAGCATCCCCACACTATTTAGGGTAACAGCTTCGTTTACCGGTAAGGCAATGGTAGTAGTAACAGACCAAAACAGCGGCGTGCCCATAGCCGGCGCGGAAGTAAAACTAATAAACCAGGACATAGAAAACCTTGCCTTTACCCAGACTACAGACATAAACGGTACCGCCAGGTTTGATAATATTCATACATCGCTCTATAACGTCATAGTTACACGCCAGGGATACACATCAAAAGCGGTCTCCGCAGAGTTTATACCTGGCACTAGTTATACAGACAACGTAATAAACCTGCCACTACCGCCGGAATTTATTACCTTTGACTGGGTAGTAGAACCTACCACCATCACAGATGAATATGAAGTTACCCTAAACATGACCTATGAAACAGGTACTGTACAGCCTACTCTTATACCGGAACCCGGAGTAGTTAATATATATTTTTACAACCCTGAAGTAGCAGAATCAAAACAATTTATGTTTAAACTTACCAACACGGGTAATGTAAGCGCTTTTGGTATAACTACCTCCTGTGAGTATGATGGTTTTATAAAAAGTAAACCAATTCAGGAACTAAAACCGAATGAGTCTGCTCTTGTCAGTGTTGCTTTCAGAAAAGATAATGTTCCTATACCCAAATCAGTGATAAATTATAAAACTATTGAAATAAATGGCTGGTTTTATCCTGTAGACCATAATAATTACACTAAAACAGCGCCGATTAACAGCAAAATATTTGCAATAATTTATATAGCCGGTAGAAATGCAAGCGGCATACAAGAACCGGACCGCGCCACCTACACAAGAAATGGCATAAACGGTTTGTCCATAAACATGGCTACCTTTAAGAAAAACGGTTTTTCAGGTTTTGGTATAGATAATGTAGCCGGCGTTACCTGCAACAGCGTAAAAATATCCCAGTACCAGGAAACTATGTTTTTAAACCAACCTCTGCGTGTAAGGGCAGACGGCCAGCCCCGGATTCCCGCAGGCACTTATAAGTGGAGTGTAACCCCCGCAGATTTTGGCACATTCAGCAACAATACTTCCAACGAACCATTATTTACGGCGCTTAAAACCGGGACCGGCCTGATAGAAGTTGAGTACAAATCTTCATTAAACGGCACCAACGCCCTTAGCTATGATATGAAAGAAATAACCGTAAATGGTGAGTCCGGTGTAGCTATTAGCTTTCCGCAGGGAAACATAGTGCCCCAATACGAAGAAATACCAATGGACATAACCCTGAAAATAAATCACCCAGAACCTGTAACCATATCAGTAAGTGACCCGAACAAAGCCCTTATAAGAACAGAAGCCGGCGCACCAAACCCACAGGTTCAGCTGGAGGGCATGGTGGTAGGCGTGCCTGTAAGAATGTATGTGCAGGGCCTTGCCCCAAGTGCAGAACTGGATGATATACTAATCCGTGCTACTGGCAGTGATCTGGCAAAAGAAACTATAACAGTAACAAAAAAAGATATGCTAAACATAGAAAACGTTCCTGATGCAGATAAGTATTCGGAAGGCGGTTTTGTGTGTGAAAACCAGGATGATGATAACAATAATAATATAATAGATTCAGCAGACCTGCCAACTACAACTTCTAATGAAAATGATTTATTAAAAGTCACTATATTTCCTGCTCAGCCAAGAAACTCTATAGACACCATAAAGTTAGAATGTACAGCCGGTTCAGAAAACATAAGGGTTTGGAAAGAAAATAAACTAAGCGGAAATCCTGTATCTCTGCCTGCCACATTTACAAATGCAGAATTACCTGAAACACTATATATAGAAGGGCTTTCAAAAAGTAATTTGAAAGGTGTAGAATTAAAAGCAACTGCTTTTAAAGGCCAGGCAGAAGTATTTATTGACAGCGCAAAACTGACAGTGTTTGATTTAAAGATTTATTACCATAATGATACAAGTGTATTAAATGAAAGAGCATATTATCCTTTTGTTGGTGATTCAGTAAGGGCAAAAGCAATAATAACCACAGCTGACCATGCCTATTCAGATGAATCGTTGAGTAATGATGGAAACTGGTATTGCTTGGGTGCGGAAGGTTCTTTGGCACCTGATCCGTCAAGAGGGTTTGAGGATCAGGTAAAATTGGCGCCAGAATTGTATCCAAACATTTTGTATTATTCAGATTTAAAGTTTTTTAAAACTGATATAAGTGTATATTTTTCAGCATATTTAAGAAGGGCAAGTATTAATCTTGGTAACAGCAATAGAAGTTATAGTTATATTTCTGAAGATCCATCGTATTTATATGTATATACTGATCCAGAGGATTGGCATTTTAATCCAATTTGTATTAGAAATGATTCTGAATATACCGGTGATTATGAAGGCGGTGGATACAGATATAGAGTAAGGATAACAAAGGGAGCACAGGAATTTGATGCTCCATCAAACGAATATGCTACAAGAATAAGTTTTCTTAATGATAGTTTTGATAGGCAAGGAAGTACTCAACAACAAGCATTTGTCAGATGGGCTACAGCATATTTAGGCCAGAGCTGGGAAAATGCTGGCGGTTGGTTTGGCGGTAAAATCTCAGTTAGTGATGGTGGCCAAGGCGGTTATCAGGGTTATGGGTTAGATTGCAGTGGTTTAGTATCCTGTGCTGCAAAATGGGCAGGATATTCCTGGGCACAAAGTTTAGATTATGATGTTTGGAAATTAAATGTTGATGGAATAAAAAACCATTCGGACGCAGTAAGATATGTAAGTGCCACGGACAACGATATCATTCCTGGGGACTTACTGATTGCTGTTGGTCATGTGCTAATGGTCCTTAAAATCAATGCTAACGGAACTGTTGATTACATAGAAGCAGTGGGATCTAATGATGATGTTAAATATCAAAGCGTAAGAACAAAAAGTAATTACTCATTATATCAGTTGTATCAAGCAGGATATATACCTAGAAGATTAAGGCAATAAAACAAGGAGATTTCAATGACTTATTACAAAAACATCTTAGCAGTGTTGTTAATAATATTTAATGCAAATATCATCTATGCTGAAGCAAATAATTACGTAAAAAAAACTATTTATAGTATTCCTTATGAAAAAATATATTTTGGTTACGATGAAGGAATGGGTGGTTTTACAAAACCATTGTATAGCGTTTCTGACGATGGTGAAATATATCTTTTTCAAAGGGAGTTATACAAATGTAAGCCAGGGTTATTTAAAATTGGGCCAACGGGAAATTTAGTGGTTATCAGTACTGATGTACCTTCTTCAATTACAGTTATATATGTGAATAAAGATGGAAAAATATATTTGGAATCACCTTATACAAATGTAATATTAGACCCAAATGGCAATGTGTTAAAAATGGGTAAATCTCTTGTAAATGTTCGTAATAAAAAGCTTTACGATGACAAAAACAACGTAGATGTAGATAATGAATTTAGAATAATGAAAAGAAATAAACTTACAGATAAAAATAAAAATGAATATTCTTTTGAGCGGGATAAAAAACATCAATATGTGAAAACAACAAATACAAAAGGCGGTGTAAAAACATTAAAACGTGACATTGAAAAAGGAATATTCAATGATTTAGATGAATTACATTATTTTCATATTGATGACAATGGAAATCTTTATGGAGCGAAAATAACAGTAAATGAAATCAGCAGTATTTCTATGAGAGGATCACCACCAAAAAGCCATAGTGTAAAAATATATAAATATGATAAAAATGGAAATTGTCTGTTTGTAGTGCAATATAGGATATTTATTAGTGTTTTTAGTGATGATCAATATTATCAAATTGACCGAAAGGGAAATATTTACATTTTAGATTTTAAAGCAGACCATTTGGACGTAGTAAAGTATGAGCTACAGGCAACAGAATAAGGAAATCAAAAGAAGTAAGAAGAGGGAACCAAAAAAAATGAAAAAAAGAATAACATTTATAGTTAGTTTTGTATTATTTGTTTCTATCTGTGGTTTAACTGCCAAAGCGCAGGCAGTGGGTGTTGATGACGCCTGTTTTATCATGCCAGTTGAGCTGGCAGATAAACTTAATAATAAGGAAAGCCTGCTTTTAATAGACTGCAGAAATAAAATAAGTTTCAGTGAAATGCATATAGAGAGCGCTATAAATGTACCGGTATCAAAAATAAAAAGTGTTGGAAATGATTATGAAAAATATAAGGCCATAATAGTTTATTGTGATGATGCGGGTTGTTCCCAAAGCCAGCAGGCGTTTAGAAAACTGGTAAGTATGGGGTATAAAAACACAAAAATATTAAAATCCGGTATAAAAGGCTGGGAATCAGCCGGTTACAATGTGATATGCGGGAAACCGGCGCCCACAAGTACGGAAATTAAAATAGATAATATGCCTGTGGATACTTTTAAAAAACTAATAGCTAAGGGGTATAAGTTTACCGTGCTTGACTGCCGTACCGAATCAGAGTTTAAGGCAGGGCATTTAGCGGGTGCTGTAAATATACCGTTAGATGTGTTAGATGAAGGGTACGTGAAACTGCCAAAAGATTACCCTGTAGTGTGTTGCTGTAAAACAGGTAAAAGAAGTATAGCCGCCGCAAAAATATTGATATCAAAAGGGTTTAATAACGTTACAAATTTATCCGGCGGGCTGGCTGTCTGGGTGTCTAAAAAATACCCGGTAGTAACAAAGGACTAAAATAATATGGGCCTTAAAGAAATACCTATGTTCCCAATAATTTCCGCAAATAAGTATAAGGGTACGGCTAAACAGGCAGTAATGCTGTTGTTACTGGTATTATATCCTGTTTTACTAAATGCGGATATAGTATGCAATGCGTTAGTAAAGCTTAGTATAGGCCAGAAAACCACACTTGAGCGTGAAGCGTTTAATGCCACTCTTACCATAACCAATAATTCCGGAAGCCAGATAATGGAAGATATTTCCATTTACCTTGAGTTTAAAGATATGAACGGAACTATGGTAAACCAGTTGTTTTTCTCAAAAATAGATGACGATGACCTGGCCTACGTAAACGGTACCGGCAACATAAATAGTAATGGTGATAGCCGTGAGATTAACTGGCTTATTGTGCCTACAGCGGGTGCCGGGCAGATTACGGGCGCTTCTTATGAAGTGCGCGCCATTACAAAATACAGAATAGGCCTGCAGAAATATTGCACGCCTACTATTGCTGCCAGTATTACTGTAAACCCCCAGCCGCTGCTGGTGCTGGATTATATGCTTCCTAACTATGAAATACACCGCGACGAAACATTTTCACTTTCATTAAGAGTGAAAAATGTGGGTTACGGTACCGCAAAAAACATGAAAATACAAAGTAAAGAACCTGTGGTTATCAGCGCAGCAGGCGCGCCGGTAAAGTTTACTTCTTTAACATCCTGGATAAACAGCGCTCCATCAGGCCCGGTAATGGAATTAAACCTGGGCGACATACCACCCGGCGGGCTGAAAATGGTAAGGTGGGATTTTAAGGCAGATAACCCGGGCACATTTACTAAATTTGATGCCTTTTTTGTTCATAAAGCAGAATTAGGCGGTATGCTTACTTCGCTTATAGAAAGCGTGAACACTTATACAGGCCCCAGAATGGTTATTAAACATTCGGAAGAAGATGAGGTAGAAGATTATCTTGTTGATAAAAATGGTGATGGAATATATGACTTTTTGGTAGATTCCAGGGGTAATGACTGCAATGTAGGGTATTTGACCGGTACAACCGGTGGTGTATTAGCGCCAGGTAACCCGGCTGTTACCGTTACAGCACAGGCGCCGGTGGAATGGATGCTGATAGAAACAGCAGATCCGTCTGCAGGGCAGTACCAGCCGGTGCAGGTGCTCAGAGATGATGGAAAAACTATTGATCCCGGTAATTATTGGACTAAAGATAATAAGTTGTTTATTCTTGACCATGAATATACTAATAAGCCGGAATGCGTATATCAGGTAGTTTATGAACCGAATATTTTTGATATTGTTAAACCGCAGACGCAGCTAGTAGTTGCCGGGCAGGTTTTGGGTACATCCCCGCTTTATGTAAATGAAAGTAACTCAATTTCATTTACTGCCACAGATGATATGAGCGGTGTAGCTGCTACCACATACAGGGCAGTCAAAGATTTACAAAGCACAGGCCTGTTTAAACCGGCAGAAACATTTACGCTTGTTGAAAGCGGTTTACATTATGTGCAGTATAAAACCGCAGACATAGCAGGAAATATAGAGGATATAAAAACCAAAGAAGTGTACGTAGATTTAACAGCGCCGGTAAGCGCGCTGGAGGCCCAGCCGAAATATTTTGACGGTACAGATACATTTATTTCAGGGAAATCCGTATTAACGGTAAATAGTGTTGACACGGGAGCAGGTGTAAAAAGCAGGTATTATGGAATAAATGAACCCTCAGAGACAGAATATAGCGATGGTTTTTCAATAACAGGAAATGAAGAAAGTTACACTGTAAATTATAAGGCAATTGATAATTTTAATCATACGGAAACAGAAAAATCAGCTGTATTTAAAATGGATAATACAGCGCCGGATGCGGTAAATAATTTAACCGTAACGGGCATTACAGATAACGGCATAATAAACCTGGCCTTTAACGCTACCGGTGATAACGGTACAACAGGCAATATGATAAATGGAAAAGTAGGCATAAAATATTCAGATCAGGCAGATTATAACTGGGAACAGGCGCCGTTTAACACGCAGTACAGCGCCGTGCCGTCTGTGGGGGAAGCGGTAACTTATGCTTTAACGGATGTGCCCAAAGGAAAACATTATTATATAGAGGTATACGTTGCAGATAAAGTATTAAACTGGTCCGCCGGTTCAAATGTTGTAGAAGCGGATGTTTCTTACATGGTAACGAGCGCTGATAATGTAGTAAAACTGACATCAAATGTTGATGCTATGGCAATAGGTGAAACTGTGTCAACATCAGAAATGCTGGCAAAAGCAGTTGTGCAGGGGTTAAGTTTAAAAAGCAAAGTTTACGATATTACGCCAAACGGTACAGCGTTTATCAGTCCTGCAAAAGTTGTTTTCAAATATGACCCGTTACAGATAACAGATACAGGCAAACTGGCAATATATAAATGGACGGGTACCGGTTGGGATAAAACCTTTATAAGCAACCAGTCGGTTTATACTCAATCCGGTAATGAAAGTGCGGAAGGAAATTTGAGTTCCTGCTCCCAATACGCATTACTTGAAGAAACGGGGTTGTCACAGGATGCAGGTATAGCTGTAACATTTACACCTAATTATTTACCGCCATTACAAACAGAAGCCTCTATTGCAATTACATTTACTCCGGATTATTCACTTCCGCAGTCAGCCGGCATAAACGTAATGTTTACCCCGGATTATATAGCCCCTGAAATAAGCGATGTTACGGTAAATCCTGCGCAAATAATTCCTTTAAATGATACTGTCATTTCATATACTTTGAATGATAATAGGCCGGATGATTTAAATGTATTAATAGAGGTTTTTAACAAAGATACAGGAAAGTTAGTAAAAGAAATATTTAGCGGTACTGAAAGTCATGGCGTAAATACTAATTTATATAACGGTGAAAATGCATTTATAGACGGTCCATATACTATAGAGATCACAGTTAGTGATCAGGCTGGAAACCAGAGTAAAGAACAAACAACTTTGGTTATTGATAAAAGCGTTGATGCGGATTTTGTACTTTCCGGCCAGAAGTTCACTCCTGCTGAATTTAACCCAAAACTTAACGAGCCAACATTTCTAAATTTTAAACTTTCAGAACCTGCCCAGGAAATTTCAGTAAAAATAATTGAAACCAGTGATGATATTGCTGTGCCATCTTCATTAGGTGGTGGAGTACAGCAAATTCAGTGGGATGGAAAAGTAGGCGGTATAATTCTTCCAAATGGCACATACACTGTAAATATAAACGCAGTAAGTTATGCAAATGAGCAGGTAGGTGATATAGATGAAGCCTCAGCAGCTGCGCTGAAAACTATAGTAACAATAAATGATATTAAGCCGGTAATTACAAGCGTAACAGAAATTACACCTGATCCGGTAACGCTGTTATCAGGACAATCTGGTATTTTTGAAATTCAGTATAAATTAGTCACTGCTAATGCAACCCCTGCAGATTCCGTAACGCTGACCGTTAAAAAAATAACAGACAATGCTGTAGTATATAAAAACACAGTGTCAAATGTACCTTCAGGTTCTTTAAATACAATCAATTGGCAGATAGATTCAAGTATTAATCAGGGGGTATATTTATATGAACTTGTAACGGTAAAAGATACTGAAGTTTCAAACGCAAAAACTGGAACTATAACAATTTTCAGAGATACGTTACCGGTTGCCAAAACCTTTGGCCAGGTAAGCATACAGCACATAAACGCCAATAGCATAAATATTACAGAAATTGCTTTTTCAGAAATTCCCACTCAGACAGTTACGGCTATAATGACCCAGGGTTTATACCCGCAAAGTTTAATGTATGATATTACGCCTAACGCCATGTCATTTGTGCCCAAAGCAATAATGAATTTCAGTTATGATTCGGTATTTTTTGGTGAAGATTTGAAAATATATACGTTTAATACAGGTTCAAGTTTATGGGAACCTGTGACGGTACAGTATGCGGATATATCAAACAACAAAATAGTAGCGGAATTAGAGCATTTGTCATATTATGCCGTGTTTAGCAAAACACAGGAAAACACTTTTTCTGTAAGCGGTTATGTAAAAGATATTGCCCATACTGCGCTGGCAGATGTCAGTGTTTCTTTAAGCGGAGTTTCAACTGCAAATACTGTTACCGATATAAATGGTTATTATCAGTTTACAGGCCT
Organism: Elusimicrobia bacterium RIFOXYA2_FULL_39_19; assembly: GCA_001800285.1. Lineage (GTDB taxonomy): Bacteria > Elusimicrobiota > Endomicrobiia > CG1-02-37-114 > XYA2-FULL-39-19 > XYA2-FULL-39-19. The sequence goes on along the minus strand of MGVC01000003.1, from coordinate 649 downwards.
GGGGTTTGGTGATTATACAGTTACGCCGGTAAAAGCAAACTATGCATTTAATCCGGAGAATAAAACCTATACTTCACTTAATGTAAACAAAATTAATCAGGATTTTTCAGGAACATATATTCCGCCAACCTATACAATTAGCGGGTATATTAAAGATGAAAGCAATACTGCATTAAATGAAGTAATAGTTGATTTAACAGGCACAGCAACCAGTAACACAACAACCGATGTAAACGGGTATTATGAGTTTACAGGTTTATTATCCGGTGATTACACAGTAACGCCAACAAAAACGGATTATACTTTCAACCCGGAAAACAAAAATTTCGTTTCATTAAACGTAAACCAAGCAGGCCAAAACTTTACCGGAAATATTGTTGGTGAAGTACCTTTACTTACATGGACCACAAAAGCAAGCATGCTTACCGCAAGATGTTTGCACGGCTTAGCTGTAGTTAATAACAAAATATATGCAATTAGCGGTAGTAATGGTGTAACAAACGTTGGGTTAACTTCTGTAGAAGAATATGACCCTGCATTAAATATATGGACTAATAAAGCAGCTATTCCAACCGGCAGGATGAGTGCCGGGGTAGGTGTAGTAAACGAAAAAATATATGTAATAGGCGGCGGCAATTCCGGGGTTCTT
>MGVC01000002.1 GCA_001800285.1 Elusimicrobia bacterium RIFOXYA2_FULL_39_19 | reverse complement strand
GGATTTCTGCCCCATTGCGCGGGACAGAAATGACTTCTTGTCTATTTTTTTTCATTATTCTTTCATTTTAGTTTTGACATTATCTTAAGCTTATAATAAGAAAACCGGTTTGATAAGCGCCCTTTTAAAGACATTTATCAAACCGGTCATTTCACTTCATTTTACTGCGGGTTTTCATAAGCATTTTCCTACGCTCCAAAAAAACCTGCTAAATTATTTTTACAGCATTAATCATTCGTTTATTTATATAATAATTGGGCGGTAAAGTCAATTAAATGAATTTTTCTAACCAATTACAAAAATAAGAATATTTGTTGTTTTGTTTCATTTTTTATAAAATTTAAAAGCTTAATTTTAAACACCTTATAAAACCAGAGAAATACAAAATGTTATTCTACAAAAAAGTGTTATTTAACAGCATTGCGTTAATGTTTATTACTGTCCTAACCTCCCATGCAGCAGGAAATAAATTTCAGATAAATAAATTTTACCCTGCAACGTCAAAAACAGACAGCCTCCCAGCATATACAATAACATTTGCTTCAACTCCTCCGTCAATTGACGGCAGGATTGAAGAATGGAGCAATATTACCCCTATTTTATTAAATGATGCCAAGGCTGCCATCCATTACAAGAATTGGCAGGGCCCTGAAGATTTTGGAGCAAAACTATATATGATGTGGGATTATGACTCTCTTTACTTTGCAGCAGAAATAAAAGACTCTGCTCATTTGAATCTATTTGAAGGTAAAGAAAACCGGCACGGTGACAGCCTGCAGATTGCTTTTGATGGGTTCAATGACAAAAGCAAAGATGACTATAATAATGGTGATTATGCCAATGATGATATTGAAATAACATTGGCATTAACTGCAAAAGGCCCTCAAATATATTGTTATATTGCGCAGAAAAAACCAAAATCGTACCGGCCTATGTCTGATACTAATATAAGCATTGTACGTTCAGAAACAGATAAAATAACAAGGTATGAAACCGCAATAAAATGGGTAGATATTGAGCCTATAATGCCTACGCTAAAAGGTGCGCTGGGCTTTTCAGCAATAGTAATGAATTCAAATATTGCAGGCACTGATATTGACGGCGTACTTCAATGGACAGAAGGAATGAGAAATTACAAATCAACACTTGATTTTGGTAATTTATATTTTGAAAAACCAAAATATCCCCCTAAAAAAGATACTGTCCTTTCGGGAATAAACAGAGTTGATGCTATAAACGGTGAATCAGTTATTAACCGTATTGTTTTATTTAACGCAACACCAAAAAAACTTAAAATAAATGCAGAAGTTATTTCAAAAACATACAAAAAAACAACACAATATAAAACTGAAGTTCAAGAACCAATTTCTGAACTGGGTATTACATGGACAGGCGAAAATGATAAATTCAGTGATTACTCGTTTTTTTTAGAAATTGAAAATGACGGCTCAAAATCAGCTTTACTAAAAAAAGAATATGTAATTAACCGGTATTCTTCTCTATCGGTTCAAAACAAACTGCAATTATTAAAAAAACAGGTAAAAAAAATACACAATTACCCCAATGTTTCAGAACAAGCAAAAAACACTATGCAGTTGTACATTTCAGCTTTAGATGAGGGCCTTTTATTAAACAGAAGAGCAAAACAACTCGAAAGGTTATTTAATGAAGCCCGGGAATTTTTTGAAGAAATAGCTGATGGAAAAGATACTTATAAAGATCCCAGAACCGGCAAGTATTTTGCCGGGTATAAGTCAAAATATGATTTTACATTTCAGCCGTATATTGTTGATGTTCCAAAAGATTACAACAAAAATACCAAATACCCTCTTGTTGTAAAACTTCATGGTTATAGTACTGAAATAGCTAAAATAAACTTTTGGGTTGAAGGTATTGAGAGAGGATTGAAAAATAGTTTACAAAACAACCCAAACAACCAATACATTGAAGTTCAACCTTATGGAAGAGGTGATGCTTTTTATCATATGTTGGGTGAAAATGATGTTTTTGATGTCGTAGCAGAAATAAGAAAAGTTTATAATATTGACCCGGACAGAATATACCTTGACGGTTTTTCAATGGGTGGAGGCGGTACCTGGTACATAGGTCTGAGACACCCGGATTTTTGGGCTGCCATTTGCCCACGCGGCGGCGTTACAAAAGACCATAGTAATTTTATCGGGGACCTGTCAATTTATACAATAAATGCACTGAATTTACCTGTATATTGCATCCATGGGGATAAAGATACAACAGTACCCATTGAACATTCAAAAAAAATGATAGAAAGCCTTAAAGGTTATGGTTATAATGTAACTTTTGTTGAAGAAAAGGGCCTTATGCACGAATGTTCTGACCAAGCACTGCAAAAAAGACTTGAATGGCTGCTAATGCAGAAAAGAAACACAACACCTAAACATATAAAGTTTGTTTGTGATACATTGTCTGCCAATAAAGCATATTGGTTAACAGTTTTATCAATACAGGATTATTCAAAACTGGGTGAAATTGAAGCGGAAATCTCTGGTAAAACGGATATCAAGATAAAAACAAACAATATTGACCGGTTTTTAGCAGACATACCAGTAGAAATTACAGATAAAACAAAAAGTATCACAATTACAATAGATGGGACGTCAAAAATTGAAGTCAATGCAGAATCCAATCAGAAAACAATCTTTTCGATAAATTCACAGGGACAATGGTCTTTATCAAACGAATTGTATTTAAACGGAAATAAAAAACCCGGTGTTTGCGGGCCTATCGCTGAATTATTCAGTGACAGATTTGTTTTTGTTTATGGCAATAAGTTAAAAGATTATGTAACCGGTGAACGTGATGCTTTAGTAGGTGAAAAATGGGGCCAGATGATGGGTGATTTTTCCATAAAAGCTGACAGCAAGGTTAATTCTGATGATATAAAGAATGCAAACCTTATTCTTTACGGCAATACTTCAAATAATAAACTTATAAAAAAATATCTAACTCTAAGCAAAACCCCCATTCAGCTGACCGATAAAGGCGCTGTCATTAATGGAAAAGAATATATCGGCGATTGTGTTTTCATCATTCCAAACCCTGAAAACCCGGAAAAACTAATATGTATTTCTACAGTACTTTCCAAAAATTCTACTCTAACAAAAATAATCAACAGAAATCTTGGAGATTATACGGTTTATAAAGCTGAAGATAAATATGAGTTGTTATTAAACGGCTGGTTTGATTCTAAGTGGCAGTGAAGCACTATAGCATCTGCTTCATCTTCGGCAAAAACCGCCGAAGAACATCCCCTGTCGCTAACCGCTTCTGCAATATTCGCGGCTATTTGCCGCATTGCATAAGCAGCTTTAGGGGATACCCTACAACGCATTCACGCCTAAGTTTACACTCGGGGCATTCTGCGAAAGCGGGTAAAATTAAACTGTGGTTAATCAAAATATTTATTTTATACAAACCATTAAAACTAATCGGGCATATATAATAAACTGACAATATTATAACTAAAAATATTTTTCAAACCGGTCTTTATCTACTTTGCAAATAGGGCATTTTTCCGGCGGGTTTCCCCTGGCACACAGGTAGCCGCATACTTTACAGCGCCATACAGGAAACGGCAGAGATTCTGAAAACTGCACCTGCGCTTTTTCACCAGATACTTTGACCGGTTCTGCCGGCCTTCTATCCGGTATTGATTTAAGCGTCTTTTGGTTTTTTACTATTTTCTCTGAAACGTAAAGCCCGCAGTAACAGGCATCATAATCGCCAAGGTCAGGATCCCTATAATCGCACGGGCAAATAATATCCAAATCTTTTTCTTTTTGTTCATAGGCAAGCCTGCAGGGGCATGCCTGATAGCCATAGCGTTTTTCATTAATTAACAATCCTTCAATAAGTTCTTTTGTAAAAGTTTCATCAGGATTTAGATAGTACCCCGATGCCTGTGCATCTTTTTTTAGCTTCTGGTATAATTTTTCAATTTCTTCTGCTGTAGGTTTTTCCATTTCCCTGCCTCTCCAATTTATTAGTTGGTAGGTTTATACGTTGATATGTTGATATGATAAATACAAATTCTCTTATAATCAGTGTGTATGTTTATTCACTTTCTTATCAACTTATCACTTTGACTTTGCCCTTCAACTTCACTCAGGACTTCGCTCAGTGCAAGCATTCTATCTGCTTTTAAACTGTTTCATTTCGCCAGTTTTTCTACTTCATCGCCCAATCGCTGCATTGTGCTTCATCGCTGTCTCTATTTTGCCAGCTTCTTTACTTTATCCGGGTCATAGCCTGTAACACAGGACTTATTATCAATAACAATTGTCGGGAATGAACCTTCCGGGTTCCACTTTTTTATTTCGTTTTTAACCTCAGCCTTTTCATCTTCTTCCAGCAAATCTACATCAACATAGCTGTATTCTATTGCCAGTTCGTTTAAAAGCTGTTTCGTTCTTCTGCACCAGACACAGGTACTTAAGGCATAAAGCATAATATTTCCTGCTTTTTTACCGCTGACATTTACTATACTCATATTTATTCTCCTTTATCTGCCGGCTACGCCAATTATATAACTTATTAAATGAAAGAAAAAGAAATTCAGTACACAAAAAACGAATTGACTACCATTTGAATATTTGGTATATTCTGAATATACTGATTTTGCTGATTATTCCACTTTCAGGGAGGTTGAAAGAAATGTCAAAGAAAGGCAAAGAAGAATCCTGTTGTAATCCGGTAAGCGCCAGAATGAACTGCTGTAAAGTTGAAGCCATGGTAACAGTAGATGCCCGCGGGCAAATGGTGCTCCCGTTGGACGTGAGAAACAAAGCAAAAATAAAACCGGGTGATAAATTAACAGTAGTCAGCTGGGAGCAGAATGAAAAGATTCATTGTATAACGCTTATTAAGGTAGAAGACTTTGCGGGGCTGGTAAAAGATTTTTTAGGGCCTATGGCTCAGGAATTAAATAAAAAATAGGAGATAATTAAAATGGATATAAAGGAAGAAGTAAAAAAAGGATATGCAAAAATTGCAAAACAAGGCGGATCATGCTGTTCATCTGCTTCCTGCTGCGGCGGTACAACGCAGGGACAAAACCTGAATATTAGTAAAGAAATTGGTTACACGGACGAAGATATGAAAAACGTGCCTGAAGGCGCCAATTTAGGATTAGGCTGCGGAAACCCGATAGCACTGGCTTCTCTGCAGGAAGGAGAAACAGTGTTAGACTTAGGCTCCGGTGCCGGATTTGATTGTTTTATTGCTTCTAAAAAAGTGGGGCCCTCAGGTTATGTAATAGGCGTAGATATGACGCCTGAAATGGTGACAAAAGCTGTGAAAAATACAAAAAGCGGCGGTTATAAAAATGTAGAATTCAGGTTAGGCGAAATTGAAAAACTGCCGGTTGATGACCGCAGTATTGATGTGATTATTTCAAACTGTGTGATAAACCTTTCCCCGGACAAACCAAAAGTTTTCAAAGAAGCGTATCGCGTACTGAAAAATAGCGGCAGGCTTATGGTGTCAGACCTGGTGCTGGAAAAAGATTTGCCGGAAAAAATAAAAAACTCTGTAGAAGCCTATGTAGGCTGTATTGCCGGCGCAATAAAAAAAGAAGATTATTTAAATGCCATAAAAGGGGCAGGGTTTAATGATGTAAAAATAGTAGAAGAATCTTATTTTCCCGTTGAACTAATGGCAAATGACCCCACAGCACAGAAAATACTGGAAGATATGAACCTTTCCGAAAGCGAACTTAAAGGACTTTCCAAACTGGTGGCAAGCATAAAGGTAACGGCATATAAATAAAAGGATAGTGAATACGTGATTAGTGGGTTAAGTGATTAACATCAAAAAAAAGTCGGAGTGTTTATGCGATTACGTGAATAAGTGATTAACGTCAAAAAAAAGTGCTTATGTGTTTAGTATTACGTTTTAGATTTTACTAACCACGTAACCACTAACCACTTAATCACTACATAAAAAAAGAACCCGGGTATTAATCGGGTTCTTTTTTTTAATGCTATATTCAATAATTATTTTCTATTATTGTTTACCAGCGTCCGCCGCCGCCACTGCTTCTGCCGCCGCCTCCGCCAAAACCTCTACCGCCGCCGCTGCTTCTGCCGCCGCCTCCGCCAAAGCCTCTGCCGCCGCCTCCGCCGCCGAAACCTCTGCCACCGCCGCCGGTTCTGTTTTCTTTCGGACGCGCTTCATTGACAGTGATATTTTTGCCCTTGAGGTCCTTATCTTTCAAACCGGTCATGGCTGTCTGTGATTCTTCTTTTGAAGGCATTTCAACAAAACCAAAACCTCTTGATAAGCCGGTGAACTTATCTTTAATAACTGCCGCTGTCTGCACTTTACCAAAAGCTTCAAATGCTATTCTTAAATCTTCTTCTGTCACATCCTGTGACAAGTTACCCACGTACATATTCATTGCAGACCTCCTTAGTCTTTCATGGAATATTTGGGTCAATTGAAATTAATATTAGGTTAGGTGGAATTCGGCAAAAAAGGTAAGTTGATACCGGAGCTTTTGATTCCTTTCTATCAAAAATATTAAAAAGAACTGAACCTGCGTATATTATTGCATATTAATTGCCATTACGCAAAGAATTACCTGTTTAGCATCCAAAAGGAGTAATTAAGCAAAGCGGCGTAACTTACCCATATTAAATAGGGAATAAGCAGTACCCCTGCCAGGCCTGAAATCCTTAAAAAATAAATTATGGTTATCAATATGAAAATCCAAAGAATTAATATTTCTACAAACGCATAATTTAAGGAAAGCATTCCGAAAAACAGGAATGACCACAAAACATTCAGTGCCAGCTGTATATAAAATATTAACAGCGCTGTTCTTACCAATTTTCTATTTATATCTTTCTGCCAGACTAAGTAAGACGCTATACCCATTAGGGAATACAAAAGAGTCCACGTGGGGGCAAACACCCAGGACGGCGGGTTAAACATCGGCTTGTTAAGAGTAACATACCAGGTATCAATCATCGGTATGGTAATGGCAGAGCCTACAAATTCGGCAAAATAGGCGATACCTAAAAATATTAGTAATTTATGCGAATTTTTTAATGCCATTTTCCCTCCATTTACAATTCTATACCCGCTAATTTAGGCTAAAAATGCCACACTATACCGGCAGTAATAAGATTTAAATCTGATTTACCGTTAAATATCACGTTTTCCTGTGTTTTTTCCTGATAATTTTCTACTGAAGGCGCAATACTCAAATTAATATCAAGGTTATTTTCTTTTGAGCTGTAATTCAATCCAAGATTAAACCCGAATTTATAAAGCAGTGTTTTACCGGTACCATAAGTAATGCCGGTTAATATATAGTACTTATCTTTAAGTTTATATTTCAAGTACGGGTTTAAGGTAAATCTCCATTCACCGAAAAAACCCGGATAATAAACGCTTTTGAAATCATAATCGTAATATTCCAGCTGTGACTGTAAATAAATATAGTAATCCGGAGCTGCGGAAATATAACCAATGCGTTTGTGCTGATAATCATAAATCTGCCCTGCCACAGCTAAAGGATAACTAACTGACAGTAAGGAATGTTTTATATTATTGCCATCATAAACAACAGAATGGTCATACTGAGTTATAAATGATGTTTGGTCCGGCAGGCTGTATATAGCCGTAAATCCGGAGGTTTTTTTATTTATCAGCCTTGCCAGCGCGTCAATATTATCAAACATTTGTTCTTTATAAAACGCATTAATTTCAAGTTCCTGAATAATTTTCTGGGAAAAAATAAAACCTAAATTATTTTTACTGCCGCCAAATGTTCTGTCTTCAAGCCACAACTCTCCCGTTACCCAGGAAAGCGGTACCCCCGGCTTCGGCTCTAAAACACCGGATACAATTACGTTTACACTTTCTGATTCAAGCGATATTTTTGTTTTGCCTTTACGCCAATACTTTGTAACACTCAACAATCCGCTTTGCATAGCAACATTTTTATTTCCCTGCAGATTTCCCAAAATAGGATTATAAACCTGGCTGTCAATGCCTGCTCCTGCTTTTAATATCAAATCCATAGAAAGTACGGGATATTCAAAACTAAAATCTGAAATAAAATTATCCAGGCTGTACCATTCTGACTTATTGGTAAGATAATACCCCTGAGCATTTACAAACGCATTTAAACCTAGTTTCTTTTTGTTTATCTCATTTACTCTTACATAATCACTCAACAGTGCTAAATTATACGGTTCACGGTAAAGGACCCTGGTAAGCACTCTCTGCTGATTAAAATAATCCTGCTGCTGGCCGTACATATATGCCAATTTTTTTAGTTCTTTTGTTTTATTCGGGTAAAAATATTCTATCTGTTCATAAACCTGAATCTGGTCCTGCTGTTCCTGCCTTCCGGCGTGAATTTGCGCAAGTTTAACAAGGTTATCCCGGTTATCAGGCCTTATGCGCTGAACATATCTGCGGATCCACTCTTCTTCATCAAACATACCATTTTTATTATAAAGATCCGCCAGGCGCGTGTATGCTTTTATATTAGTCGCCTGAATTTTTACTATTTCCCTTTCTGTATAAATTTCAGAAATACCGATATTATATATGGAATATAAATCTACCAGCATATTTCTTATACTTACATCGTCGGGCAGCAGCTCTGAAGCTTTATTTAAAACCTTTATTGCATAAGACCAGTTTTTCTGATCAATGGCTATTTCACTTAATTTAAAAAGCACCTTACTATCCTGCGGATACTTTTTTTCCATCTGCTGCAGCAGATAAATTGCCGCATCCGTTTCTCCGCGTTTATACAAAAACACGGCATCGTCATAAGAATCCTGAAATTCCGAATCTATGGACTGATTATATGTAACCGGCGCCTGGGAAAAAACAGACTGAGCCGGCGTTATCAGCAGAACAAACAAAAGAAATGTTTTTAAATGTTTTTTGTTCATATTTTTATGCTTTATATTTTGTTTTGCAATCTTTGCCGCTATGCTTATAAAAGCTGATTAACAAACGGCCTCTCTGCCTGCTTACTGTTTTACTACTTGTATTTCATAATCAACGTAAATATCAGGCAAATATTCCTGGAAAATATACATTCCTGAATAATCTACTTTAACATCACTGCTTATAATACTTTGTTTATTTGCATCTGTTACAGTGATTTTATAATTCGCTTCCGGTATTAAATCCGCAATTTTAATAGAACCTTTTGAACCTGCATTAAACGTTATCTTTATATTTCCATTTTCGTTTTTAAATGTATTTATTTTAAAGGTACTGCTGTGCAGGTGCGGTATATGCTTTTCTTTTTCCGCCAGCACCAGCCGGTATTCTTTAGAATTATCCAAATGTATATAAATATTGTCATTTATCGTGCAATAACCCATAATCCCTTCAGACTTTACCATGTCCGGAAAAACAATTTTATCAAACCGGAGAGTCCTGAGATGGCCCTTAGTTAGAAAACGCCAATCTCCGTTTTTTTCGCGCCAAACCCTCATATTTATAAAATCGCCGGCAATCCTGCAATATTCACTGGTAAATATACTTACTGCATCCTGCGTTTTCACGTAATCAAGCACATATTTAAGCGAATCAATACTTTCAAGTGACAAACCCGAATAAAAATGAAAATATAAATCCATGGGCATAAGCCTGTAGGGAAACCCTGTTTTTTCATAATGCCTTACAACGTTTTTCATACCGTCCCATTTGCCCTGAAGAGAATTCATATATAAATAATCATTACGGGCAGCGGTATGCAGCTGCCAATATTTGCCTTTATTTATTCCTAAGGGGCATAAGTTCGAAATACTGTCAAATTTATCATCATAAATTGGGTCGCCGCCGTTTATATTTTCCATGCCTGCAGCTTTTGTAATTCTTAAGGTTTCTTCATCCGGATTGCACAAACCGCTCCAAAGAATTAAAGAACATTCTTTGCCCTCCGGGGTCAGGTTTTTATCCATATACAGTTTGCCGACCCATATTTCGTTAATTAAATCCGGTTTTGTATGTCCTATTTTTGCAGGATAACTTCCCGGATTAATAACATAAGGGTCGCCCCCTACCCAGTTAAAAGGATGAGCATTTGAATGAGTAGCAGGCTCTACATTCGGCAGTTGATAAATTTTGCGCGCTATATCCGCCGACCTGTTATAATAACGGTTTCCCCTGCTTGCAATATATTCCGGAAGCATGGAGCAGGAAAACTTTATGTCGGGATATTTTGAAAATATTTCATTTAATACAAAACTGCCTGCATAATGAATATTATCTATGCCTGATACAGATTCAAACCCGTCCGCATCAATATGGCTCATAAATATTCTGCTGCCGTTTAAAGTAGTATAATCCGGCATAGGGTAATTTTCTATCCCCAGCGCCTGCGCAAGAAATATAAAAGGATTTATAACCCATTTACCCTGTTTCAATTCTTCCACATCATATATAGACATTTTCCCGTCAAGGACTTTTCTTATTTTATCTATACGGTCATCATTTACCAGCGAAAAATAAAATGCGCTGTTGCCCATAGCTATAGCGCCAAACGGGCTGACTGCCACCAGCGCTATTTCACCGTTTGCATAATCGTTTACCGATAAAATTGTTTTGTTTTGCGGGAGAACTGATTTTATTTTGTTCTGGTATACAAGCTGTTTTGCATCCAACGGCTGTTCAAAGCCCACAATCTTATCATCTTTACGGCTTATAACAGGAAATCTGGCGGGAATATTGGGGCGCAGGTCTGAATATTCAAAACCAAGCGCTTTAAATACTTCTGAAGCTTTATCTGTTCTTGTCTGATTATAAAAATCTATATCCGCCCCGTAATTTTCAAATATAATAACTTTTCTTTTTTTCTTTATTTGTTTTATAAGCCAGTTTCCGTAAGCGTCTGCATTGCGCATCTGCGCCGATAAATGCCAGGTAATCACACCCCGGCAGTCTTTCATTACGCTTTCCCCGGGCAAACCTTTGGCATCGCTCCAATAAATTGCATTTAAACCCAAATGATTTAATGCAAGGTTTAAACGCCTGTAAGTGATGCTTAATTCTGCTTCTTTGGCTTCTTCAGTTTTAAAATAAATAAGCACATTACGTTTTTCTTCGTTTTTAACGTGTTTTAAAGCATCATTTTTAATTTTTGGCAGAGGATATTTCTTTCTTAACTCTTTTTGTGACATGAAATTAAAGCGTGGTTCAAATTTAACAATATCGCTTAAAAAACAATTTTTAAAAAATTCCGCCATATTTACCCTCTGTACTATCCTGGCAGACCCTGCATCCCAAAAATAACTGTAGCCTTCCAGTATCATTCCACCGTAAGGCGTTTGCACTACTATGGCACTTTTTGAATCCGGCACATCCGTTCTTTCAATTTCAAGATGTACTCTATTAGAAGGATTTACGCTTTTAAAAAGCTGGTAATATTTTATCTGACCTAAATCTATCGGCGCCTGATATTCTACCATAGCAGAATCTTTTAAGGTTATTCTCATATTTTCTGCTGTACCGGTCCAACCAAAGTAGAACTCTAAACCAAACGAATAAAAAAATGAATTAATGTTTTTTAAAGATTCATTCCATTTAACAGGGCGGTTATTTTCACGATATGCCAAATTCTGGTAAGCGCCATAATTCCCTATTAAAACTACTTTTTTACCGGCATCAATTAAGTCAATAAGAAAATACGGGTATTTATCTGCATTAATCATATCCGGAGTCTGATAACTTGCCAGCACGCCTGTATAATCAGATAAATCTGACGCCTTTTTTTCTTTTAACAATGTTTCAATATCAGCAGAATCCCAGGAAAAGCCGGCTTCCTTTAATATATAGCCAAGATAATTAACGGTATTTTCATAACCGCTTTCCCTTTGTTTGTATAGGATAAGGATTTTTTTATCAGAACTATCCTGCGCCTGAATTAACGGCCCGCAGAACATTAATGAAACAAAAATAATTAAAATATATTTAATTTTTAACATATTTTTTCACTCTTTACCCGTCTTGCATTATCAGACGTGGTCCCGTCCGGTGTGGCAGGACGGACTCTTCACTTTTTACCCGTCTTGCATTATCAGACGGGGTCTCGTCCGGTGTGGCAGGACGGACTCTTCACTGCCTTTCTACCTGCTTATCACAATCAAAGCGTTAATAGAAACAATTGCACTAACTTTAACTACATTGCCTTCCTGAACAAACTTTAATTCTTCAATACCCTCATTTTCCGGGTATGCTGCATAAACTTTTCCCGCCGTATAGCCATCCGGCAGAGGCAAACTTATATTAGCTTCAACGCTTTTTACTTTTTTGTCTTTTGTGCCGGCCCAGGCATAATTAACCAAACTTACAATGTACTTACCGTTATACTCATAAACCTGCACATATAAAGAACTGTTGTTCTGTGCCACGGGCAAAACATCTATTTCTTTTGCTTTCCGGGCAAATGCTTTTATAATAGATTTATCTTTTTTATTTAAAAACTTCTTGCCGGAATTTTCACCCGCAAAATAATATTTTCCTTTTTCTTTAACAAGCCAGCTGTCCTCAAACCCGGAAGTTTTTTTCTTCATCTCTTTAAAAACACAACTGGATACTGAAACACCCCATTGGTTTAACTTGCCGGTATCTTTGCCGGAAATATACAGATTCCCGCCATTTTCAATAAAAGACAATATTTTCTGTGTTTCTAATTCTGACATGCTTAAAGCTTCCGGTAAAACCATAAGCTTATATTTATCTAAATCAACCCGGGCAGGCAAAGATGAAAGCTCTGCCATATCAAACGGAATACAAAGTTTAATAAGCATTTCTACATACCCTCTGTGCTCTGCAAGATAATCCATAGACTTTACGCTTTCTTTAAAAGAGTTCACGGTCCAGCCCTGAAGCAGGCCGTCTCCGTAAGGTGTTGCATATACACCGCCGGATTTATAACCGTCTACCAAATCTCTGTTCCTGCCGGAATAAACCACCAGCACTTTTGCTTTTGATTCAGATTTGAAAATATAATCCGAATTGGTTTCCACCCATTTATACATTTTCTGCCTGTATCTTCTTCCTACCGACGCGGTAACCCCGCCTACCCGTGATTCAAGCGGGTTGCACTGCGCCGCCAAACCTAAGGCCATAACAAGCTGGGCATCTTCTTCTTTAAAACCAAAGTTAAGCGCTAACTGTGATTTATTGTAACTTAAGCCCTGGCAATATTTAAACATAAGCATCATTGAAATCCAGTCATCTTCACGGGCGCTGCTCATTCCTGTCATGGAACTTATAGGATTTACCTGCCATATAAAATCTATATCCGGCGCAATATAGGCCCCGTCTAAACCGTCAATTGTACTGCTTAAACCGCTGCATCCGTAATTCATTAAAAATACCTGCACCTGCGGAGCCGTGTTTTTTACAGTATTTGAAATATTTTCAGTAAAATCTGCCAGTGTTCTATGCCTCCATAAAATCCATTTTTTAAATTCCATATTTGAAAAATCTACTTTTTCCGGAAGGCCTGATTCTATATCAACCCACATTTTTCCTATACAATTTTTGTCTGTACAGGGCCAGATACCCGTTAACCCGTAAAATGAAACCATATCCAGACATATGCCGTCTATTCCGGCCTGCGACAATTTTGATATTCTGGCTGAAATATAATTTTTATAATCAGAATTCGGGCAAAGCCAGGCAGTTTCATCATTTTTTTCTTTTGCATACACAATATTCTGATACTGGTAATTCAATGATTTCCTGTCCCAGTTCATCTGCAGCCAGTCAGGATGGTCTTTAAAAACAGAGTGTTCGCGTTTTTTTCCTTCGGCTGTAATCTGCTGAAGGCAGGAATAACTCCAGATTACTTTCAGGCTATTCTTATGAAACCTTTCAGCCGCCATTCTTATGAAAGACAAAGCTACTTCATAATCATCTTCCGGCAGATAAAAGGAAATAGAACTATAAACCAAAACAGTATTAACTTTCTGTTCCAGCAGTTTCTGTGAAATACGGTCTATATCCTCTTTCTGCATAGTTTCAATAAGGTTAATACCCGCAGTCCTTGCTTCCTTTACCCACGGCTGGGAAGCAAAAATACTACTGCCTGTAAAAAGAATGATTAAAACCAGAAAAAGTTTTGTTTTTAGCATATGTTTTATTTATTATACAACATTAAATCATTTATAAAATTTTCAAGCACAAAATCTTTGTGACTGAACACCTCTTCTTTTCCTTTAAGCACAATAAACATTTTCTTTTTTTCTTTACCATTTATCATATAAGCGCGAATTTGTGTTTTATCGTCAGATGTTTCCTGCAGAATGTTGTTCTTGCCTGAGGCTTCCAGTTTTTTTAAAAGTTCATTTTCCGGCGCGGAAAACAAGTCAACCTGTGCTCCGGGAACCAGCAGGGTTAAAGCTTTTTTAATAACATCATTTATTTTTCCATTATGCCTGCCAAAAGCCAATTGTCTTAATATTGAATATAAAACAGCCAGTTCCTGGCGCTGTTTTTCTAATAACAGCGGTTTTTCACCTATGCTTTCTAAAGGTATTTGAGCAGCATTTTCGTTTATTGTAAATTCATAGTGTTCCTGTGCTTCTGCTGGCTCTTCCTTTATAACAGGGCGCGGAACTGCTTCTGCTGTTTCTTTTTCACTTTTGGTAAAACTACCCGGCTTTCCGGTTAAAAACTTCTGCAGTTCATTAACCCCAAGTTTTTCATAAGGAACACTGATATTTGATTTATAAAACTCCTGCCCGCCAACACTGATTTTCTTTATTACCGGTTCAGGAGAACTGTCTTCTGATTTTTCCAGGTGCGTAAGTTCCTGCGCGGTAACTTTTCCTTTAAACCAGATATCAAGCATTTCTTTCAGGTTGCTCAGGTTTTGCAGGCGCTTGCTTCTGTCTTTTTCAAGGCAGCGGCAAATAAGAACGTTAAGGTCATCAGGAATTTGCGGATTAATTTCTTTTGGCGGCATAAAATCATCATGCAGTTGTTTGGATATTACTGTAAAGGCATCAGGGCCGTCAAAGGGAGGCTTGCCGGTAAGCATTTCATAACATACCGCCCCGAATGAATAAATATCAGACCTGTAATCAAGTTCCTTGGCTTCAAGCTGTTCCGGTGAAGCGTAATGTGGAATGACAGCTGTTATTTCTGCTTCGTTTTTTTGGCCTGCTTTTTCAAAACGCGTAATCCCAAAACCCGTAACTTTAACAATGCCCTTTTCATCAAACATAACATTGTTAGGCTTGAAATTTTTGTGTATTACACCGTTAAAATGCGCATAAGCCAAACCTTCGGCGGCCTGCACTATAATTTCCCTTGCCACAACAACAGGCAGAATTTTATCTTTTTCCAAAACTGCTTTCAGCGTAGCGCCGTTTACAAATTCTTCTATAATGAAGTAGGTTCCGTACATTTGTTCTATGTCATAGATTTTTACAATATTTTTATGGCTTATCTTTGCAATAAGCTTGGCTTCAGCAAGAAATTTTCTGAGATTATTTGTGTCATATACATAACTGTGTGAAAGCATTTTTACCGCTACCGGCATTTCCAGCGCCATATGATACCCGCGGTAAACCATGCCTATATCACCCCTGCCTAATTCATCGCTTATTTTATATTTTCCCAGGCTTTTCTGCGAAAGTTTATCTGCAGGCGCGCCAAGCCTGTTTGCTAAAACCTGTGTAAGCAAACTGCTGGCTACGGGCTGTGCCAGAACAATACTGTCAAAATCCTGTTTTTCAAGCGACAATAAAACCACGTCTGTTAATGCCAGCACGTCCGCAGAACGGGGCGCCCCGCTGATAAGCGCCATTTCACCAAAGAATTCCCGTTCACCAAGAACAACATCTTCCTTTGTGCGTATTTGGATTTGTACTTTTCCTGAAGCTATAAAGTACATGCAGGTGCCGGGTTCCCCTTCATGGATTATCACATCGCCTTTTTTAAAGTGATTTTCTTTTAGTGCGCCGGTTAAAAGCTCTAACGTATTTTTTGGCAACAGCTGAAATATTTTACTGCTTTTTATGTACTTTAATTTATCCATTGGAATTCCTTTTATACATTATTTATCTTATATTCCGGCCTTGTGTTCAAGCCCAGCATATGCCTTACTTTCTTTTTTGTTATTGCACTTTGAATTTCATGCACGGCTTCCAGAGTGGTTTTTTCTCCCTGATCCATAAAATACTGCGCTTTTTTAAAGTTACTCCAGTGAAACTTGCCTACACCCGGGCATATAGCTGCATCTGCTGATGAGCTTTTAATATTATTTAAATAATTTTCTGCTATGGCGCCGGTTCTTATTATTACATCAAGTCCGGAGCCAAAATTTTCTTTTCTTCTAAGCTCTGTTGACACTACACTGGCAATAACAAAATCTGCACCCAGGCCAAAAGCAGTATTAACGGGAACCGCATTAATTACAGCGCCATCTACCAATAGTCCGCCGTCAGAAGTTTTTACAGGCGAAAAAACAGCAGGCATGGCCATGCTTGCTAAAAGAGCATCTTTAAACAACCCTTTTTTAAATACAACTTCTCTGCCTGATACTAAATCAAGCGCTACTGCAGCAAAAGGTATTTTTGCTTCTTCTATTTTTGTATTGCCAAACACCTGTTCCAGTAATTCTGAAATAATACTATTTTCTATAAGGTACGGCTTTATAAGGCTTGACGTATAAATATATCTGCGCTTAAGCATAGATAAAACTTTTTTTACAATACTGTGCTTTTCACTATAGCTGTCATGATGGTTAAAAAACATTGTTGTAAGTTTTTTTAATGCATCACTCTTTAGCACCCATTCCATTTTATCATTTAAGTTCTGGGCATTATTATGTAATGCATAAAGCCCGCCTATAAAAGCACCCATGCTGGTTCCGGTAACAATATCCGGCTTAACCCTGTTTTGTTCAAGCGCTTTTATAACACCCAGATGGGCCAGGCTTCTTGCGCCGCCGCCGCCTAATGCTAAACCAATATGAAATTTATTCATGTTTTTTATTTAGGTACAAATACTACCTTGCTGTCTTTTATATGATACCTGCCGTAACCACCGGTATCTGACACCCTTAGTTTTTGTGAATCCGGCAATTCCCCGGCTATGGGCTGGTTCATAAATGTTAAAAATTCAAGGTTTTTAATGTAATGAAATAAAAGTATAAAAGAAAAAATAAATGTAAGCAGGCAGGAAGCCAAATACCCGCTTCCATAAAATGCAGGGCCCAGATGTTTTGAATATACGGCCAGCAGAGCATTTGAAACCAGAAAAAACATATTTATGTAAAGAACCGGTTTACGTAAATCAAAGTATAAAAGAATTATACTAATCATCATAAATACAGCCTGCAGATTTATGCCTATTACCCCTGCCCTTAATACCGGTATGCTTTCCGGGGTTAAACGCAGGTATGAAGAAATCTGCGGGGCAAAATATACTGTAGTTATAACAATTATAAACTGCATCTTAACAAGTTCATAAAATGATTTTTTAAGACTTTTTACCATATTTTGCTTTTTGCTTTGCAGTACGCCTAAAGAAGATTTGTCGGATATGGCTATATAAAATGCCTTATAACAGGAATAAAACTCTGTCTCTACGGCTATTAAAAAATGCGCCATAGCCGGTACAATAGTAAGGTTTGCAAAAAATAGCGCTGTGTCATAAGCCGGCGCCGTATAAAAAATATCCGCCGCTTTTACACCGGTTTTCCCGGTCCAAAAAATAAATTTGTCTATCCATATAGCTAAAAATGAAAAAGCGCCGATAAGCATAAGCTCCGGATATTTTATAATATGCCCTGCAAATTTCCAGTTCATACCGCTGCTATTTTGTTTGCTTTCATCGGTAACTTTTGATTGGGTATAAAATATCCTGTATTCTTCACAGGTTTTAAATGCCAGAATAAAAAACGTAACCGCCTGCCCTGCAATATAGCCGTTTAAATAACCCGCCAGGCCCAGATATTTGCCGCCTAATATGCCTCCGGCAAAACTTATAACTGCCCCGGCTAAAAAACCGCTGATAATTGTTTTATAATCTGAGGAAGCGCTAAGAAAAATCATTAACTGCCATATACAGCTGACAATAATAGAAAGAATTATAAATGAAACTTTATAAACCAGCGCCAGATTTGAAAAAGACATAAAAACTGCTGAAACCGTAAACTGCAGAACTATGGTAAGCAGCATTACTGAAATAAAAGAACCGGCAATAGTTTCTCTTTTTTTGTAATATAGTTCATCTGCAACAAATCTGGTAACTGTAATCTGCAAAAAACCTGTAAGTACTAAAGAAAAAGCATAAACATACACCACCATAGCAGAAAATACCTGCCGGGCCGGCCCTGTAATAATAGGCGCAGAAAATACCGCAAGTAATGATAAGCATAACACGGACAACAACCACGGCCCTGATGAAATAACAGCCGAAAATACGTAGCCTTTCATCAGCCCTGTGTAAGTGTCTTCTGCCAGAAGTTTTTTTAAACGAAACCCTATTCCTGCCATAATTCCCTTGAAATATTCACCGTTGACGCTTTACGTCTTCACGGACTTTATCCTTTGCCGTTTGGTGTTTCTCTCTACTTCCAACTTACTACTTACGGCTTCTCTATTTAGCCTTCGCCTTTTAGTTTAGCGTTTGCCTGCCTTTAACATATGCCTTTCATACAAGTCTCTATACTGTGCAATTACTGCGTCCTGGTCATAATATTTTTTTACACGCTTTAAGCCGGACTGAATCATTTGTTTACGCAAATTATCATCTTTCAGTATTTTTATTATTGCTTCACCGGTTTCCCTGGGTTTTCCAATTGCCGTAATAATACCGCAGGAGCCCAGCTTTTTATCTTCATCCGTATAACCGTAAATCAGCTCAGAGCAGGAACCCACATCACTTGAAACTATGGGCACGCCTACGCAAAGCGCTTCAAGTATGGTTAAGGGCTGGCCTTCACTTATACTGGTAAGCACTTTAACATCAAGCATAGGATAATATTTTTTTACATCCGCCTTTCCGGTAAATGTAAGCCGTCCGTTTAAACCCAGCATTTCAGTAAGCGATAAACATTCCTTGAAATATTCCTCGTCTTCTTCCGTAGGGCCTATAACTAAAAAATCTACATTTTCCATTTCATCGGCAACCATTTTACAGGCTTTAATAAACGTTTTTATATCTTTTATAGGTACTACCCGCCCTACCAGCCCTACGCGCAGCCTGCCGTCTGTTTTAGGGAATGTGTTTATAAGCGGTAAAAAATCTTTTAAAATAACACCGTTTGGAATTATTTTTATTTTGCTTTCCTCTGCGCCAAACTCTATTTCAAGTTTTTTGTTACCTCCGTAAAGGGTGGTTATTTCATCACTGTAATCATAACATAGTTTGCCCATGGCAGTGAAACTGTTTATCCACATTTCTTTAAAAGTTCCCGGCGTTCTTTTAATTACTGTTTTTGCTTCCTTTTTTGTATAAATCCAGTCTGAACGGTTAATTTCAATATTTCTTTCCTTTGTATATATGCCGTGTTCCGTTAAAAGTAGCGGCGCGTTATACAGCTGCTTTGCTTTTATACCTACAAGGCCGGCATATCCTGTACATACCGTGTGGTATAGCTTTGCCTGCGGTATTTCTACATTTAACATCTGGAGTATGGGCATATTTATAAACCGCCAGGTCCAGAAATAATCTATAAAAGATTCATTAGGGCTGGTTTTATTATACTGCTCTACCACAATATCCCACATTTCTTTTGAAAAAAGAAAATCTTTTGTATTAATAGCGCGGGTTTTATCTATGGCAAGCCCTTCTATCATTTCAGAAAAATACTTTGTTCTTTCATTTGGAGGAGAATTAAAATAATCGCGGATAGTTTTCCATAATATTTTTGCTTTACTTTTTTGCGGGGCCGGCACTTGGTGTATTACCGTATCCTGCAGAAATACTTCAATAAAACTTGTAACATTGGCGGGTAAATCATATTTATAAACATTTTTGTCTTTTATGGTAGGCATAATAGTAATAAGAGAAAACTTCAAATCCGGCATACCTTTTATTAAAAGGTCTACCCATGACGAAACCCCGCCCCTTACAAACGGATACGTGCCTTCAAGAATTAAACAAATATCTTCCATGTTTATTTACTCTTATTTTCAATATAGTCTAACAATTGGTCTACCTTATCTAACAATACTTTATCTGTTGTTCTTTTAATCTTTTCGTTTGCATAAGCGTTTCTTAATATTTTATCGCAGTTTTTCATATCCCGGTCAATTACCCTTTTAGCTGTTGATAAATCATCAGCTTTTAATAACTTTAAAAGGTTACCGGTTGTTTCTATATCTATTATGTCACTTTCATAAAATTCACCCTGTAAATCGTCTACAGGAAGCGGCATAGTTTTAATATCTTCATAATACTGGTTAATTATTTCCAGCGCTCTTTCTTTATCTTTTTGGGCTACCATCACCTTTATAGGAACACCGGCACCTATACTTTGCATTGAAGTGAAATGCAAATTATCAACATGGGAATTTATTTGGTTTGCTTTCAATAAAGACTGAACAAAACCGCTTTCTAAATTGTTTAACGCTGTAAATACTTCAGACAGGCTGCCTTGTAAAACATCATCTTCCGCCTGAACCTGCAGTTCATCTATCAGGGAAATTTTGCATTGGCCGCAAATAGTTACATCTTTCACAAATTCAGCCCTGCATTTTGGACAAAACATACAATTTACCCTTGTTTATCTATACAATAATACTTGTTGTACAAATAGTTCAATATAAATAACAGCCCTACTAAAATTAACGGGCTAAACAAAATTGCAATTTGAAGTTTAAAACCAAATACCAATAAAAATATAATCCACGCTATTAAAAATAATATTCCGCCTAACAGTTCTTTTTTTCCAGGCCACCAAAAGAACAGTTACTATAAGATAGCACGGCATTAAATGAATTATAAAAACCAGAAAAGCTTCAATAAATCTTTTCCCGTGGCCAAAAGCATCTATAGCGAACATACTAATAAATAGCGTAAATATAATTCCCAGGATTCTTGGTGTCCAGGGGTCTCCCAATCTATGGGGAAATTGTGGATAACTTCTACAATCTATGGGGCAAACATTAAACCCAATTACCCCTAAAA
>MGVC01000001.1 GCA_001800285.1 Elusimicrobia bacterium RIFOXYA2_FULL_39_19 | reverse complement strand
TTTAGTAAGGGGGTAGCCGGGCGCAGTGTCATTTCCGCAAAGTAGCTGTAATCGTGGGGTTTTAAACGAAAAGCGGCATATTCAGCTAGGGCATATCGGCGGCTTATGAAAGGCTTGGCGACAAAACTTATTCTTTTACTACCCAGACTGCTTTCTGTTCCTGAAGATAGTCCTGTAAAGCGTAAACATCTTTGAAGTCCAGGTAATCGTGCACATTCTCCATGTTTCTGAGCTGGCGCAATCTTTTATCTACAAAATAATACTTCCTGCGAATCCTGACAATCGGTAACAGTTTCATTAGAATCCCCCCTCTTTAGAAAATCTGAATGTCGAAACTGTCATCAGCAGTTTCTAATTCTTTTTTGAGCTGTGTGACAAGTTCTTTTGGAACCTTAATACGCTTCTCTTTTGCTCTGCTTAATGCCAGTCTTAGAGAATCTTTGCTGACATAGTAACTGCCTGTTTCATTGAAGCTAAAGCAATTCTCTATAAAACTTAGCTCTTCGTCAGTTACATGGTCATAAACATTCTTATAGCTGACTCTGTAGACGTCGACGCCCATTGATATCACCGCCTTTTTGAGCAGAATTTACATCTGAATGTAACCCCCACATGGCCACTTGAAGAAGCAAAGTAACCATACTAGCCACCATATCACCTCTATGATGAGCAAAACAAAATACAAACTAATAAACCTGAACAACCACCAGATCATAAACATCACCGCCTTGTTTAATAGATTTGTGCTGCTACTTTTGCGACCCAGATGATCGACTTCACAGAGTAATCACCGCTCCTGACTGTATGTCTGTAAATGAAATACAACTTGAGATACAATATTCTCATAGTCTCACCTCACGTCTTTATCTGCTTGCACCACCGGGCAGATATACTCATCATAGGTTGTGGTCACCCTGGAAGATTAATCATGTCTGCAACCATTCATTTCCCATTCATGTTCTGCATCCAGGTGACGAATGTTAAAATATATATCGTCATCTAGCCATTCCGCGGCTTCGTCTTCAAGTACCCCTTTCATTCTCGATATTGCCACATCAAGGGTTCTTTCTGCCTTCTTGAAGTTCGTATAGCGTTTGTAACAAATGAACGCGAACAAACCCAGGACTACTAAGATTGTTTTCTTCATGGTTCTCACCTCCTTTTGTATTAGAATTGGACCAGATAAGGTTAGTCAGATGGCTGATTACCTGTTTGGACCCCCACTCCGGCGTAAAAGGGCCAACTATTTTTGATTATTAACACCTATGTTCCAGGAATCGCAACGCATTTTTGTCTTATATATGGCAATTCAAAACCGGAATCCCGTGCAAGGAATTTTCAATTTTTAGGATTCATATAGGGACAAATTTATGGTGCAGGAATTTTTGGGATTTTTGAGCACTAATAGGCGAGTTAATATTGTTGGACAATTGGGGTAAAAAGAGGTAAAATTAGAGTCATTCAATAATAAGTAATATCAGGGAGCAGTTCGATGGGTTTAATGGTACATTCTCTGGAAAATATTCCAGAAACTAAAAATAGGGACTATTTTATATATCTTTTAGATTACGGTTGGACTGAGCCTATCAGTAAAGTACTTAGAGAGAATTTTGAAAATATGTCAAAATTCGCAGCAACAAATCGAGCAGTAGTTATTAAAGGAACTGAATTAGCCCATTTTGAAAATGAAGTTTTTTCTTGGCATAAAATCAATAACGAGAATGCAGATGACCTACTCCCAGCTATGCTTATAACTAATACTCATCCGCGTTATTTCCGAGAACATCTAGGTAAATGGAAGACTTCTGGCCAACTACGTTCAGATGAACATGATCAAATGAAGCTAATTCTCATTCCTTTTAAGAAATTTTGTTCATCTCCTACAGAAGCTATATCTTTAATCAATAAAGTATTTAATGATATTATCAACCAGCGAGACTTATCAGAATTCAAAATTGCTAAAGAAATGAAAAAGGGCATAGGTCAGGCAATTGTAAATTCAATAATATTGGAACCGAACTTCAACGGTATAGGCTTCAGTTTTGAGAAATTATTGAAATATTTAAAAGATGGCGGGTGATATATCATGACACTTGAAAATGTTGCAAGCACACTGGCTTTATTGGGTATTGGCGGTTTGTTAGGAACATATTTTAGAATTTTATGGGAGAGGAAGAATTCTGCTCTATTACAAAAACAAGAATTTAAGGAAGTTCGCTATAAATGCGTCATTATACTTCTACTTGCTTATTTAGATTTTGAAAAAAGTAAGACACATTTACATAGACAGGGCAGAGAAAATATCAATACCCTTCAAGATTTGGAAGATGAACTTTTAACGGAATGGAACAATATGATTTTATTTGCATCTGAGGAGGTTCTATTCGCAATGAAACAATTTTTAAAAAACCCTTCGTACGAAAAGTTCATTCATATCGCAATAAACATGCGAAAAGATCTCTGGGGCGGAAGCATATCGCTTAAAAGCATACTAAAAATGAATACTGACTAAGATAATTGGATATTAAGTATTTTAAAAGGCCTCGACTTTCTTGGCAAATCTATACACTACCCTCACCAATCCTTATACTGTATAACTTTTAGGAATCTTTATGGCCTTTTAAATCCACGATTTATTGAAATTGGAACTTGAAAGTGATAGACTTATCGTAATATGGAAACGCCAACGGTATGGGCAATTATCAAGGTCAGCCATAATCCTGGCACGAACCAGGCAGCAGGCGGTATTTGTGGAACCGCATTCTTTGTAAGCAAAAACCAATTCATTTCAGCTCACCATTGTTTTAACAGTCCTGTATTTATCCCCAACCATGGTTTTTCCAAGGTAAAGGTATTCCTGACAAACGAGAGCGGGCGTATTATTGAAAACATTGCAATAGACAAGTTGGTTCCGGAGTATGATCTAACGATAGGTAGATTGAACAGTCATGAAAATGTTGATGTGTTGCCCGTGGAAAATGACTTTAAGGTAGGTGATGCCGTTTACAACATCGGATTTCCGGTAGGTGAAAGTCTGGTCGGGTACAATTTAAGAACATCAGGTGATGAACTGATAGTTGAAAATGTCAGAGTAAAAGCATTCCAGCAGAGCGGTATAATTGATTCTGTCCCTATAGTTACAGTCAATGCGGACGATGTAAAAATAATTGATAAGCAGATGATAAAATTAAGCTATACCTCTCATACCGGATTTTCTGGTGGCCCGCTTATTTTGGGCGGCAAAGTAATAGGAATGATGTCTCTTGTTATACCATCAGAATATGATCCCGCCCAACCTGCTATGGCTATCAGAATGGCAGATATAGCAAAATACATAGCTTTTTAAGCGTTAAACGCCCCTTTTTAGGTCTCAAATAACCCAAAATGGGTTTATCCCCAGTCATCCAGACTTGAAGCCGCTTTCACGGTATCTACGGGTTTTTCTGGTGCCTTAGTCAAATTTTGGCCCATATCCTTAAACCTCTCCCTTGCTAGCTTCTTGGTATCCTCTGCAACAGACCTGGCATATTCCCGGAACAATTCGGACATACTCTTTTTCTGTAACAATGCCGCCATCTTGATAAATTCAAACACATCATTTGCTAAAAAGAACTTCACTGCTTTCATTCCTTCCATTTTCTTTTCCTCCTGTTGTGGTTTTAACTCCTGCTTTAGGTTTTCTTTTGCCTGCTGGAATAGATTATCCAGTCCAGGTCTGGATTTTTTGAAGTCCTTCCGCCATTTTTCCCACTCCTCTTTTGAAAGTTCGCGGGGCGGGTTAATTTGCTTCTCCAATTCTTCTTGTATGTAACATTCCCTGTTTACATCCTGGACCGCCTTGCAGAGAGTCCTGAGCACCTTGGACATACTTGTTCTCTTGCGGTAAGCAAGCGATAATACGCTGCCATAAAGATCCCGCGGCAACCAGAACTTGATTGAACATCTATCTGCCATAATATTGCCCATAATTTACGCTCCTTGAGAAAAAGGGCAATTGACCCTCTCTATATATATTATGTACAAAAGTCAAAATATTTCAAGTATTTGCACTTGCATACTAAGCGTACAAACCTATACTAACGAGCATAAAATGCACTTTTTGAAACGTGGGAATTTGGGTCAAAAGATGTGTTTAGGGCTGGGAATATAAGAGATTGGTACCAGGCTGGACGCACCAGGAATGAGGGTTTGCGAAAGTTTGAGGTTTACAGTCTTCGGTAGGAGTGTGGGGTAAGAGGGTAAATGAGAATTGTTGGGATTCTATTCCTTTTATTTATTTTAAATCAACATCGCCTTCAATTCTTTGATTTCTTCTTCATAATTTGGTTTATTTTTGTAGTTAAAAACTATACATCTATATCCATTAGCTTTAAGCCATTGTCTTTTTTCTTCATCACCTTTTTCAACATAATCCTTTTCATGATCTGGACCATCAACAAAAACGCACATGCCTTTCCCTGAAGCCAAGACATCATAATAAAAATCAGGTTTTACTTTTGGTACACCGGAATTATCGCTTATAACTTTTTGGGCAACATCAGGTAATCTAATCCCTGCCTTATATATAGCATCTAGTACGCTTTTTTCCAAACCAGTGTCACTTTTATCTTTTAAAGCATCTAGTTTATCCTTACTATTTATTCCGCTTTCAGCAACTAATACTATTTTGTCCTTATTTGTCCATAGTTCTTGAAGCAAAGGTACAACAGTATTTCTATCCAACCTAAAGTGATCTCTTTGGTTATAGAAAGAACACAAGCAATCATAGCATGCTTTTTTACACCCCTTACCATCTTTTATATGTAAAAGCTCACATGCCTTATCTAGTAACCTAAGAAAAACAGGCTTCTCAAATAATGCTACTAGTATTCCGGCTCCACCGGAATTTGTTTCATAAAGAACTATTTCGTATTTACTATTTCCTCCAACGGCCGGTCTTAAAAAACAACCAATCTCGCTTTCATCCAGATCTAGTGCAATCTGTAAACCGCGGTTGATTGTATACATTAAAGATGTCGCAAATACATCTTCAGAGATTTTACTATTATCTATATTATAGTTTATGGTCAGCACATCGTGCATGTCTTCAGAGATTAAGCATACGCCATCCTGGAAATCAGCTTGGGTCCCATGCCTATAGCATGTGCGTTGCTCTTCACCTATTCCAAAGTGTTTATTTATAGTCTTCTCATCCTTTTTCAGCCAGGTTTTACACTTAGCACAATAAGAGAATCCTTCTTTACCTTCGCTAATATCGTATTTCAGTCCTCTATTTACTCCAATAATCTTCCCATTGTGTTCATAAGCAATTTTGAGCACTTCTTTGTTATCCAGTTGTATTTTCTGAGTCAAAACATTTGACTTGTTCTCTTTATAATACGCGTTAATCATGAACCCGGATCTCAGTCTTTCTTCCTCATCTGAACCAATTCTATCCTTTTCTTCAGCAACCATATCCGGCATATTTATTACTTTTCTTGAATTTGGTAGTGTTGCCCCACAACGACCGCAAGCACTTTGAGTAATTTCATTATCAAGAATTATATTTTCACATTTTTCACATATCTTGATTTTCTTTATCATGTCTTTTTCAAAAGAATTGGCTCCGGTAATTTTATAAATGCTACCATCTACATAAATAGTATTAAAAGGAGCATATTCTCTTAAAGCCAAAACCCTACCACGGGACATCTTCTTCTCTTGTGTTTGAGTAAAGTAATTCACTGAAACGGCTTCCGCAGGAAAAGCATATCCTGGTAAAAATCCAACATCCCCAAAATACCTATATGTATAGTATCCACCTCCTCCTTCTCTCATTGCCTGCATCTGTTTACTCATGGCAACAAGATCATAACCAATATAATAATCGGTTTTTTCTTTTAATCTTTTCTGTTCCACATCATATGCTTTGCTTATTCTGTCATAATCCCTTCTCCAGTAATCCAGAGCCCTGTCAAATTCTTCAGGAAAGCTGTTTAATACCTTTTCAACAAAAACATCATTAAACCACTTATATTTGTTCATTTCGATAGTAAATACTTCTTTGATATTCTCGGTAAGAACTGAATGATTGTCTCTGCTTATTTTTTCTAATTCTGTCTTGAATGCATCATAAATCTTATAACCAGAACTAGCAACTTCAATAATTTCTTCAATTTTAGATGGAAGTTTCCAATTTATTGTTTCTAGTATTATTGATCTGATATGTGTTGTTATTAGTTTTTCATTATCAGTAAGAAATCTTGGAGCTGATACCTTTCCTGCTATAATAAGATGAGGTGAGTTAAAGAAATATTGATCATGAGGCCCTCTACTGGACCCCGTTCCACAAAAAGTAGTAATTAAAGAAGATTGACCTTTTCTGCCAGCCCTACCAACTCTTTGAGCATAATTACTTGGGCTGGGCGGTACATTCCGTAAGAAAACTGCAGATAGAACACCTATGTCTATACCCAATTCCATTGTAGGCGTACAAACAAGAACATTTGGCAGTTTTTCGTCCCTAAAATTGTGTTCTATTTCTTTTCTTCTCTTCCCGTCCAATTGACCTGTATGATCACAGGATTTAATGACATCGGAGTTACTTATTTGACTAGTATACTGCACATAGTAATAGTGCTGCCCAAAATCTTTTTCAACAAGCTTTGTGCCTGTATTTGAGTATTGATATACTTTAAAATCATAAACTGCGTTTGATTTTTCTGAAAATTTATGTTTTGTCCTGTTAGATAAAGATAATCTAATTCTATTTGCATCCAACAAATACACCTTGCCAAATTGCTTTTCATCTTTTGTCTTAAGCATTTTAAGCTCAGTCATTTTGATAAATATCTTAGATAGTATATCCTTGGTCCTTGACTTATCTGTTCCTAATAACTTAGAAGTAAATTTAAATATCGTAGAAAGCGGATGTAAAAATGAAAAAACAGATCTTGCTCCAAATTTATATTTAAATCTATCGTTTTTATTTGAACTTTCCGAAAATGAACGCCGCATATCAATTATTGTTTCACTAAATAATGCATCCTTGTTTATTATGTTGTTTATTTTCCTAATTTCCCGTGTGTCTTGAAGTAAATCATGAGTAAGTGCTAATTCTCTTCTCATAATGGTAAGAATGCCCCAGAACAAATCATATCTGAGGTCTTCTTTTAGGTCATATATCTCGGCTATATCCTTCCAGATAACGTCTTTTTTTGCATCTGAAGACAAAGGGCCTAGACCATCATATAATACCTTCAATAATCCAATATCCTCCATTTTTTGTTGCGTAAAATTCGTATTTCTATTAAGTTCCAACAAAACACAATACTCTATATGCTTAATGAATTTGTCTTCAATGTGTGAATCTTGACTGTCATCTGTTTCATTTATATCCACACTCGGAGCCACGGTTTTCTTTAATTGAATATTTAACTTTTCTTTGTTGATTATTTCATATATTTTATGTGCTACTGATTCTATATCCTGATATTGATCAAGTTTCACCTTACCGTTTCCATAATCTTCAAAAAATGCACCCTGTTCTTTCAATGCAGTAGTTAAAAGTTTTCTGAAAAGAATTCGAGAACTCCTATCGTTCAAATGTCCTGCCTGAAACGCTGCATCTTGCCTGTTATCGGTAAAAGCAATGACTTTCTTTTGACCATCGCTTAATGATTCAATTTTCTTTGAAACCAAAATGTCTGTAGCAGTTGCTCTGCCAACCCTGCCGTATATCCGTATCTTGCCAAATTCAGTTTGTGCCTGTCTCATGTCATAATCAATTCCGCAGCCAGGACAGAAAAGTAATGGCTCAGGAATAAAAACAACAGGTAAAGCATTTTTGTCATCCGTAAATTGATCGTTTTGATTATCAAAAAACATAGTTTTAGGTATTGATTCTTGCCTGTTTTCTTTAATTTTCATACCTTCGGTAAACCAGCTTTCGGGTAGCGGTACATCATCCCTGTTCCACTCACCGACAAACAAATAACCAGATTCCCCGACATCCGGGTCTTCAAACGAATTCATGTCAAAAGGGAACAACTTATTACCTTTCTTTAAGCCATAATAGAATTCCTGGCCACAAGCTTGACAAAACACTACTTGAAAAGCTGTTATTTCTGAACCTGTGTTTTTACTCTTCAGTTTAATATCACCCTTATCGCTTAATGTTATATTCGTTTTTTCTATGGTACCAACAATTCCCCTCCCTTGAGAAAAGAAGGAATGTAACTTCACAGTAAATCTTTTCTTTCCGTTTTCTGTTATATGAGACCCTACTAATAAACCAGCTATTAACTCCCAATGTGCCTGAGTATTTAATTTATTGAACGTTTTGGCATAGTCTTCTACTAGTTCTTTTAAAGAATGAATTCCTACCAAATTACTTTCTAAATAAAACAAGATTGGATTGTTACTCAGTGCTTTTCCAAGATTCTCTTCGTCAGTTGCTGATATATCTTCTTTATTGATTTTTTTTGCAAGTGCGTAAAGTTTTTCAAAACTTCCATCAAAAAGAGCGATATCTTCAACAGTAACTTCTATCTTTTCTTTGATCCCTTTCAAACTTCTTTTTTGAATATCTTCGTAGGATTCTCCAATAACACTTTCTTTCTTGAATTCTTCACCGAATAACTTTGACGCATATTTTGCCATTACATCTTTGGCATCCTCACCTTCTCCACTTTGTATCGTGGCACTAGTACCTATGCATCTAAGTTTATCAATAGTACCCGTGTGCCATTTTAGCCTTCGTATTAAACAAGCAACATCAGCACCTCTTCTACCAGAATAAGTATGAATTTCATCTAAAATTAAGTATTTAAAAACACCCCGCTGGGATAATGGGAACAATTCTTTATCTTCAAATCTTGTTAAAATTAACTCTAACATTTGATAGTTTGTTAAAAGTATATCCGGCTTCTTTTCCTTTATCATTTCCCTTGAAATTAATTCTGAATCATAAGGCTCTTTTCTTCCAGTTAACCTTTCAAATTCTATTAATGCCTCTTTCTGAGTATAGGTTGTATCTCCGGTATAAAGAGCTATGGTTAATCCAGTACCTTTCAATCTTGCTGCAAAATCTTCATATTGGCTGTTGGCAAGTGCATTCATAGGATAAACAAATACAGCTTTTACACCCTTTATACCCTGGTCCTTCATTTTTAAACATTCTGAAATAACTGGAATACCAAAACAAAAGCTCTTTCCTGATCCTGTTCCAGTAGCGACTATGGTATTCAGATTGTTCTTGGATACATTTCTAATAGCTTCACTCTGATGCTTATATAATACAACGGGTTTTGAGTCTTCTGCAGCGATATTTGACCTAAATATCTTCAAACAACTATCGTGCACAATCCCTTCTTTTACTAATATTTCCAAAGCTTCACCTTTTAGAAAATGCCTTGATGATTGCAGGAAGGGTTCACGCCAAAGAAGATTGCCTGATTCAGTATTTTCTCTGACCCATTTTTCAATTTCAGGATTAGTAAAGCGGTGATAAGAATCTATAAATGATTTATATGATTCCTTACATTTCTCGTAAGCTATAAAAGGGTTAAAACATTTTTCCATAATATCTCCTATAAAATTATACTATTCCTTTATATTCATCATATTTTTCTAATATTAATCTTTTTGTTTTATATTCACCATATTTTTCTATATCTCTTTTCTTCACAATAGGGAAAGTATCTAGTACACATTCTAACTCTCTACTGTTGATTTTATATAAATGAAAATAAATAGCGTCCAGTTCGCAACGTAAACTCATACGTCTCTCTTCATCCCAAACAAAAGGTGACCCGGAATACCCACAATCTTTAGCAAAGTCTTTTAAATCAATCGCAGTAAATGATAATTCAATAACTTTTGAAACAATCAAGTCTCTTGTTTTATCATTATATTCGTTAGGAGCTATTATTGGTAATTGCTTTAATACAAATTGATTTAAATTAGTGCCACTTATTTTCATACGTAAAATATAGTCACATATAAACGTATTCATATTTGCGAGTAAACAGGCGTAAAGAGTAGGTTTTATATCTTCTTTTAATTCGATTAAAAATGCAGAATTACCAACGCCAGAATAAGGCAACACAGACCCACATAATGTCCTTACATTTGCTACAGCCCCGGCCATAGCTCTTATTCCTATACCCCACTTAAATATTTTTATTTTTCTTCTTTGTGATACTTCTTTTTCTGAAACATAATACCTAGAGTTTACTAAATAATTAATATCTCTGTATTCATTTAATTCCGTTTTTTTACTTTTTCCTCTTAATCTTTGTCCAGACGTTGGTGTTACTGTAGAAGCAAAACGATGATCATAAAAATCAATCATTTTTGCTTCATACAATCTTAATAATTCTTTTTCTTTAATATTACTAAATAAATCAGCATCTAAAGTCATATCAAACATTCTTAAAAAGATAGCACCCCATTTGTTTTTACTATTATCATTTTCATTCACTAAAACTGAACAATTAGAATAAATATATTTCATTATTTTAACATCTGTATCTGACTTAAAAAGTGGACAAGTTCCAGTATTTGGACTTAATAGTTTTAAATCATCCTTTGCTATAGTTATATTGCTTATTTTATCTATGTCAGCTATATCTGTTAGCCCTGTTTTACAACTGAAACCTTTATCTGATGAATTGAATTTTGAGAATGTATATAAAGAAAACCTTAGGTTTCTATCGACTTCTGGAAAAATACCCCTTGAATTAATAAAATCAATAAACGCAACTAAATAATTTTTATTTACAATATAATTAAAAAAGTCTTTCGTTGCGTCTTCAGTTACTAAACC
Source organism: Elusimicrobia bacterium RIFOXYA2_FULL_39_19 (assembly GCA_001800285.1). GTDB lineage: Bacteria > Elusimicrobiota > Endomicrobiia > CG1-02-37-114 > XYA2-FULL-39-19 > XYA2-FULL-39-19. Next base: position 92,723 of record MGVC01000001.1, on the reverse strand, counting down.
GGTAGGACTTATTATACCAGTAAAACCATTTTTATTCATTATACTTAAAGCTAATTCCGAAAATAATGGATACATGTTGATATCACCAACTGCTGTTAATTCATATCTACTTGATGTTCCTATAAATTTCATTATTGACCCAGACATTTTTAATGCTGCTTTGTACTTTTCAAATATAATTGGATTCTCACTCTTTAATTTCGATATTAACTTCTTTCTTAAAGAAGCAGATTCAGCATTCGCAACATCTTCTGAATAAAAAGCAAAAAATTCTTTTTCTTGTAGTTTTATTCGCTCCCATGGTGGATTTCCTAAGACACAGTCGAAACCACTATTAGTAAACACTTCGGGAAACTCTAAATACCAATGAAAAAAGTTATACTTCTTTGCAATTTGTTCTATACTTTTTTTAATATTTTCCTGCAATAATGCATTTTTGTCGCTAATTAACAATTTCAAAACTTCCATATTTGGATACTCTTCGCTCTGATTATTGTGTTGCCAAAAAAATGCGGAGGTCCAATAATCAGCTATAAGTTTATTATTCATAAATTCTTTTTCTTTCCTTGTATTCTCGTAACTCTTTCTTAATACTTCAATATCTCCAGATGAATTCTCTTCATATTTTTCCGATAGATCGGCAACCGTATACTTATCAATACTTTTTATGATCTGATGTATCTCTAACAAATTACCTTGCGACTTGTTTTCATAATAATTTCTAGCAGTCTTTTCTCTTTTCTTAGCTAATGTTTTATCGTCACCTTCTACAACACTGTAAGCTTCTGCTTGGATTCCTTTTTGAATTAATTCAGGAGTTGCCCCTATCAAGCTATTTCCACATTTAATTCTATGATCTAAAAAATTTAACGGTTGGTCGCTTGTGGCAGCCGTAAGCCATAAAGACACCTTAGCTAGTTCTACAGCCATAGGATTAATATCGACACCATAGATACAGTGCCGCAAAACATCCCTGCGGGCATGCCTAACTTGTTCATCAGAAGGATAATCGTCCTGTGCTCGTATTTTTGCCAATCTTTTACCAAGGTATTCTGTAGCAGCAATTAGAAATGCAGCACTACCACAAGCTGGATCACATACTTTTAGGGACAATATAGCTTTTTCTTGGGCCTGGTTATTACTTCCGGATTCTTTGAGTTTGTCTTCTAGTACAGGAATAAGGGCTGACTCGATAAGTGCGTTAACTAATCCTGGATTTGTATAATAACTACCTGAAGTTTTTCTGTTAGTTCCTCTTGGATCAAGAAAGAATACTTTTTGTGGTATTTTTCTTATTTTGTCTTTGCCTTTAAAATCAGGATCTTCAAATTGTTCTTCTTTTGAAGATATTCTTGGGATAAATGCTAATAAACTCTCGTAAATAGAGCCTATTTCATCTACCCCTAATTCAATATAACTTATTTTGTTCAGAAACCCTGCTTTTTCAAAAAATGTCATATATTGAATTGTTTTCATTAAATAATCATTTCGGCAATAAGATGAATCTAAAATATTGATAGAACCTATATCAAACAATTGTCCATTAAAAGCCGGTATCCCAATATCAGGAGCACCTTTGTAAACCATATAGAATGTTACCTTCAATCCTTCCCAAAAATCAACTTGTTGGTCATCAAATGGCCTCTTTTCTTCAATATTGGCCCGTAAAGAAGATATGCTGTATTCTTGAGCATATAAACTACTTTTAACGGGCATTAACCCTCTTTGTTCTGAATATAACAAGAAAAGAATCCTATAAATTACTCTCAATATTTGGTGATGGAATTCAGAAGTATTTTCTTCGTTATCTAACAACTTATCAATTAGTCCAGGAGAACTTACAAGAAAGCCATTTGCTAAAGACTCTATGGCCAATCTAACATTGAACCTTAAATCTTCTCCTATAGCTATACCTGCTGACTTACTTTCATCAAAAAAGGCTTCTAATATGCATTTTTGGTTTTCTTGAATTATAAATCTACTTGGATGAATTAACCGCCAAAGCACCCTGAAATCATCAAATCTCCTTCCATCAAGCATTGCTTCTAAGTCAAACTTAATATAAGCTTTTCTAGTCTCATGATGAAAATCCCTTAAAATTCTTAATTCCTTCCCATTAGTTACTAGTGCCCATAAATCCTTTGATTGGTTTAAATATCTTTGGACTGTATCGTGTGGCGAATACTTATGCCTTCCGTCGTTAGGTTTTTGATCTAAATTCTGAGAAGATAATGTGGTATGCACTATAGGTGCATCTGAAGAATTCCATCCACGATGTGATAAATAAAACTTATTCCCGCTATCTGCAATAATATCTGATTTTTGAAACTGAAGTTCATAACCTAATTCCCTGAAAAGATATTTGATCCATTTATCTCTTAGGTCTGATATATCCATACTGTCAAATTCAGAGGATAGCAGATCCCACTTTGATTTAATATTTTCATATGCTTCAGCCATTCTTGTTTTATGAATAAGCAAGCTGTCAATAACATTATATCCCGCCCATTTAAATGTTTCAGGTTTAGCATAGTTATGTTTAGTATCTTCTTGGCTAAGAGTTTCTAATATCGATTCAGATAAAAGATTCCCTGATATTTCAATGCTTAATAAACTCATTGTGGGTACCCCAATGTTATTGAAACAATATCATGGCTTGCATAAGACACTTTTGAAACACCTTCCATCCATTTCGGAATCTCTTTATATTTTAATGTTGCAAGAAGCTTCTCTCTTTCTTCAATTATCTCTTTAATATTTTTCTCTATTTGTTTTTTGACTATCTTTTCCCAGCTATCATCTGAAAACAACTTAGTCATTTCTTCTTTTATTTCTTTAATGGTTCTACTTCCTTGTTTTGGGTTTGTTTCGATAAATTTTTCTATTTCAACACTGGTTAGCTCTTTTTTGTCATAAATTCCAATACCTATTGTCAGTATTGTCTCTACTATTGATTTTGGATCTGTTTCTGCCATATATCTAACTAAAACATTAATAGTAGCTATTGGTTTGCTTATCTGGTCTGATATTTTGTAGGCAACTCTACCATAAATGTCATCATCTACATAAGTCTGTTGTTTGATGACCTGAACTAATCTGTTAATCAATGGGTGGCTAAGGTCAATCAGCTCAACACCGGGGTGCCTTGCCGCATAATCTTTACTAAACGTTACTTTTTCAATAACATCACCATAACCAAATATATTTAAACGGCTATTATTTAAAACAATTTTGTACAATTCTTTGTTTTCATCATCAATTTGAATGAGGCAGTTGAACATCTGTAGACTACTTTTAACAAATCCTTCTATATCTTTTTCACCCCCAAGGGTTTGTTCCGTTTGTTTAATCCTTTTTTCTACATCAGGTAATTTAATATCCAACTGCCCATAGAACGAATCCCTCTTTATTTTTTCAATAATTTCCTTTTCATGCTCATCACTTTTAGTGTCGTCACCTTCTTCATCTTTGACTTCGAATAATGCATCGATCATAGACAATTGCTTTGTATTCTTTTCATTCTTTTTTAGTATTTTTCCTGCTTTCATAAGGCGGGAAACTATATCTTTTTCATCGCTAAAAAATGGAGGTGAAAAACCTAAATCCTCTTTTATTTTCTGTGCTTTTTGAATAATAGTGGCTAAAATATATTCATCAAGTGTTCCATCGACAATTAATGTACGAATGTGTACTGTATCCTTGGGTTGACCAAACCTATCGACTCTTCCATTTCTTTGCTCTAACCTGTTTGGATTCCAGGGTAATTCATAGTGAATTATTTGTGAACATAAATACTGAAGGTTCATGCCTTCAGATATGCAATCTGTTGCTACTAAAATAGATTTTTTGGATTTTTCAAACCTTGTAAATACTTCTTTTCTTTGTTCTGATTTTAAATCACCATATATTGAATAAATATTTATATCCTTAAAATCTTCTTCTAAATTTCCCTTCAAATAATCCAAAGTGTCTTTATAACGTGTAAATATTATTATTTTATTTGAATACCTCATAAGCTCTGGGATTGTCTCGTCTTTTAGTTTCCTATATTTGGAATCATTACCTGAATTTATTTTGTTTACTTCCTTTTGTAATTCTTCAAGTATCCCTATCTCATATTCGCTTACTTTTTTATCAAAAGTAGACCTCTCAATCCTTACTCCTGCTTCATCTGCAGAATAATTCTCAAGGTCATACGATTCGTAAATATGAGATTTTACGTCGTCTTCATTTATCTCCGCTTCTTCCAAACCAGACTTTATTCTTGTTATCCTGTTTTTCAAAGACATTTTCAATGCATAAGGTGAACTTAATGCTCTTTTTAATAAATGAACAATCACAAACCCTACCAAATTGAAATTCTTGGTTGCCGTTTCTATTTTGGATATTTCTTCGGTATATTTTTCTAAATGTTTGAGGACTTCTCTTTCATTTTTAGAAAGTGAATCTATTCTTATCTCCTTTTTATCCACTTTTGGGAATGGATTAAAATTCTTCTCTACTTCAAGCCATTTAATGACATCTTTTCTGGTTCTTTGACATACGTGTTTTAATGCCTTATTTTTGTCTATATAATTAATATCATTTCCCTTCGTAGCATCAATATTAAGAAATTCAATAAGACTTGCAAAGCTATCAGTATAGCCATTGTGAGGAGTGGCTGTTAGAAGCAATAAATTTTTAGATTTCTTAGAAAGATCCCTTATAAGTTCATACCTTTGCATACTTACTGATTGAGTTGGGCTATTTATGTGCGGTCTCGCACATAGGTGGGCCTCATCAACAATCACTAAATCCCAGTCATAATTAAGTATTTCAAATCTATTTGCCTTGCTCTTAGCATAGTCTATCGAAGTGATAATCTTTTGAAAATAGTCCCAGGAACTTAAACCAACCGGCAACTCTTTTTCGTAATATTTTCTGTGTAATGAACTAACAATTTTAAACTCAAGCTTAAAGAAATTTATCATTGTCTCCTGCCACTGTTCTCTTAGGCTGGCAGGGCATATTACTAATATTTTTCTTACTAATTGCCTGGCAATCAATTCATTGATTATTAAACCTGCTTCAATCGTTTTACCTAATCCAACATCATCTGCCAATAACATTCTAACCCTAAATGAATTCAAGGCCATTATTAAAGGCACAATTTGGAAGTTAGTAGGTATGATAGAACTTCTCTGCAAACTCAATAGAGGAGAAGTCCCATGCATTAGACTGATTTTGTAAGCAGTATTTAATAGTTCCTGTTTTGAAAGTTCACCCACTTTATCAAAAGGCGGAATATTAAGATTTGCTACCTGTATTTTTTCATATGGAATGTAAAATCTTTTTTGGCTAGTGTTTATGCTATCTATAGATGTGCCTAAAAGCTCATTGTCGTATAATGAATCAATACGCCACAATCTTTTTCTAATAGAAACTACTTGTCCAGCTTTTAATGTTTGTTCCATATTATTATTTCAATTTTTTTTCAACCCATCTCCATCTTTTATAAGCATATTCCATGCATTTTGCATAAGCTGCATTTGTTCTAAGAAAACTAAGGTTTTCTTCGGCAACTTTATCCGCGTATAGTTTATCATTAATGAGTGTTGAAATTAACGGCCTACATTTCGTTGATGCAATATTCAACAAATATTCAGTGTACTGAGCCTGAATACTCATATCTTGCCCATATTCATCAGCTATTTCATTAATTTCAGGGTCATTTAGCATACCTTGACAAAGTAATGCCCAAAACAGGTATCTCGCTCTATATATAAACCAATACTTGTTTTTACCTTTCTCTTCAATCTCTTGTAAAAGTCTTCTTAATCTGAATTGTATTTTATAGCAAAGAACTATTTGACGAGTGTCAGACCTTAATCTTGATTGATTGAATGTTTGGTTGTAAACATTATCATCTTCAAATATACGCCTCATGTTTGCCAATGCGGAAATATTGCCATCTGTTATCAAAAATGTTTGTGCCAATTTTACTAATTGTATAGCTTTCCCTTCTTCTGTAATCCCTTCTTCTTCTTCAAGATTGATGCTTTCAAATGCATTTTCTTGTCTTTCATAATAGATTCCTAGATCATCTTTTAATTTGTCCTGTAGTTCTAGTTGTATGAGGTCATTTGCATGAAGATTCCATGGTTCTACTGGATTTTGCCTGTTATTATTTATTGTAACTCTTGTAACAAATTCCTGTGATGCTTGGGTTATGATTTTACATAAAACCGTTATATTTTCTACTATATGCTTATTTTCTTCCAGCTTCTTGTTGTCTTTGTTTAATTCCAAAAATTGACGAAAAGTTGTTATTGTTTGAGCACCGTTTAGTAAACGTGGAGAGGTAATTATATAACACTCATCATTATTCTCTATTTTTTCTGCAAATAAAGTAATTCCATTATGATTGAAAGCAAATATATCAGGAGAATCGCTTTGATCGAATATGATTTGTTTTAATGATTTAGATATTGCACGGTTAACGGCTTCACTAGAACCCAATCCATATCTTATATTTCGTTCAAAGAATTTTTGTCCCATATCTTTATACATACGTATTAAATCAATGAGTTTTATAAAACCAATATACATACATTCGCCATTTGGTCCAGGTTTATTTATCATATTTTTAAGATTCAATTTGTATTCCATTGTTTTCTTTGTATCACTTATTGAACCAATTTTACCTGTAGCTGACCTAAATTCTACAACAAAACTAACCTTTTTGTCAGCAAAAAAATCATCAATTAGGTATTTCTTGCTCTCAAGATCTTCTCTTAGTTTATCTAATACCTTGCTTTGTTCCGCATCTTTTGGATCGCCTGTAAACACAAATCGGAAACATACTTGTTCTATAAGGGAACGATTTTCGACCATACAGCTTCTTAATTGTAATAATATTTGATTTTTTGAATTATCAACGTTAGGGGTTGAAAATATTCGGTTCACTCCAATATCAATTAATCTTTGCATAGAATCTTTAAATTGAATGTATGAATCAGAATACTTAAATTGAAATAAATACAAATTTCTTTTCTCCTTATCAAAATGAAAACCATCAACCCCATAGTCATTTCCACCAAAAGTCACCTGGTTTATTGCTTTATCCTGTGAAACATCAAATTCTTTTTCTAAATATAATAGTCCGAAATAATCATTCCTGACTCCAGCACATGTTTTTCTTAAGTCCGAATAGGCCTGATCTATCATTTTGTCTGTAATTACTTTCATTCATTCCCCCATTATAATTATTTTAATAAATAGTCATGTACTCCTGGAATATTGTTGAAGCAACTGTTTAAAATACCTTAAGTACAACACTCTCAAACTTATACATTTTTTTCTTTTTTGCTTATATTATATCCTTTTTCCATTTTTCCAAAATAGAGATTAGTTCCCGTGAATTTTTAAAATAGAAATCATCTTTTCCTTTACCACCCTTGTAAATCACAAACCCACAAAACCTATTTTTAATCGGTTTAACATACAACTTAGCAACTAATGTCTTGGTCTTTTTTGACTTAACCATAAAATCCTCCTATTAGTTTTTATTAGGACTATCTATTAAAATTTTTATTCTTTCAATCTCTTTGAGCAATTCTTCCTTGCTTAAAAGACCTTTCTTCTCAAGAAGGTTAATCATAGCTTCCTGAACAATTGCTTGAGCTTTAACTGCTTCCTCAATTGTAGCTGTTTTTTGTTTAGGCTTTTGATTACCCACATTGTACGGCACCCTATCTTCGGACATATTTATACCTCATTTTTGATTATATGCAACACTTTTATTTTAGGAGCGTATTTACTGAATAACTCAACAACCTTCTTGTCATCGTCAAAATATATTGTAATCTTGTTCTTTATGCAATAATCTACCTTCTGCCAAAGATATTTCTGATACCAGTCTAGTTCCTTATGAGTACATACAGTGCCAGCCACTTTGCTGTCGGGTAAGAAATACAAGGCACTATATACGATTCCCAGTTCAGCAAGTTCCTTTCTAGTACTTTCTCTTGCAACATCGTTGTCTGTTCTTGAAGTTACTATATGTATTTTATGACCTTTTTGTGTAAAAGCATTGGTTAATTCTTTAAAATATTCCGGTAAAGCGGTTATTGTGTCATCTATATCAATTCCTATATTCATTAGTGCACTTCTTCTTTTTTCAGCCAGTTCTGTGTAAAAGTATGTAAAAAAGTCTTGAGCTGCCTGGCACATTCTGGACATAGTCTCATATGAAAACCACTGGTCAGGTTATCTGGTACCCGGCCAAGAATTGAATACTTTTCGGCATTCTCGCCATCACCGCACTTTTGGCAGGCGTTATAAAGTTGTTTACGTTTGAGGGTCATTTAAGTTTTTTTTATTCTAATATTTGTATAGCTGTATTATTAAAAACCAGAATTTTCTTTCTCAAGCGATTCAAATAACTCAGTTATGTTACCATCTACTTTTTTTCTAACATTTCCGTAAACAGCTATCTTATGATTACATTTTGTGCATTGTTTCTCTTTTGCATTTATTACAGACATATTTATTTCTCCACATTTTGGACATATATCCCCTTGCGTAAATATTGTGCTATGCTTTTTCCCGCTGCCACATTTAATACATATATAATAACCTTCGGTATCTTTTATTCGATCATCTCGACTATCAATAATTTTCCCACACGCCCAACAATGATTTATATATATTTCTTCATTATTATTACATTTATTAGGACATTTGAATACAGTTTTCCGATATACGGCAAGATTCTTAGCATATTTATCATTTGTTACCATGGTACTATTACATATTCTGCACTTCATTCTTTCTCTTATTTCATTTAATCGATTAATCCATCCAGACATACTATTTATATATTCTTCCGGGTATTTCAATCCCTCAAGATTCGGTTTTAATCCTGTTTCTGCAAGTAATTCTACTAAGGACCAATTCTCCCAATCAAGAGATTTATCAGGATAAATATGTAAGCAATCTTTGCTTGAAAGATTAAAGCTTTTTCTTAAACGAGGGCAGAATCCTTTTAATATTTTCTCTTTTTCATTAAAATACAATCTTCCTTCACAATAATATGTTTTGCCATTTGTGCATTTTGGTAATAATTTATAGATTTCCAAAGGTTCACTTGATTCCCATGCTTTGTTAATTATGCAATCTTGGAATAATTCGTGTACTTTTAAAAATTCTTCATTTGAATTCTTAGAATTGAATTTTATTTTATAAAGAATTATCGCAAATTTAACAAATTCATTTTCGTTCCCATTAATATTGTTTAATAGTTCAATAACATTTCTGTTTTCTTTAGTAATACGATATATAATGAATATTTTAGCCTGATTTGATAAATATTTCCATTTTGTCGGCAATTCATTAATATACCCCCAGACAACTTCGACTTGCTGATGGGTGTCTAGAATCGTTAATACACTATTATTTATTTTGAAATATTCCCTAATTTGTTCTATCGTATAAAAACTAAATTCGTTTTTCAACAAAGCTCTAAATGAGCTATCGTCTATACACTTGCCTATATTTTCAATTGTTTCAGGATCTATTTCATCGGTCAACAGAAGTACTTTTATGGCCTTCTTTTTCTTGGATTTCTCGTTTACTTGGATTTCAAATGTGACTAAATTATCCTTTTTAAATAAAAGATCAAGTTCAAGATATTTGTCAGGATCAATTTCCCCCGCCTCTCCAGCACAATATTCACTTAAAATAATATCATCTTTAGAAAATTGTATTTCTTCTCCATTGAAATGCTTTATATAACCATAATCACCCGTCTCTTTCTTCTTTGAATTATATTCACAAAACCAGCTGATTTTACCTATTTCTCGTTTCATATTAATTAATTTTTAACAACATTGCCGAATATTTTATTTTTTATCTTTTAATTCCTTTATTTTCTTTTTTACCGCCGAAGTAGTGCTTATATGAAACTCAGCTGGTTTAACGGTATTCTGCCTGATTGTTGCGGGCTGCTTAACCGGACTCGACGTAGAAGAGCTAATGGTATATGTTAAAGTCCCGCCAGTATCGGTCCTATATATTGTCGCCCCTACCGCTTCCAGGCGGGATATTGCCGCCTCTGTGGGGTGCCCATAAGTATTACCGACACCAACTTCAATGTACGCCCGCGTAGGCTTTACTTTGCTTAGAAACTCGCTTGTAGACGAGTAAGCACTCCCATGGTGGGCAACCTTAAGGACATCCGACCTTAAGCTGTCTCCATAGGTACTGACCAGAGAAGCCTCTACTGTATCCTGAATATCCCCAGTAAATAGCACAGAGGTCTGGTTATAGGTCAATTGCAGGACTATTGAGGTATTATTGATAGTTTCCCCATCCGAGCTTGAATCCGTGGTAGTATATGCGTTTAGTACCTTTACGGTTACATTCGGGTCCCAGGATAGGATACTTCCAGCAGAAGGGTAGTAAACGCTGCAATTTGGCTCATTTTGGGCCTTTGTACGCACTGCCTCATCCCCAGAAGCCCCGGAATTATTCATCCGTGTATCATAGAAGTTGTTTACCTGGCAATTATCAAATACATAGTTTAATCCTGCAAGATGGTCTGAATGCGGGTGAGTTAGGACAACATAGTCAATTATGGATATGTTATGAGCGGTTAGGAAATCTGATATTTTGGTATTGGAGGGGCCGCCGTCTATCAGGGCATTCTTACCATTTGGGAGTTCTATATATTCCGCATCGCCCTGGCCTACAGAAATGAAGTAAACATTAAGGTCTCTGGAATACGAGAGACTTACAGATAAAAAAACCGTAATAATAATTATTAGGGTTTTCATTAGCGTTATTATATATCATTTAAATCAAAAAACCAAACCACCTTCCGTCCAATTGCAGTACCAGGTTTTTGCAATTTACAGATATTATCTTAAAGATTTTGATTCACTCAATTTCTTTTAGAAAGTTTAAAAGCAAGTATAGTTCGTGTATATCCATTCATTGCTTGATATGTATAATTGCCAACGTAATATGCATACGATTCTAAATACGTCAGATTTTCGTTTTCTGAAAATTCCTTGTCTGTATAAAGAAACCCATAATCAGAATATATACTTGGCTCCTCCGCAGCCACTTCCACTAAATAACCATCCTTCGCTTTTTGAACAACTCTAACCCAACCTAGTTGGAATAATGTCTTCTTTTTAGGTACCAATCCTCCTTTTGCATACATTAAATACAAGCCTACATACATTTTGGAGTCAACCACATAATCTTCGTCTGTTATCAACTTCCCTGATTCAGAATATTCTTTCTCTATGCCGACTTGCTTGTCATCCTTGTAATTCCGTTCAGATTTCAACTGCCCTGTCTCGTAATATTCCTTACTTACCCCATTCCATTTTCCGTCGTTGTAATTCCATTCTGATTTTAATCTACCTGTCTCGGAATATTCTTTACTTAATCCATCCCTCTTTCCATCTTTGTAATTCTCTTCAACATTTAACTTACCTGATTCATAATATATTTTTATTATACCGTCCGACTTGTCATTCTTGTAATTTGCTTCAAGATTCAGCTTCCCTGATTTATAATAACCTTTCAAAATTCCATTCAGCTTTCCATCTTTATAATTTCTTTCTGATTTCAACTGCCCTGTCTCGTAATATCTTTTTCCGGCGGCATCCTCTTTCCAATCTTTGTAATTCCATTCCGATTCCAACTTTCCAGATTTATAATATTCTTTCACAACACCATCTGGTAATATGCCTCTCTTTTTTATTACTTTGCCACTAGCTTCAGTTGCTATTTGAGCAATTATTTTGTCGTTATTATAAAATGTCTCTGTTATTACACCTTTGTGCACAATAACTTTTTTAACTACTTCAGCATAACTAAACACACTAATGCAGAATAAAAACATTACTAAAACCATTACTTGAATTCTGTTTTTAGGCCTCATAACACCTCCATTGGCAATATTTTCGTTTTTTCATCGTAAATACCCTTCTTTCCTCTGTATTTTCCATACTTTTGTTAAAGTAAGCCAAGACCACATATAATATATTATCCACAATATTATAAATATCGTGCAGAGAAAATCGTATAATCCCGGATCCATGGTGATAAATAAGGATTCTGGTGTTGGACGAAGCACTCTGCCAAAAATATAGAACGAAAAAATACTTAGCAAGAAGATAACAGCATTAAGAATTTGCCGGTGCCAGTACGAATTAATACCATCAAACGTTCCAAAGCAATTGAAATAGAAATCATACGGATCCCTATGTCTTCCCCTTTTTTCATAAATAGGCTCTGGAGTCTTCTTAATGGGATAACCACATTTAGGACATGAGAAAGCTTCTGAACTAATCTCGTTTGAACATTCGGGACATTTAATTAAGGACATAAAATTCACTCCTCGTATTAATTAGTAAGACAGCCATCTGATGATTAGCACCAGAATAACTACTGGAGTTAAGGCTATCGCTATAGCAATAATTATATCTTTCATAAATTAGACCTTTGTCTTGCCTATAATATTTTCCTGTTTTGGTAACTCAATACCACTCACTATATTTTTGTATTGTTCTGATTGTGAAAAATATATCAATTCTTTCATTCTAGTTATTTGAAAGGGGTGAGTCCAGGTTTTTTCATATTTGAATACTTCTTTTGCAAAAGGACTTTTTTCAATTTCTTCCATTTGTTTTAAAAACTCTTCTTTAGTTAAACTTTTGGGAATATCTTTCAACCCACATGTAGTTTTTATCTTCACACGACAAGCATCATTTATGTCTTGGCATGCAATGAGTCCTGCTCTATCGGCAGTAAGCTCTGCTTTGCGACTCCATTCCAATAATAAGCGTGCTTTCTTTGTATTTGTTTTGTTTTTAGGGATATGATCTTTAAAAAACTTAGGGTTACTCTTCTCGGCTACTTGTCTCCAAATAGCATGTTCACACTGAATATGCCCCATTTCATGTCCAATAACATAAAGAGCTTCATTAGGGGTCAGCTTTTCAATTAAACCCGAGCAGATTACAATATAATGATCTTTATTTACACCATATCCTTCTGCTTGAATCTCTGGGTCATTACATATATATACATCGGGTTGCTGAATATTCAATATTGCACTTGCCTCTTTTGCTAGCTTATAAATATCGGGGAAGGTCACTTCAGTAACTTTTAAGGTTAACGCTAATTTGTATGTTTTTGCTTTTGAAGTTTCCCTTTTAACCTTATTGTAGGTTTTCTTTAATGTTTTAGATTGCACAACTACATCTATCATTTTCATATCATCGGGATGTGCATAATGGAACCATTTTAATCCATTAGGAATGCTCCTTCCTCTACTTTCAGTTGTTTCCATAAAACCTCCCGAGACTTTGATAATTTAACCCTTTATTTTCCCAATTTTTTAACCAATACTTCTAATTTATCATATTTGGTTCTTAGGGTAAATAGTTCATCTGCAATAACAAGAGCGGTCAGAAGTGTTTTGTCATCTGAAGGATATTTTCTAGAATCGTCCTTCACTTCTTGCAATTTTTCTTCAACATATTTTGCTAAAGCATGTATTTGCAAAGGCCCTAATTCACTTACTAAAACATATTCTTTACCAAGAATATTTACACATATCTGTTCCAACATAATGCCTCCTGTAACTTTATAATTACTATTCCTCTTCTGTCCCAACCAACATAACATGCTCACTCTCACCGCAATTTGGGCAGGCAGGATGGTATGTACCAGAACCCACAGTCCATTCGGTGTTGCATTTACTACAGTAGTACCTGTAAACACGTTTTCCCATTTTGCACCTCCTGGTAATTAAATTTCAATTGATTGCCCATCTTCTGGTAATTCGATAAAATGGTCACTAAAGATTTCTTGAAACTTTTCAGGATTTAAAGTATGTATTGGAATAAGACGCTTTGGTTGTACGTGGTCAATAAAAGATTTTAATGTTTCAATGTACGCATGTCCGCTTGTATGAATATGATGGCTTTTTATATTATGATTGTTAATATATTCATTGTATTTTGCAATTTTGTCTTCCTGACCAGGATAGACTCCATCATATTGTGAATAAATCAATGTTTTATTATTAAAATGTACTTTTTTGCTAACGTATGAGTAAATATGCCCTGGCCGGAATAATACTAATCTTTTTTTGTTTTCAGTCAATTCAGCAAATTTTATATTGTTTTTAAACACTTTTGTTAAAAATTCTGTTTGATTATTCTCTTTAAGTGGTTTCTCGTGTCCTGAAAAACAAAGAACATTGAATAAATCCGGACGTAAATCGGGTATATTCCAGCCAAGTTTCCTGACTTCTAAATAAATATATGCAGTAAACAGGTCTATAACAAAAATTGTTTTTGTTTTCATACATGCACGTAATATACTTATTAACCTGTCAAGATTTGTAGGGCTGAAATTTACAAGTACAGGCCATTCCTGAGTATTTGTCAAAATATTGCATATTTCATCTTCAAGTAGAGTTTCTGTTTTTAACAATTTATCAACCCTATTGCTGCCTACCATTGTTCCTTCAATCAGTAATAAATCAGGTTGTTTTGGTATTTCTTTTTTAAAATACTCTAAAAGCACACCTTTTCTGCCATGGTCTCTAAAATCGCCTGTATAAACAATGGTTTTCCCATTACATGTTATAATAAAGCCTAATGCGTCTGGGGCAGAATGATCAACTGGAAAAGGGTAGATTTCAAAATCACCTATTTTGTATTTCTTTTTATCTTTAGTATTAATTATTTGAATATTTTCAGATAACATCTTGTTAGAAGTGAATAGTTCTAATGATTTCATTACTGCAAATGTTCCTTCGCTTAAATATACCGGTATTTTTGGGTGTACATCAACTATGAATTTGCTATGGTCGGGATGTAAATGTGAAAGGAATACAGCACTTACTAAATTTGTATCCGGTGAATCTTTATATAACCCTTTCACATTGGGTTTACACTGCTGTTCTGCCTGTTTGATATCATCGCTCTCTACAATTTCTATATTTAAAGGCAACCCTATATCAAATATTAAGCGGGTACCTTTGTTTATTAATTCAATACAGGTCCCGCCAATGTTATGAGTGCCGCGATGAATTATTAGATTCATATAATTCTCACCGGATTATTTGTTTCATCAAGCACTATAGACCCAAATGCTATATTATGTGCTTGTAATGCATTATTTAACAAAACAAATACTCCTTCAGTAATCATGGGATGAATAAACGTACAATTACGTTGTTGAATGCGTTGTTCCAAGATATAAGATACTATTCCCTCCGTGTTAACTAGATTGTTTGCACCATTTTGTAGGTTTATTCTTTGGTTTCGCACGTCATCCATAAGCATTGTATAGAAGAATAACTCCGATAAAACCCCAATACCATTATTGGTCTCAATCTTTAGTTCAAAAATATTCAATAAATTATCATTACCAATGCCCCATAGATCAATAGCACTATGTCCGTGAGGAAATATTGCATTGACTGTTGCAACCACATCTCTAAATACTCCAACAGGCAACTGCCTTTCCAACGGAGGCCTAATATTGCATAAATTAATTAATGAGGTAGGATTTTGAATTATTGCATTCTCAAGCATATTCTCTTCATTATTCATTTCCACGTTTATTCTTTCAGTACCATTACTTGTAGGACTATTCATAACAAAATGATTTCCTGGAGTATACTGTATTACTAAATCATTAAGCTGATTATTCTGAACTAAGGAAAACCAGCCATTTTCACCACCAAATATTGTATTGAATTTAAACACCCTATAAAGAAATCTTTGGTAATGCTTATTATTTAAATCTACGGGCGGATTCCAATCCAAGGCAAACCGATATTCCGTTTGATTATCATCAAGAATAGCCTTCATGCATAGTATCCATGATTCAAAAGCAGCATCATCGGTTTGCATATTCGCTATGACTGAGCTATCTGTTAAATCAATTCTAACGATATTGTTATTCTCTTCAATTCCAAGATTTGCAGGAAATCTAATAGCTCTATTATTTATCCTTTCCTTTAGTACCTTAAGCAATTGTAGCTTGTCCATAATGATCTCCTTTTTCATATTCTTTCAAATAATGCTGAACAGTATTTTTATTTATTTTTAATCTAGAAGCTATTTCCCTTATCGAGTGCTTTTTTGACCTCATCTGAACTATCCGATATATCTTTCTTGGTGAAAGCTTTTTTCTATATACTTTACTAGAATGTGTATCTGAAAATGTTTTTCCACAGGTTTTACATTTCCACCTAAGCTTTTTCTTATTTTTACCATAATTGCTTGCTTTTATTATATTACCTTTGTTTGATTTATTGTGATCTAAGCAAGAAGCATTCGGACAATATGGCCAACTTGAACCCGGCTTTAAATCCTGTGTTTCCCCTGTTCCCAGATTGTATTCAAATTGGCTTTTACACATTTTGCATCTCCATCGACTTCTACCATAATTTGCAAGTTTGACTATGTTTCCATATCTACTTTTCCCAAATAATTCACAATCTTCGTTTGGACAGCTGATTTTTGATATCCAGGCCACTCTTGAACACGCTAATCTAGGCCCCTTTAGCCAGGACCATCTTGAAGATGACAACTTAGGGCCTTCAGGTGTTAGTTCAATCCTTAACCAGTTTCGCTTGCTGATGTAGTGTTCCATGTTATATCTATAGGAGTCGGGAGGGTTCCTTTATCACTATTAATTGTCCTATTCTAGTGTTATTCTACAAAATTGGGCAATCCACAGCAATACAACAAAAAAAGAACGCAGGGCCAAGCTAGGACAAGGACACTGCGTTTAATAATAATTCCATGGAACGCAGAACCCATGATAGGACACAAGAACTGCGATCCAACCATATAGACGCATATGCCCCATAAAAAGTTCCCGAGTTTTGAAAATAATTTGATAAGGGATTATTTAGGTATGAATAGCAGATAGAACGCTCAAGAGAGGTTGTTTTTTGTGTTATTTAAGTATTCAGAAACTGCTGGTACCCTATGTTTCTTGACATATTTGTCAATTTCCGCAAGATCAAATTTAACTGACTTCCCAAACTTATAAAATGGAATTTTTCGTTGAGATATCCATCGATAGATTGTTTGATCCGCAAAACCTGTATATTCAGATAGTTCTTTAACTGTAATATATCTTTTTTTCATGTATTTACTTTTTTTTCTCTATGATCCTAATAGTTTCCACAAAAACCCATCTTTTTCTTTGATTTTTTCTAAGTTATATAATTGCTTCTCGTCAAAATGACAGGGATCTAAAATAATATCCCAACCGTAAAGCTCATGTAAGAATACACTCAATTCTTCTTTTGATATAATATCAGTGTGAGAGGCTGGATTTCTAATTTCCGATAGGATAAAGAATACGTTTTTATCTGGTCGTGTTATACTTTTAAACAATATTTCCTTGCCGTTAATTAAACACGGGAAGCTTGACTCTAATATTTTTCGTAGATACGAATATATTAATTCATTTTTTGAATTGTCAGTACAAATGGATTGCTTGTTCATAAAAGCACTAAGCAACCTTTCATAATCACCTAAATCTGATTTTTCCTTCGGATAGAATCCTTGTTGTACAACTATTTTTTGACTATGTATGTAGTTTCTTAATCCTTTCATAAGTTTAGTCTTTAATTCTGCTTCTATAATTTTGCAATAACTCGTAACTACTTCCGTGAAATCATTTAACATATTTTTTTTCAACAACTCTTTTAATCTAATATTTGCCTTCGCATAATATAAAGGGGCATCGATTCTTTTTGTATGCGTTAGCCTACTCCACCTTTCTTCACCCCACATGTTTTTTAATATAATCCTTTCATCATCAATTGACACTGGAGCAGAGATGCTTTTTAGCAAATTCAAAATCTCGTTATGTTTTGCTTCTTCTGAGGTAGATTCTTTAATAGTTTTTATATTCTTTGTTATTTCGTACAGAGAAGGTGAAGTAAACTTTAAACCGCTCTTATCCAAATTAATCCATTTTTTGTATATGTCACTATCTTTGACAGTAATAATATTAGCAAATAGTTCATTGAATACTCGTAACTGCTTATTTTTCGCCTTTTCACTCCTTAAATCCGATGCAATTCTCCAGTTTTTGTCAATATTGTTCAAAAAATACACCATGAGTTGTTCAGTATTTAAACATTTTAGACATTCGTCTAAACGACCTGACGTATACTCGTTTAAGGTCTTTTTCATATTTAAAGAACTTATCAACATGATTATCCTGTTGTCATCCCCGTAAGCAATATCCCTAAAGAGATATGCTATACCAAATAACATTCCCGCAGCAACAAAATCTCCGATAGAATATTTTTTCTCGGCAAGATATAAAGCTGAGATATAACCTTCGTCTTCATCTATCCCGTTTTCTAGTATATATTCCATGGTTACAAGCTTTTCTATTTGTGAGTCACTAAATAGTAATAAAGAAAGTGGTGCATTATAATCACTAACAGAATAATAACCGTTTTGTTTCCCCGTATTTCTTATCCAGTAATCGTTGCAGTCATTTTTGTACCTAGTTTTAATTTCATTCAATAAATTATCTAAACTATTCATGTCTGGATAAAATTCTTCCTGCAAGTCAATCCTGGAAACATAAACGTCATTAATGAATTCCAATAAATTGAAAATCCATTTATTCCCAACCTTCCCTTGTTTACGCAATACATCTACTGTGTCAAAAACATCGCTTAAGTTTTCGTTTTTATAAAGCCTCATCAAAATCAATTGTGATACCGCATCTTCATTACCGCTATCCAATTTACTTAATAAAACCTTCTCATATTCTTTATCCTTATATTTATTTCCTTCACTGACCGTCCAAAAACCACCATCCCAATCCCAATATTTTAGAAAACGATCCGGGTCATGTGGGAACACTTTCCCAAAACCCTGCATGCTATTCCCACATTCTGCACATTTATCAGTCCCTACTGAATTTGGTTTGCCACAGCGTGCACATTCTGTATATATATATCCACAATTAGGACATTCCAAAGCAGTATCAAGCATATTAGAAGCACATTCAGGACATTTAATTAAGGACATAAGAACTACTCCTTTTGTTAGAGCTACTCACTTTAAAAATGTAATCTACTTTTTTGACAAAACACAAAACGTTCTACTTTGTAACAAATATATTCACTATTCCATCATTTTCAGGCATTCTAATCCCTTCCTTCATAGTTATCACAAGAATCATCAGGGCTTCTGTATATAAGTATTTTTTCAGCTTGGGAGAGTTTTACCATTAGAGGTGAATCGTAAAGACCACGTTCAAAATAGTATTTACAGAAATTTGAGCCAGAACCATCTATAAACGTTGCATAGTTGGTTGGGCCCCCTGTTATTCGGTAATGTTTACAGTTAAAACATTTTGGGGACATTGAACGATCCTTATTCCAGTTTCGTTATCAACTATCAGTACTTTTTTACTCAACATTTCTCTTCAAAATACGTCTTATTGATCAAGTCGATCAAATCTTTGTCATTAACCGGTTTTTGAAAAAATCCAACGGCACCGGCTTTTAAAGACTGCTTACCCAGATCGACATTTTTTTCTGCTGAAACAATAATAACCGGACGTTTGGACCCTGATTCAATCATCCGCTTTAATACTTCCCATCCATCCATTCCCGGCATATGTATGTCCAGGATTAAACAACCCGGGGCTTTATTCGGTACAACGCTGAAAAAATTCTCTGCGGAAAGAAAGGTGGTCACTTCAAACCCATAAGTTATTAATAAACATTTAAGGGCACGGCA
This sequence comes from Elusimicrobia bacterium RIFOXYA2_FULL_39_19, assembly GCA_001800285.1. Taxonomy (GTDB): domain Bacteria; phylum Elusimicrobiota; class Endomicrobiia; order CG1-02-37-114; family XYA2-FULL-39-19; genus XYA2-FULL-39-19. Next base: position 72,915 of record MGVC01000001.1, on the reverse strand, counting down.
CACTGATTCATCATCATCCACTATATAAATCTGTTTCTTGCCTGCTGATATTTCGCCTTTTTGGTGACTACTTGGTATATTTTTTATCATTATGTCCTCACTAAAATATTATTTTCATACTTTACAGTTACATTTAATTGTCTTTGATTTTTTTAGAACATTACCTTTGTCATTTCTTCCTTTTTGTAATAAATCTTATAGTCTGCCATTTAGAACCCTTTTTCTTCCTGGGCCGGGTCAGAATTGCGATTAAAACAATTGCAACCAGCATGACGATTGTGATTGTTAACATAGATTTTGATCACCTGAACTATTTTACACAATAATCTTACCTCTTTTTTGCTACTAATACAAGGTTATAAAATTTCAATAAAAAACCACCGAAATACTAGGATATCCCGGTGGTTTAAATTATCTTTTTGGCAATATTTAGTTCAATTGAGTTGAAGAATATATGATGCTGACTGATCCTCTGGTCGAACGTACTAAAAACACAGTTTTCTTAATCATTAAATAATGATAATGGCACTTAGAACAACCGAAAACATGTTTTTTAACTAATGCTTTTTCTCCCTGGTTCAGCTCATTATCAATATAAGGTGAAATCAATTTCCGAGCTTCTTTGCACTTCATAGGCCCTCCTTTCATACAAATAGACGCAAAAAACCTCAAAAAAGTTCCCGCTAAACAAAAAATAGTTATCTGTCAGCAGTTATCCTATAATGTCCCCACCATTTTGCCCATTGAATAATCTCGGCTATATTATTATTTCTTAAGCATTCAACACATTTTTTTGCTCTGAAGTAATAGTTTCTAACTGTTTGAATACTATGCTTCTGGTTATTGGCAATATCTAGATATTCGGTCCCTGAAATCCGCATATTGTAGATTTTAAACCACTTTCCTAACACTTCCTTAGAAATCCCTATATTTGCTGTATTTAACCAGTTTAATACCTTATTAATGTTTTCTTCTGTTACTGGCTTCCAGTGTTTATTATAAGCCATAGAACGAGCGAAATTAGGTGCTATTTTATGTATTCTGAAGGTTTCTACCTCAATAGCATTGTTACAGATACTATATGTTTTAATCGGCTGGAAATACGTAAAAGGAATAGCTTCTTTATTAGTGAATGTATGTACTGGGAGCTTCCCCAGAACGGCACTCTCCTATAATAATTCTGTCTGGCCTCATGCGCAGAGAGTTTACAACCAGGCGCCTGATGCTTATTTCACCTGTGCCTTCAATTGACGGCGGCCTGCTTTCAAGCGTTACCACGTGTTCCTGGTTAAGCTTAATTTCCGCAGAATCTTCAATAGTAACTATGCGTTCATCTTCCGGAATAAATGATGAAAGCATATTTAAAAGAGTGGTTTTTCCGGAACCGGTACCACCGGAAACTATAATGTTTTTGCGCAGTTTAACACAAATATCCAGAAAGTCCACCATTTCTCTGGAAATTGAATTTATTTTTATCAAATCTTCAAAACCCATCCTTTTAGCTACAAATTTTCTTATAGTTATAGTAGGCCCTACTAATGCCAAGGGCGGGATGATAACATTGACTCTGGATCCGTCTGAAAGGCGTGCATCTACTAATGGTGAGCTTTCATCAACACGCCTGCCGATTGGCGCCAGAATCCTGTCTATAACTGTTATTATCTGGCTGTCGGAATCAAACCTGTTGTCTGTAAGAATAATTTTACCTTTTCTTTCTATATAGATTTTATTGCGGCCGTTTACCATTATTTCTGAAACGGCATCATCTCTTAACAAGGCTTCCAGCGCGCCAAGCCCCAAAATTTCATCAAGCAACTGGTTAACTATCTGTGTTCTTTCTTCCCTGGAACCGATGTTTTTGCCTTCATCAGCCAGGAGCTGTTCTATTTTTTCCTGTGTAAGTTTTTTTACCTGCTGCTGCTTTTCAATATCTGCTGATCCCTTAAGTTCAAGTTTTTTCAAATCGAATTCTGCAAGCAGTCTTTTGTGAATTCTGTTTTTTAAGTCAAGAATCAGTTTTTCTTTATCCGGCTCAATGCTTTTGGATGAACTTTCCTTGTTTTGGCAAAGAATGCTTTCTGATTTTATATTACCTGCTTCTGCCGTCTGGGTAAAAAAACCGGTGCCTGAATTTACAAATTTTTCCTGTTCGGCCAGTATTTTAAAAGAAATTTCTTTTATGGCTTTAGAGTAACCGCAATGTGGGAACATATCTACTATAGGTTTGCCTTCATTTATTGAAGCTACAGTAAAAGCAGGTTCCTGCGGGATAACCACCAAAACTTCCTGTCCAATGAATTTTTCCACAGACTGTTTTTCTATGGCATTTTTTGTATTAGCGTTATTGAGAAGAAGTTTTATAAGCTGTACAGGATAATGAATTTTTTTTAAACTTTCTATATACTTTTTTGCCCTGCTTAAACTAATGATATCCGGTTCCAGGGACATTATTACCATATCGCTTTCATCAAGAAGAGCAATAGTGTATTCATCCTGCTGGTTTGAAACAGTTCCAATAAGCCACGGCATTATCTGTTTTAACTGGAATATTTCCCGACGCAAATATTGCGGCGTTAACTTGTTTTCAATTTGTTTCAAAGAAGACGCTGAAAGAAAATGAACGTTTTGTTTATATTCCGCAATAACGGCATTTACAGGCAGTGGCTCCTGGTTTTGTTTTGAATCATAAAAATCATTTAATGACTTTTCCGCATAAAAATTAAGCATTACTGACAAATCGCGCTTGTCGCTAAAATCAAAATCAGCCATTAAGCTTTTATTTTTTGACTGTGCTGCCAGAATGATGGCAATATTTGCCGTCAAAAGCGGCCCGTTACTGCTCCCGTTAATATCCAATATTGAAATTAGTCTGCCCATAATCTTTATTTCCCGTACTTTTCAAGCATTTTCAATGCTTCTGTCTGCTGTTTCTTAAAATCTTTCATCATACCAAGCGTGGAACTGCCTATTTGGGGCATTTTTGCCGCTGAGGTTTCCGCGCCGAATATTTTTGACATTTTTGCCGGGTAAATCTCATTTACTTTTTCATCTCCTGTAGGGCGCAGGGCAAAGGATATACTTCCCTTGTTTGTTACAAGCGCCAATAACTGGGATTCTTCAGGCGTAACTGCAAAAGATACCAGGATATTTGAATCTCCGTCTTCTTCATTAAAATTCTGTTCTCCGGCTTTTCCAGCTTTTTCCGGTTTCGTTACTCCAAAAATCTGTTTACCTACGCTGATTACCGAAACATTCTGTAGAATGGTTCTTGATTCTTCAACTTTACGGCCTTTGTCATCATAAAAGTCCATAACTGAAATAATGTCTATTTTATTTCCCGGACGTATTATGCCTTTAACTTTTTGTTTTTCAAAACTTACGGAATAAGCCCTTTTGTCTGTAGGGATAACTGCCGCAAGGCCGGTCTCCTGGCCCAGCCCGAAAACCTTGGTTGTCATTATTTGTTCACCCTTAAGAATGGGCGCTGAAGCCATATATAAAGGAATACCGGTTTCAGAGTTGAGGTCTTTGTATTCCCGCAGAGTCTTTGGCTGTATGTAGTCCTGCGGTATTTTTACCTGTTCAACCATATTTTCATTAATCATGCTTCCCTGATCTATGTAATCACGCGCCACAAGCACAGTTACTTTTTTTGCGCCTATTTTATACTTGTTTTCAAGCCCTGTTAAATACATACCTATCAAGAGGGCCAGTATTACCGATACTGCAACTGAAATTAAAACCTGTTTCTTTTTGTCCAATTCATTCTCCTTAAAATTCCGCCCGGCAACAGAAACCAAAACCCACCTAAGGATTAAGCAAGCAAAGGATTCATGCCGGACGGGATTTTTTGTTATTTACCTACTTCTGCGGTTTCTTTTTTAAGTTTACCTACTGAACCGTTTATAAGATCATTTATCTGTGTACCAAATGTTTTTACTGCAACAACGCAAATCACTGCTACAAGTCCTATAATAAGAATATATTCTGTCATACCCTGCCCGTTTTCTTCGTTTATTAATCTGCTAATCATTCCATCCTCCTTATTTCTTAGCGGGGGCCTTTGGCCCCCGCTATTTTTGTTTTTAGCCTTTTTTGGCTTTTTTAACTGCTACGGTTACTGCTACATTTGTTTCTGCGTTTTTCTTGTACTTAATAGATACTTTTTCAGCGGTTGAAATATCTGATAAAGCTATCATTTTTCTGCCTTTTTTAAACTTTGTTTCTGCATTTAATACAAATACCAACTCCGCGCCTTTCCTTGGTTTAACAGTTAGCTTTTGAGCATCTACAGAAACCACAGTTCCGGTAATACTTGGCATTTTTGCTTTTGCTGCCTTTTTTTCTGTTTTCACGTTTGTGCCTGTAGAAGAAGCAGTGCCTTCAGGCATCTGGGCAAACAAGCCGATTGTCGCGCTTATTAAAAACAGAGTAACTGCTGACATTTTTAATGCTTTTTTCATTTTTTTCACCTCCTTTTTGTGAAGCTCCACGCTGAAATACCCGAAGCGGACAAACACTATTCATACACGGCTTTACCGGGTAGATATCCAGTATCATTGAAATAGAAGGAAGAAACTGGATAAGCCATAGATTTCCGCGAAGGGTTTTAAGAATGATTTTCCTTTAACAGAGAACCTGTATCGTTTAAAACTTCCGACCTTCCGGAAACCATTATTTCCTTCCCGCCAAACATTTCTGGAATATTAAACTTATAACCCACTTCCACATAACTTGCAGGCGGATTGAAATCCGGAGGCGGGGTAGCGCCTTTTATACACACCTTGATTTCAAGTTTTGAAACATCTATGCCTGAATTCTCTTCAAAATACTTTTTTATTTCACTTTTTACTTCATTTTCATTTAAGTTAACGTGCCTGATAAGGTCCGTGCCCATTCTTGCAGCTATAATTAACTGCTGCTGGGTAATCAATAAACGCGAATAAAATGTAATTGAAAAAATAAGCATAATAATTATGGGAATAAACAAGGTAAATTCCACCATTGCCTGCCCTTCCTGCCCCATGCTTTTTTTTAATTGCCTTAATTTATTATCATTCATATATTTTTTTTGATCTTTATTTTTTGTAACAATTTACTGTTTACTCTTCACTCTTTACGATCTTTTTCAATGCTGGCTCGGGCTTCCTACGGGCACCAAATGCGCTTCCCAACAACCGTCAATAGCTTCAACATACTTTATTAACGCAGCAAGAGGCCATTTACTGTCATCTTTTGTCGGAAAAGTGGCACCCTTGTTGTTGTACGCGCCGGCAGACGCTATGGCTCTGGTTTTAAACCATTTATTTACATTAAACAGTTTCCCGCCAATTGGATAACCTTTATTAGAAGCTGAGTCTTCATTTTTTGTTGCTATTACTGTAAATTTCTGTTTGTTAAAATTATCACCCTGTTCCAACCAGCGGTTGCTTTTTCTTGCTAATATACCCCTAATCTGCGGAGGAACTGCTATAGGCCCAACTTCCACAAAAGGTGGACAATGAATATTAAAAGATCCGTAATACCATATATCTCCTTTGTTTCTTTCAAGATTAAGAGAATAGGTGCTCATTGGAAATATACTGTCTGCTCCTGTTGATTCACCCTTAGAATTCAGTTCCTGCCTTTGAGCTATTTTTTCTGCTACTATGCTGTTTGTTCCGCCTCCGTAGGTAGAACGAATTGAATTCTGAAGGGCAACAATTCCATCTATGTAGTTTTTCGCTAATACAGCTTTATCATCACACCAGCTTAGGGGTCCGTGCCCCGGGCATGGTACCCAAACATGGCTTATATTATCTGGCACATTTGCGCCAAGGCCCATTCCGGAATTAAAACCCGGCAAACCCAACAAGGCATTACTTGTACCCAGGACATTTAACGCCCTGGCACGCATAATAGCAGAGCTTACAGCGGCATTATCTGCGGCATTCTGCATAACCATTCTGTCCTTTATAAGTTTACCCAGGTTTATCAGCACTATTAAAAACATACATAGAATAAATGTAGACATAATAAGCAGAGGCAGAATCTGCCCTTCTTCCTTTAATTTTTTACTATTACCAGTCATTTGCATTGTTATACGCCTTTTTTAAGTATTCCGGATCCGGACTGCGTACCATATAGGCGCCGGCAGAATTGTCCAGCAGAGAAATCCCCATACCCATAAACGGATTCAGTATGGAAGAAAACACAATATGCTGAAAATAGTTTTGTTTTATTTTATACATAGTAATACAATTATTATCGCTGTCTCTAAATTGTTTATTTGCTGGAAGCACTTCATTTATTTCTAAACTGCCGGGGATTATGTTTTTAGTGCCCGCTGTCTGCGTTTCCAGCACGTAAAGGCCTGCCCAGGAAGCCTTACTTTTGGCGCTACCCGTATCAGCTTGCACAACGGCGCATCTTACCGCCGACATCGCCGCATCATTTGCCGCCATTTTTCCATAAGCAATCAGCGTAAGCTGTATAGTTGCAAAGATAACCGGTATTAAAACCATTAAAACTATTATGGTTTCTACCAGTGCCTGCCCGGATATTTTCTTTTTCGCTTCCAACGCCTTTTGTTTTTCCAGACGCATCCGGTACAGCTCTTCCTTAATTGTAAATTCAAGGTCTTCTAAGGTTAATTCTTCATAATCAACTATAGAAAGCTCATCAATTTCTCTCGGTGTAAGTTTATATTTTATTGACTGCTCAATATATTCAGGAGTAAACTTTTTAGTTAAATATTCTTTAATTTCTTTTATTTGTTTTTCTTCGGTATTTTTCACGGCAGCATCCCTGCTTCATCCGTTCTTCTTTGCGCTACTTTATTAAAATAACTTCCTAAAGAATCTCTGAAAATCTCATAACTAAACCAGCTTACGGTAATCAATATAAAAGCTACCAGAGTATATTCAACTAATGTCTGGCCTGACTGGCCGAATAACTTTTTTATTGATTTATTTTTCATTTTATTGTTTTTGGGGTAACAAACATCATTACTGTTGTTTCTACTTCATTGTTTATATGCCTGCCGAAAAGCATACCTAAAAACGGTATATCCATTAATAAAGGAATACCTATTTTTTTAGTTTCCTTTTTTGTTTCCACTAAACCTGCAATGGTAACAGTTTCCCCGCTTTTTATATCCACTTCTGAAAATACCTGCCTTGTGGCAATAGCCGGGAAAGACCCTACTCTGTTTATCCAGTCAAGCCGGCTGACTTCAGCGGCAATGATGGTTTTAATGTTATTTTCAAAATCCACCGTTGGCCTTACTTTAAGCTTTATTCCGTATTCTTTCCATTCTATACTGCCGCCGGTGGCACCGCCTGAAACTACCGGAAACTCACCGCCTACTAAAAATTTTGCTTCAGACCCGCTTTTTGTAAGCAGTTTTGGTTTGGATAATATCTTTGCAGCGCCTTTTTCTACCAGCATTTTCAGATCTGCCGTAAGAGGCGAGTAACGGTACCATTCATCTACCCTGATAAGGGCAGGCAGATTGTTATTATTTGACAGCACAGGAAGCAGAGCTGGTGAAAAACTCTGGTTGTTTTGCGACAACTCGCCTGTTTTAAATTCATCCAGCCACTTTATGCCAAGTTCTTTTGCTTTATTATTGTTAACTTCTGCAATTTCTACCGTAACTTCTATTAATTGCTGGGCCGCTGCTGTTTTTTTTGCCGGGCTTCCTAAAACAAGAACACATAAAACAAATATTGTCAGTTTATTTACCGGCATAATAAATTCTTTTTTTAACACGATTTCTGATTTCACTGTATAATACCTGTTTCCTTTTGTTTATTGCCTAGTTCATTTTCCGCGGTTGTTTTGGCTCTTTTTGCTTTTTCATGTTCCGGATCATAGCGCAAAGCCATTTCCCAAAGCCTTATGGCGTCGCTTATCTTACCTTGGGCATAATTTACCAGGCCCTCGTTATAACACTTATCTGCGGTTTTTGTGTCTATATACTTTGTTTCCGGTCTATTTTCGACATTTATATCCCTATCAGCTGATTTTGCCTTCTTTTCGGCTGCAACTTTTTTAAGCTCTAAAAGCGCCAGATCTATCTGTTGTTCTGCCCTGTGAATCCATTCAAGTGAATTTTCATAAGTTTCTTTTTTTGATTTTTCTACTATAGTTTCCCAGTCTGTAATAGCTTTTATGTAATCTTTTTTTTGATACTTTGCTACTCCTGATTCAAACAAGTTTTTTAGCTCTTTTTCCAGATCTTCATTAAGGATTATTTTTTTAGCAATGCCTTCATACTCCTTTAACTCTTTGTTGTTTGGATTCATACAAAGTGCTTTTTCCCATTCATTTGCACACTGCCGGTATTTGCCTGAAAAATAAAACATATAACCTTTTGCGTATGACAATCTATCCAGTTCCGGAGTGTTTTCTTCAATGGCAATGGTTTGCATGTTTTTTTCTATTTCCCTTTGGTTTCTATGTGCGTTTTTGTAGGAAGGGTCCCTGGATATGACTTCCCTGTATTTATCAGAAGCTTTAAGATAATATTTTCTGCCTTGAAATTTTAACGCCTGCCTGTAAAGGCTTTCTATTTTTATATCCGGCATTTTTTTAACCTTTTCTTTTTTTGTATTTACGGATTTCATTTGTTTTAATTCTGCGTCAACCTGTTTGTTTTTTATTAGCTTTAAGTATCTTTTTGCTGATTTATTTTTCGGTTGAAATAGTAAAACCCGCATAAAAGAATCTTTTGCTTCGCTATATTGTTTGTTTTTGTACAACTTTACGCCTTCCTCATAATAAGTTTTACAGAAACGGCTGTTTAAAAATAAATCCCTTTCATTATTGATTGTGCTTCCAACGACCCGGCAGGGCGTATTAAAAACGAATACGCAAATTAACAATGCTTCACAAATATTGTATTTCATTATTTTTCTATTTCCGTCGTAAATATGTTGTTTTTTATTTTTTGCTACAATATGGACGCGGGTTTATTGTAAAAGTTCCAAAATTATTTTCGGGAGGGTTAATGCTTTTTAATAATAAGAAAGTACAGTTATTTACTGCTTTAACTTATATTTTCAGCTGGACTCTGGCTATATTGTTTTTTTCTTTTGGCGGGTCGGTTAATTCCAGGGGTTATTTTATACTGGGTATTGATTATATGTTTATGCCTGCAATAATGGCATTTTTGGTGCAGAAAATTATAAGTAAAGAACCATTGAAACTGCCTTTGGGCATATCATTTAAAGTAAATGCCTGGTTTTTTATTGGCTGGATAATTCCGCTGTTGCTTGTTTTCTTAACATTATTGATTAGCCTGCTTATCCCGGGAGTTACGTATTCACCCGGCATGGAAGGAATGTTTGAAAGATTAAGCGGTTTAATGAAAGCAGATGAAATTGAAAAACTGAAAAGTTCTTATGCGCTGGCGCCTGTTCATCCGGTATGGATTGGAGTAATACAGGGTTTGTTGGCGGGTGCTTCTATAAATGCTATTGCCGGTTTTGGCGAAGAGCTGGGCTGGCGCGGTTTTTTATACAATGAATTAAAAAGTCTTGGTTTCTGGAAAATGTCTTTAATTACCGGGCTTATATGGGGTATTTGGCATGCACCGCTTGTAATTAAAGGACACAATTATTACCAGCATCCCATAGTAGGCGTGCTAATGATGGCGGCATGGTGTATTCTGCTGGCGCCGCTTTTTAATTATGTACGTATTAAGTCCGGGTCTGTAATAGCAACAAGTATTATGCATGGTACTTTAAATGCCACGTATGGACTGGCGCTTATTTTAATTAAAGGCGGAAATGATTTAACAGTAGGAATAACCGGCCTGGCAGGTTTTGCGGCAATTATTATAGTTACTGCAGTTATTTATTATTTTGATGTGTATGAATCAGCTAATCCTGTGATGGAAAAACTGTTTTAAACGGCAGATACGAATAAAGCAACTGTCGTTTATCCTGTGCCCCAAACATTATTGTTCACAGGATATCGTTTTCACTTTACCCCTGCGATAGTTTTCAAATTGTTTTATTTGAAAACTGCACGAGGCATCTGTTGTGCCCTGCGGGCGCAACACACGAAAATTTTGTTACTTCTTTAACACTTCAACAAACTTATTTAACTTCTCTTTATAAACAACTTCTTTTTTCAATTCTTTTTCTAGTACACCCAGATAACCTAACGCCTGTTTTCCGGTTAATTCATCCATTTTTGTCGCTACCTTACCCGCATCCGTACCGCCAGATGTAATAATGTAGGCTGTTTTGCTGATTTTTGTTTTATTCTGGTTAATATAGGTTCTTATCGCCGGAGCCATTTTGCCTGCCCATATTGGCGTACCTAATATTACAATATCATACTTTGACGGGTCCTTCTGTACCGGTTCAATTACTGTTTCTCTTTCTTTCATTGCGTCACGGCCACCGGTTATAAAACCCCAGAACCCGCTTCTGCTTGTTTTATCTGTCAGTTTTTCAGTATCTGCGCCTAGTTCTTTTGCTACGTCGTTTGATACCCTCTGCGTATTACCGCTTCTTGAATAATAAACAATAAGAATTTTCTTTCCTGTTTCCATTTTCTTTGCCTCCTGCGCATAAATATTTGAATTTAATAATATCATTACTGTAAACAATGAAATTAATACTTTTTTCATCCCCTTTATCCTGTTAATAATTGTTTTATAGATTTCCCAATATCAGTTTTCCGGTTTCGGAGGTACCGATAAGCTTAATATCCTTGTCAGTGGTTCGTAGCAGGTCTCCGGTGCGATAACCTTCACGTAACATTTTATTTACTGAGTTTTCTATTGCTTCCGCACCTTTAAAAGCACCGATATGCCTGAGCATAAGCGCAGCGGTGAGAATTCTGCCTATAGGGTTTGCCTTATCTGTGCCTGCCAGTGTAGGGGCGGTACCGGCACCGCTTTCAAACAATGCCGCCTTTGTATCAGGATTAATTGACGAGCTCGACATCATGCCCATACTTCCCAAAGCCGCAGCTGCGCCGTCAGACAGGATATCTCCGTGTTCATTTCCGCAGGCTATTACACTGTGAAACGCCGCCGGCGTAAAAAGCATGGAATTGGCTGAATCTACCAGCTGATGCGTAAGCTTAACTTCCGGAAATTCTTCTTTCCATATTTTAATTGCCGTTTTGCGCCATAAAACATAACGCGCCATAATATTTGATTTATCTATTGAAATCACGGGCAAATCGGCTTCTTTTGCGTAGGCAAATACAGCCCTGAAATACTTTTCCAAAGTGCTTTTTCTGTAATAGGCAAAATCACCTACCAGTTCTTCATCCCCTTTTACTTCGCTTTTAAGTTTTAAACCCATTTTCAAAATAGTATCTGCGGGAAGTTCCGGAATAAAATCCTTGTTTCCAAAATAACTGTCTTCAAGAAGCATTCTTATCCAAATCTGCTGTATACCCGCATCCGGAATAGCTTCCGGTTTTACTTTTGCCAGATGTGCTAATGATTTGTAATAAACAATCGGCCTGAAATTTAACAATAAACCCATTTTGCTTCTTAATGTTGTAAGCGCCCTGGTTTCAGGTGCAAGGGCAGGTTTTTCTGCTCCGATAGTGTTGTCATACTTCGGGTCACCCACTCCGCCGAAAAATATTATCCCAAGTTTCAGTGTTTGTTCAAGTGATTCAGCCGGCAGGGTATCCCCTGATTTATTGTAAGCGTTCCACCCCATGGGCGTTTCTACAAATTCAATCTCAATACCATCTTTTTTTGCCGCTTCTACAGCTATCTTTACTGCCTGCGCCATCATTTCCGGCGCTGAACCGTCACCTGTTACCAATGCTATTTTCTTTTTAGACATTTTCTGTGTTTCCTTTCAGTTTATTTATCATAAGTTATACTTATTTGAACTGTAAAATACAAGTTTTTAAGTGGCTTATTTAATTATATTCTTACTCCGGGAAGTTTAATTGTTTTTATTTCAAAAGGATGGAAACTTAGTTTCAGCTTGTTGCCGGTTAGGGTAAGTTTTTGCAACTGGTTTTCCAATAAATCTGTTACAACCGCATTTTTAACTTCCATGCCAAATGTAATTTCTGTTTCTGTGGCACTGCCGGAAGCTTCATAAAACCTTAGTATTATTGAATTGTCATCTTCTGCTTTTTTCATAACTTCAAGAATAACATTTTCCTTAGCAATACTTATAAAGCTTTGCTGCTGCGGCAATGTGCCTTTATGGATACCTGTTTCTATAATCTGTACGGGCACATTGAAACAATAACCTTCCTTTATAACATGTGATTCATGCACGTTTCCTTTGTGTGGAAAAAGCGCATAAGAAAAGGTATGTTCGCACATGTCTGCCGTAGGGTCCGGGTTTTTAGGTGACCTTAAAAGGTTTAAATCTATCACATTACCCAGTATTTTGTGGCCATACTTGCTGTCATTGAGCAGTGCCGCTCCATACCCGGGCTCAGACAGGTCTGCCCACTTATGGGCTACAACTTCAAACTTTGCCATATCCCAGGATGTGTTTCTGTGTGTGTTTCTGCGCACATTGCCGTACTGGATTTCATAGGTAGCAAAATCTGACATAACGTTAACCGGAAATGCAGTTCTTAGCATTTTATGTACTTCTTTCCAGTTTACACGGGTTGAAAACTCTATAAGTTTACTGCCTTCTGTTAGTTTTATTTCCTGGATTATCTTTGATGAAGATATTTCAAACTCCTGAACTATAGAAATTCTTATGGGCCCCGCTTCCTTTATATAGGCATTAAGCAGTCTTGCCAGTTTGGGCACCTGCTCTTCATAAGAAATATCTATTTCCCAGGCATCATATTCAGTAGGTGTATCTTTATATAAAGACAACACATTTGCTGTTTTGCCCGTAGGAATTACTTCTTTTCGTGCTTCCTTATCATAAATCCTTGAAATAAATCCGTCTTTATTTAATTCTACTTTTATTAAATCATTTTCCAGCGTTTTCTCTGTCACTTTTAAAGATGAAAGATACGGCGCCTTTTGTGAAGCTGATACAAACACTACGCTATACCCCACCGGCGGCAGTTCTGTTTTAATTAAGGCCCGGCGGATACCATTGTCATTTACTAACTGTGCCGGCAGAATATTTCCCTGTGAACTGCTAATAGTTATATTTTTTTCATTTTTATTTAACGGTATTTCAATAGTCCCGTTTCTTTTCCATGATAGCGTGTTAAATAAAACTACCGGACTGCCAGGGCCTGATGTATTTATTTTATCAGCCAGGCTTTTATTTGCACGTTTAATTAATTCCCCTGCTTTTGCCAGCACTTCGGCATACTGTTTTAAGCTGTCTTTATAAACCCATGCTATGGAAGAGCCCGGTATAATATCATGAAACTGGTTTAACAGCACAGTTTTCCACATTTCATTTAATTCTGTTTGCGGGTACGCTTTCATACCCAGGCAGGAAAGCAGTTCCAAATCCCTTAACGCATATTCGCTTTTGCGGTTATACTTTTTATTTCTTGCCTGTGAAGTGTACGTGCCGCGGTGAAACTCCAGGTAGAGTTCTCCTACCCACAACGGTATGTCTTTTATATCTTTTTGTGCCTGTTTAAAATATTCGGAAGCAAACTCCATTTTAACCTGCGGCAATTCTTCGCAGTTTTTGCTTCTTTGCAATAGTTCCAAATGGTGCCTTGACGGCCCGCCGCCCCCGTCACCAATACCAAAAAGGTAAAGCCACCTGCCGGCACGGTCTTTCTCTGCAAAGTTCTGCATGCCAAACAGCAGTTCTTTAGGTTTGCCGTATCCGTTATAATCATTTGTAGGAAGAAAATGCGAAAATATTTTTGTGCCGTCTATACCCTGCCACATAAAAGTGCTGTAAGGGAATTTGTTAAACTGGCTCCAGGATATTTTCTGGGTCATGAAGTAATTTACACCTGAAAGTTTAAGTATTTGCGGCATAGAAGCGCTGTAGCCAAACACATCCGGCAGCCAGAGATTATCCACGTCCTTGCCGAATTCTTCTTTAAAAAACCTTTTCCCGTATATTATCTGTCTTACCATTGATTCACCGCTTATCAAATTGCAGTCTGCTTCTACCCACATGGCACCTTGGGGTTCCCAGCGGCCGGCTTTTACCGCCTTTTTTATTTTTTCATACAATGACGGGTAATGTTTTTTAGCGTATTCATACAGCTGGGGCTGGCTGGCGCCAAACTTATATTCCGGATATTCTTCCATAAGTTTAAGCGCGGTAGAAAATGTCCTGCTGACTTTGCGCACAGTTTCCCGTAACGGCCACAACCAGGCTACGTCTATGTGCGCATGGCCCACGGCAGAAACTTTATGGCTTGAATAATTTACTCTGTTGTTTATCTTTGGTTTTAAAACAGCGCGTGCGGCAGTTACTTCTTTTTGACTGCCTGCGCCATAACAGTTTAGCGCATTATTTACAGCATACATCAGCTGTTTTCTTTTCGGGTGGTTTTCCGGAAGGTGGTCATGCAAATTCACAAGAAAATATATATCGTGCCAGAGATTCCATTTTTCTCTGTTTAATATTACCAGAGAAGCTTCTTTCAAAAAACAGTCTTTGCTGTAACCCGTTATCATATTCGCCGCTGCTTCTACTAAAAGAGATACTTTTGCTCCGGGTGTATTTTTTACCGGGAATAGACTTTTCCTAAAAAGCTGGTCCGGCCTGGTTTCCTGTGAAGTAAGGCCGGCAAGAGGCTCGCCTTTTTCTGAAAACACACACGCTTCACTGCCTGTATCTATCAAAAAGAATATTTCTTTGCCTTTCCATTCTTTTGGTATGGTGCCTGTAAACTTAAACCAGGCAGATTCCCAGTTACCGCCCCAGCGCCTTCCTGCAGTTATTTTCTGCCAGTTTTTATGTTTTAATTCTTTAAATGGCAAGGGTTCTTTTGTGTGCACATACTCTGCGGTAAGCGGTATTTTTGCCTCGTACCACATTGACCTGCCGTCACTTGTAAAAGCCCAAAGCCTTTCCTGTGTGATTTTTTCCTGTTCTTTCATTTTTTTTTCCTTTCAATAGTGTTTTTGACAATCAACCATTTTTGTTATATGATATTATTCAATTTTATTGAGGATAAGTCAACTAAATACGCTATGGAAAACCCGGCAGAAAAATCCAAGGATTTTATAAGAACCATCATTGAAGAAGACCTGAAAACGGGTAAAAACGGCAATCGTGTAGAAACCCGCTTCCCCCCGGAACCAAACGGCTACCTGCACATAGGCCATGCCAAAGCTATCTGCATAGATTTCGGGATTGCCAATGAATATAACGGCGCCTGCCATTTAAGAATGGATGATACAAACCCCGCAAAAGAAGAGGTGGAATACGTTGATTCCATTATGCAGGATGTTAAATGGCTGGGTTTTGACTGGGGCAAGCATTTCTACTACGCTTCTGACTATTATGAACAGTTATATAAGTTCGCCATAGAGCTGATTGAAAAAAATAAGGCCTATGTCTGTGATTTAAATACAGATGAAATACGCCAATACCGCGGCACTTTAACCGAGCCGGGCAAAAACAGCCCTTTCAGAAACCGCACTGCTGAAGAAAACCTAAACCTTTTTGAAAAAATGAAAAACGGCGAATTCAAAGACGGGCAATGTGCCCTGCGTGCCAAAATTGATATGGCGCACCCGAACCTTAACATGCGCGACCCGGTAATTTACCGTATAAAACATACCGCTCATCACCGCACAGGAAATAAATGGTGCATCTACCCTACTTATGATTATGCACATCCCGTTTCTGATGCTCTGGAAAAAATCACCCATTCAATCTGTACTCTTGAATTTGAAGACCACCGCCCGTTATATAACTGGGTAATTGAAAACATTACCATAGACTGCCACCCTCAGCAGATAGAATTTGCCCGGCTTAATATAACCTACACCGTAATGA
Organism: Elusimicrobia bacterium RIFOXYA2_FULL_39_19; assembly: GCA_001800285.1. GTDB lineage: Bacteria > Elusimicrobiota > Endomicrobiia > CG1-02-37-114 > XYA2-FULL-39-19 > XYA2-FULL-39-19. Next base: position 57,031 of record MGVC01000001.1, on the reverse strand, counting down.
GTAAAAGGAAACTGCTTACTCTTGTACAGGAAAAACTGGTAAACGGCTGGGATGACCCGCGCCTGCCCACTATTTCCGGACTGCGCCGCAGAGGTTACACGCCGGAAGCCATAAGAAATTTCTGTGAACGCATCGGCGTAGCCAAGGCTAACAGTACGGTAGACCTGGCGCTTCTTGAACATTGCATCAGGGAAGACTTAAACAAAAATGCACATAGAGTCATGGTAGTGCTTGACCCCGTGAAAGTAGTTATAACAAACTATCCTGATAATCAAACCGAAGAATTTGAGGCAGATAACAACCCTGAAGACCCTTCGGCAGGAAAAAGAAAAATCATGTTTTCAAAAGAAATATACATAGAAAGGGATGATTTCCGCGAAGTGCCGCCGAAAAAGTATTTCCGTTTAGCGCCAGGCCAGGAAGTGCGTTTGAAACATGCCTATTACATAACCTGTGAAAACGTAATTAAAGATACTGTAACCGGTGAAATAACTGAAATTCACTGCAAGTTAGACCCGCAATCCCGCGGGGGCAGTACGCCGGACAATAGAAGGGTGCAGGGCACGCTTCACTGGGTATCCGTAAAAGATGCCGTGAATGCAGAAGTCATGGTTTATGAAAATCTTTTCACTAAAGCTGACCCGGATAATATAAAAGAAGGCGAAGATTTTAAAAGTTTTATTAATCCCGCTTCCTTAAAAGTACTTTCAAATGCTAAAGCAGAACCCGCACTTTTAGGCACAAAACCCGGAAACAGATACCAGTTTCTGCGTAACGGCTATTTTTGCACTGACACTGACTCAACCACGGGAAATTTGGTTTTTAACCGCATAGTAACGCTAAAAGATACCTGGGCCAAAGTAGAAAAGAAAAATTAAAGCACATTTCCCGCAATATTATCTTCAGTTATGATAAAAATCCTTAAAAACATACCGCTTAAAAAACACACTTCCTTTAAAATCGGCGGAAAAGCAAAACACTTCGTTAAAGCTAAATCAAATAAAGACATCATTGATGCTATTACTTGGGCAAAAACAAATAAAACCCGTTACTTTGTCCTGGGGTCCGGAACCAACGTGCTTTTCAGCGAAAAAGGTTATAACGGGCTTATTGTAAAAATATTCAGGCAGAAAATAGGTAAAACAAATGACGGGTATATCTATTGCTCTGCCGGCACTGAAATGAAAAGAGCGGTAAATTTCTTTTCCAAAAATAGTTTTGCCGGGATTGAATGGGCTGGCGGGCTTCCCGGTACTGCCGGAGGCGCCGTAAGAGGCAATGCCGGCGCTTTTCTTGGTGAAATAAAAGACAGTGTAGCAAAAGTAGAAAGCCTGAATTGCATGAAAACACCTCCTGTTTTAGTAACCCGTACAAATAAAGAGTGCAAATTTGCCTATCGCGACAGTATATTCAAGCATAATGACGAAATTATCACAGCTGTCTGGTTTAAGGCTGAAAAGGGCAAAAAAAATAAAATAACAGAAAAAATAAAAAGTTGTAAAGCGTACAGAAATAAATACCAGCCACTTGAATACCCGAGCGCAGGAAGTTTTTTTAAAAACATTCCTTTAAAAAGTGTTTCTGCTGCGGTTAAAAAAGAATTCTCTTCAGTAATAAAAAATGACCCGTTTCCCCTTATTCCGGCCGCCGCAGTAACGGACCGGCTGGGCTTGAAAGGCAAATTGTATAAAGGTGCGCAGATTTCGCCCAAACACCCGAACTTCCTTATAAACAAAAAAAACGCTTCCTTTAAAAGCGTTTTATTGCTTGCAAACCTTATAAAAAGCAAAGCCCTTCAGAAATTCCGCATCAAAATGATACCCGAAGTCCAGATAATTAAATAACATTAAGAAGTGATTAAGTTATTTGTGATTAGTGGTTTGTAAAACCGAAACTAATTATTATGTTTTTTCTGTATTGGATTGCAATGCGTTTGCTAAATTATATTTATAAATAAAAAAACCGCCATAAAGACGGTTTTTTTATTCTGCCGGGCTAGGAGTCCTCTTCCCCCGTCGCTATCGCTTCTCCTCCATCCCCTGCCGCCCTCGCTTCCGCTTTCTAACTATTTATCTGTTAAGCTCTTCTGCAATTCAATGCAGCGCTCGGGTCGGCTTCGACTCCTGACAGCCTAAAATAAAAAAACCGCCATAAAGACGGTTTTTTTATTCTGCCGGGCTAGGAGTCGAACCTAGAGTAACCTGCTCCAGAGGCAGGCGTGTTGCCATTACACTACCCGGCAATTGTGTTTTAGTTTGAGGTACTGGGTGCATCCCCGTGGCGTATTTCTTCTACGTAGTTAAGTTTCAGGTCAGCTAAAGTATTGTCCACTAACTTTTCTTCTTCATTTGTTAGATTGCCTTTTGTTTTGTCCTTCAGCATTTCAAGCATATCAATAGACATCTTTGCATTTTCCATGCTTTTTTCTACTTTACCCGTTACCGGGTTTTCCAGCTTGCCTAAATGCTGCCAGGCGGAAGCAGAAAGAGAAATAATCAGGCCTATAAAGTTTTTATCAATATTTTTATCTTCCATAATAGTCCCTATTGTACCAAATTTTTAAGAGTGTAATCAATTCTCTGCATTACCCTTTCTTTTGCCAGTAGTGCTAACATACCAAATAGGCACGGGCCTTCGGTGCGCCCGCTTACTGCCACCCTTACAGGGTGAAATATCTGCCCCGGCTTAATACCTTTTTCTATAGCAAGTTCTCTACAGAGTTTTTCCAGGTTTTCTTTGGTAAAATCCTGCGTTTCGCTGAATTTTGTTTTTATACCGGTTAAAATATCCCTGGCAACAGGTGTTTTAAGCGTTTTCTCTACGGCTTTAGGGTCATATTCAACTACTTCTTTGAAAAAGAATTCAGTTTTATACGCTATGTCGGTCAGCAGTTTTATTTTTTCCTGTTCAAGGCTTACTGCTGATTTCATTAAGTTATATTTCATATCATTGCTTATATCTATGAACCCGCTTTTTGAGGCAAGCTCCAGTAAACGTTCTACCGGTGTTTTCCTTACGTACTCGCCGTTCATCCATAATAATTTCTGCGGGTCAAAAACAGCAGCAGCTTTTGAACAACGGTCTGCAGAAAATTTCTGTATCATTTCCTCTTTTTCAAACAACTGCTGGCTGTCAACAGTAGACCAGCCGAGCAAAACCAAATAATTAACAATTGTTTCCGGTAAATAGCCCTGCTGTCTGTATTCCATAATACTGGTTGCGCCGTGACGTTTTGACAGTCGCGCCCCGTCTGGCCCTAAAATCATTGATAAATGGCCAAACAGCGGGATATTTTTAAAACCAAGTGCGTTATAAAGCTGTATCTGCCTTGGGGTATTGGACAAATGGTCATCACCGCGTAAAATGTGCGTAATTTCCATTAAATGGTCATCTACCGTACATGCAAAATTATATGTAGGTATGCCGCTGGCTTTTAATATTACAAAATCATCCAGCTGGGCATTTTCAAAATCTATCCGGCCTCTTACCAGGTCATCAAAACCTGTTTTGCCTTCGGCTGGCATATTAAAACGTATTACCGGTTTTTTCCCTTGCGCTTCAAAACTGTTTTTTTCTTCCTGTGATAACTTCTTGCATTTACCGCTGTATTTTAAGGAACCTTTGTTTTCCAATTGGTCTTTTCTTGCCTGTTCCAGTTCTTCGGAACTGCAGTAACAATGATACGCCTTGCCGTCTTTGAGCAACTGCTGTGCATACTTCTGATAAATATCAATTCTCTGCATCTGGAAATAGGGGCCGTAATTTCCTTTGCTTTTTATTTCCTGCAAACTGGCACCTGGTACAGGGCCTTCATCCCAGTCAAGGCCCAGCCACTGCATGCTTTCAAAAATAGCATTTACAGACTCATCCGTTGAGCGCGCTTCGTCCGTATCTTCTATCCTCAGGATAAATGTACCGCCGGTCTTTTTGGCAAAAAGCCAGTTAAAAAGAGCCGTTCTGGCTCCACCTATGTGCAGATAACCCGTAGGGGACGGGGCAAATCTTACTCTGATTTTTGTGTCACTCATCTTTTACACACCTGAAGCCCAGGTCTTCAGAATAACCATCCGGTTCCAACATATCTCTTCTGAAAACCTGCGACATACCTTTCGTTGTTTTGTAGCTTCCGCCACGAATTACTTTATAATATTCTTTCATATTTTCGTTCCAATTAAAACTTTCTTTATATGGAATAAACCAGGAAGCTGTCCATTCCCGGGCATTGCCTGCCATATCAAATGCGCCGCACACGCTTTTCCCGAGAGGGTAGCTTCCAACCGGCATTAAACCGTCAAAGAACTGGAATAATGACCGTACATTTGCACATTCATCTTCCCATTGTTCTCCCCAAGGATAAATATAATTTTTTTTGCCTTTTGCGGCTTTTTCCCATTCTTCTTCTTTTGGCAGGCGTTTTCCTGCCCATTTGGCGTATGCAAAAGCGTCATAATAAGTTACATTAGTTACCGGATACAATTCGTAACCCTGGGGATATGTTCCGTTAATCCAGTGTGCAGGGATACTGCGTTTTGTGGCATCTATAAATATTTTATATTGGCTGTTGGTTACTTCATTCTTATCAATATAAAATCCTTTTATGAAAAGAACGTGTCTTGGTTTTTCGCAAACAAAACCCTCATCGGTGCCTATCAGCGCAACTCCAGCCGGAACATACACCATGCCTATATATCTGTTTTCTTGTGACTTTTCAGCACAAAACGCAGTGTTCAGCCATAAACTTGCCAGAAATATTATTACACTTTTTGTTTTCATTTTTGAACTTTGTCAACAAGTCCATTAATTTTTTCTGTAAGCCCGAAAATGTAATCTTTCTTTCTTATTTGTACGTGATGATAATTACCGGTCTTTAACATGGAGTCAATTTCCCTGGTAATTCTTGGTATGGGCCCCACAATTCTCTGTGAATGCACAGCAATAGCAAACCCCACTATGCATACAACTACCAGCATTTCTACCATTATGGTAATTCCCAGACCTAATATATAAGAATGATCTGTAGCAAATTGTATTTTCGGCAGTATACTTTTTAAAAATGAATAAAGCTGGATTTCAATAAGTATTAAAACGGTTAAATAGGATGCAAATATTAAGGTAAGGTATTGCAGCTGTACTTTTCTTTCTACCAGGATACGTCTTCTTCTTTCTTTGCCGTCCCAAATCATATGGCCCCCATTTTTTTATAATTGCGAAGTGATATAGATATCCAGGGACACTTCCCATATTTTATTTCAAAACAATTGCTTTTTCACCTGTTTGAAAATTATGGGAAGTGTCCCTATTTTTATTTTACACAGCGAAAGCCAACATCTATGCGCGTTGAATTTGGATCTAAGTAGTCCCGTCTCATGGTTTGGGCTATTACTTCAGACTGCCTGTAACTGCCTCCACGGATGATTTTATACTTTTCACCATAGTTCGGGTCAGGCTTGGTATTCCCAGAATATGGCAGAAACCAGGAAGTGGTCCACTCCCATACATTACCGCACATATCACAGGCACCTTCAACCGACGCACCTTCAGGAAAACTGCCAACATTTTTTGCCTTGCCAAAACCAAACATAGGCCTTACGTTTGCGTTATTCTTATCCCAGGTGTTTCCCCATGGATAATAACTTCCACCTGTGCCCCTGGCGGCGCGCTCCCACTCTTCTTCTGTTGGAATGCGCTTGCCTGCCCATTTAGCATAGGCTAAGGCATCGTAATAACTTACGTTAGTGACAGGCAAATTATCTTCGCCTTTTGAATAAGTATTGTTTTTCCAATGCGACGGAGGAGTTGTGTCGGTAGATTCAATAAATCTTTTATATTGGCTGTTGGTAATTTCATATTTATCAATATAAAATCCTTGAAGCACAACTTTTCTTAACGGGTATTCATATTCAAAACCTTCTTCGGTTCCCATTAAAAATTCTCCTGCAGGAATATAAACCATACCTAAAATCTGTTGTACCTGCGGAGCTTCGGTTTTGGCTTTTTTATCTGCGCAAATACCGCTTACAGCGGCAAGACATAGTAATAGTAATACTGCTGTTATTTTTTTCATTTTTTATTTAATCTCTGTATTATGAGATTTACTGAATCAACAAATTCTTTTATTTTATCGCTATTTCGTACTACTAAATCACGAAATTCATCCTTGCTTACCATGTCATTTATTTCTTCCTGGAGCCGCGGAAGCGGGCCTATTACAGTAAAAGTAAACCATTTTACAAGAAGCACGGTAATACCCAGGATTAATATCAGTTCAATGACTGAAAACATAACGATTCTCATTAAACTCTGGGCCAGCATGGTTGGCGGCAGAACCGTTGAGAGAAACCAGTAAAAATTAACCGATATTGCCATCATAACTGCTAATACCACATACACAGTAAATCTTATCAGTTCAAGCTTAATCCTTCTTCCGGATTTAATCATTTAACAACACCCCCTCCTTCTAATGTTTTTTTTGTGAAATTTCTTAAAGTCAATGAAACATCATTATTTGAAACATATATCAATATTTCCCTGGACTTTGCACCGCCTATTTTATTTAGAGATATTACGGTTTCTTTTCTAATTTCATCGTTTCCATTTCTTATTGAAAGAGCCAGGTATTCTATTGCTGAATTATCTTTGTACCTGGCAAGATTGCGAACAATCCATATCAATAATTCCTTATCATTACTTGTTGACGGTTTTTCTATAAGCGACAGGTATTCTGCGGGCGTTTTATTATCATTAAGCGTGTCTATAAGCTTCATTACCTGGGGCCTTACGGGGCCCTGCAGGTTTTTCAGAGTCTGAAACAGCTCAGGGACACATTCCTTGTTATTAAGCTTTGTCAGCGCTGTTATGCAATAATTTCTTACTTCCTTATGTTCGTTCTGAATAGTTGCAGCCAGGTACCTGGCATCAGACTGATTTATCACCAAATCCAGGGCAACTTTAGAAGCATCGCTAAACTCTTTCGACTGGTCATATAAACCGTTTATAAAATCAGGTATCATTTCACGGGCTTTTAGTTTTGCCAGGGCAATTATAATTTCTATTCTTACTTCTCCGGCAAACTCCTTTGCATACAAGTCTTTTAATTCAGGGATTATTGCAGGGTCATCCATTTCGCCGAGGGCAGTAACCACAGCCTTTCTTATGGCAGGGTCTGTGTCCCTGAGAGTTTTCTTTAAAATATTTTTTGCATTTTTATCGGTTGATTTGCTTAATACAAGTATTATCTGTTCTTTTACTTCCGGTTCAGAAGATTTTTTGAGTGCTTTTATAAAATCTCCTGTCATTTCTTCATCGTAATAGGTTCCCAGCAGTTTTATAGCTTCTATGCGCACCTGAGCAGATTTATCTTTTAGCGCCTTGAGCACATAATCCGCTATGGCCGGATCCCCCAGCTGTGCAAGGGATTTTATGGTTTCAATTTTTATTTCTTCCTCATTATCATCCAGTTTTTTTGCCAGTTCCGGTATAACGGTTTTATCTCCTATCTGGCCCAATGTTTTTACGGCATCAAGCCTGATGTAAACATCTTTATCATTTAAACCTGCCAGGGCAATAGGCACCGCACTGGCTGTCGGGTATTCTTTGACTACTTTCATTGCATAGGAGCGGACTACAAGGTCTCTATCTTTTGCCGCTTCGAGAAAGTAATTAACTGATTTCACATCAGCAAGTTTATTTAACAGTCCTTCTGCTTCCATTCTTAACATTTCATCACCAACTTTTAAACACTGTAAAAGAGACGGAATAGATGAGTAATCCTGAAAATCTTTCAGGGCATCAATGATAGCTATTTTTATTTCTATATTCTTTTCTTTTACCAGCGCATCATGAAGTTCCGGCAGGACAGATTTATCGGAATAATTTTTTATGGTAGCTATAATGGCAAATTTTAATTCGAAACTTTTTTCATTCTTTAGAGATTTGCTAAGTTCCGGCAATAGTTCTTTTATTTTTAGTTTTCCGGCTATATTGACACAGGCAACTCTTACTAACAGGTTTGAATCTGACATGCCTTTTGAAATAACATCAAGCACAGCAGGATCTGCCACCTCCATCATGGTTTTTTGTATCATTTCACGAAATTCCGGTGATTTTTCCCTTTTCAAGGCATCAATGAGTGACGGTAAAGCACGAGGATCTTTAAGTTTTTCCAATTCTGTAAGTATGAACGTTTTAATAACAGAATCTTTGTTTTTTAAAGTAAGACAATAATTAAATACCAATGTTTTATCCGAAAGCATGCTTATTGACCGCATCACTTCTTCTCTTGTGGTTGCATCTTTATCTTTTAAGGCTTCAAATAAAACAGGTGCTGCTGATTTATCACCCAATATGCCTAGGGCCTTTGCTGAAAACTTCCTTACGCTTATACGCTGGTCTTTCAATAGAGCTTCGGTAAAATACAGTATTGTTTCCTTTGAAACAAATTTTTCCAGCACTTTTTCCATCTCTACTCTAACAGCGGGGTCCTTTTCATCCAGCTGATTAAACATATATGGAACTGCATTTGAAATTTTAAGGTCTGCCAGGGAACGGGCTGCCTGTATTTTTACTTCACCTAACGGATCAGATAACGTGCTGATAAGGTTTGAAACAGCTGTTTTGTCTCCAATCTGGCCAAGCGACTTTACCGCGGCAAATCTTATGAAATCATTATCTTTCAGCGCTTTTATTAATACCTCAACTGAGGTTTTTTCTTTTGCTTCTCCAAAAAGCATGGCTACTTGTTGACGTATCTGAGGATTTTCATTTTTTACAACTTCTTCTTTTAATCTTTCCAGGAGCTTGGGTTCCATAAAATCAATAAGCATTTTTCTTATTGCTTCACAGACTTCCGGTGAGTTATCTGAAAGGCCGGCTATATAATTGTCTGTATAACTTTTTACCTGCATTAAGTGGAGTGCTTTTATTACGCTGGTTCTTACACCCGGGTCCGGGTCCTTGAAGTTTTCAATAAGGAGGCCTATATAGCGGGATTCTTTGGTTCTCCCTATTGTATCTATTGCTTTCATACGCAATTCCGGAGAACCGTACCTTAAATCATCAATGAAGTTTTGGGCCGTAACAGGGTTAACACTAATGACACATAATAGTGTTAAAAAAAGAAATGCAGTTGATATTATGGGATAACAGTTGTTTTTTCCCATTATACCTCTTATTTAGGAAAGTATTTTATAGAACATTTGTTATGGTATAACTTTATTCAAAGGATATTCAATAATACCCTGTGCGCCAGCTCTTTTAAGTTTGGGAATTATTACTTTTACTTCGCTTTCATCTAGTATTACTTCCAGTGCAACCCAGCCTTTTAATGTCAAATGGCTGATTGTAGGTCTTTTTAATGCTGGTAATATATCAAGAATCTTATCTAAAGTATTTTCCTGGATGTTCATTTTAAGGCCTACCATGCTCTCTGCTGCCAAGGCACCTTTAAGCAGGATCGCCAAATTTTCAATTTTATCTCTTTTCCAGGCATCTTTTATGGAATCGTTATTTGCAATCAGGCGTGTTGTAGAAACAAGCACTTCTTCAACAATACGCAGTTTGTTTGCTCTTAAAGAACTGCCGGTTTCTGTTAATTCTACTATAGCGTCGCAAAGGTCCGGGGCTTTAACTTCTGTTGCTCCCCAGGAAAACTCTACATCAGCGCTCACTTTGTTTTTTTTCAGATATTTTTTTACCACGTTAACCAGTTCTGTTGCGATTCTTTTTCCTTTAAGGTCTTTTACTGATTTTATTTTTGAGTTTTCCGGCACGGCAAGAACCCATCTTACTGGACGGAAACCGCTTTTTGCATAAAGCAATTCACAGATTTCCTTTACCTTGGCATCTGTTTCCACTATCCAGTCCAAGCCGGTTACCCCGCAGTCAAATACTTTTTCATCAACATATCTAGGGATTTCCTGTGCGCGCACCAGGGTAATATCAAGTTCGCTATCATCGCACGAAGGCCTGTAGGAGCGGGAATCTGCATAAATCTTTATACCTGCCTTACGAAATAATTCAAAGGTTGATTCCTGAAGACTTCCTTTTGGTAAACCAATTTTTAGTTTATTCATTTATTTTCCTTTCTTTGATAAAAAATTACTGAATTCTATTTTTTTTCCGTTATTGCCGAAAATACCCGTTTTGGTGTTTTTATTTTGCTGTAGATGTGGAAATTTGTTTTTCCCGGCTTTTCTCTGCAAAATATTTATATTTTTAAATGAATTTCTTGCCTGCATTTTATGCATCCTTAAGTATAACACACGTATTTAACAGACCGCTTGTTGTACTTATACACATAGTTTACCAAAATATTTATAATATGTCACTAATGACGGACAAAATACTGCTGAAAAATAATGAATTAAAACAATCTGTAACATCTACCTTACACATAAACATGACACATGACAGAGTTGTGAATTGATGGTTTTATAAAGGTGGTAATACTGCCGGAAATTTTTAACCGTTTAGAACTTCTGCGTTAAATTAAGTTTTAACCCCGGACCCATTGTTGAAGAGATGCTGATACTCTGTAAGTAAATACCTTTTACTGAAGATGGTTTTGATTTGATAACCGTTGAAACAAATGTTTTTATGTTTTCAATCAGATTATTCTTTTCAAACGATGCTTTTCCTACCAGACTGTGAATTATGCCTGCATCATCATTTTTATATTCAATACGGCCGCCTTTGAGTTCATTTATAGCCTTGGCAACTTCAAATGTTACTGTTCCTGATTTAGGGTTGGGCATAAGACCTTTAGGCCCTAATACCTTACCTAATTTAGAAAGCTCTTTCATGATATCTGGGGTCGCTACCAATATATCAAAATCCATCCAGCCTTTTCCTATTTTTTCAATAAGATCTTCCGCTCCGGCTAAATCTGCACCTGCTGCTTCAGCTTCTTTGATTTTCTCGCCTTTTGCGATAACTACTACTTTTCTGGTTTTTCCGGTACCGTGCGGGAGGACAACCGTGCTTCTTATCAGCTGTTCACTTTTTTTTGTATCAATACCAAGTTTTACATGTATCTCAATGGTTTCATCAAACTTTGCTTTGGCCGTCTTTTTAATAACATCCACAGCTTCTTCTACTGTGTATAGTTTAGTTTTATCAACAAGTTTATTCAATTCTGCTATTCTCTTACCCATTTAATTTCTCCAATTCTATCATTATTCTTGATTTTTTATTCTACTACATCTATTCCCATACTGCGTGCTGTGCCGGCAACAATGTTCATTGCTGCTTCTTCAGTATCAGCATTTAAATCCGGCATTTTCTGTTTTGCTATTTCTTTAACCTGTTTCTTTGTAATTTTACCTACTTTATTCTTGTTTGGTGTTCCGCTGGCCTTTGCGATACCTACAGCTTTTTTAAGCAATGCTGACACAGGAGGCATCTTTAAGATGAAGGTAAAAGTCCTGTCTTCAAATATTGTTATAACGGCTGGTATAACCATGCCTGCTTCCATGGTTTTTGTTCTTGCATTAAACTGATTGCAGAATTCCATTATGTTTACACCATGCTGGCCGAGGGCAGGACCTACCGGTGGGGCAGGGTTTGCAGCGCCTGCTGGAATTTGCAGTTTAATTTGCGTTTTAACTTTTTTTGATGCCATATACTGTCTCCGTAATATCTATATTTTTTCAACCTGGAAGAAATTCAATTCGACCGGTGTGGAACGACCAAATATTGTTACCATAACTTTCAATTTGCCTTTTTCTTCATTTATTTCTTCAACTACACCCATAAAATGAGCAAATGGACCGTCTATTATTCTTACTGTTTCATCTTTTTCAAAGGTAATTGCCGGTTTGACCTGCATGGGGCTTTCCATAACGGTGATGAGGTTTTTTACTTCATCTTCCGGCATGGGGATCGGTGCTGTTCCGCCAAGAAATCCACTTACTCCGGAAGTATTTTTTACTACCCAGTAAGTATCTTGGTCTAAATCCATATCTATAAAAACATAACCCGTAAAAAAGGGCCTGGTTTTAACATACTTTTTATTTCTGCGAAGTTCTACCACTTCTTCATGCGGAACTACAACCTGAAATATTCTTGAACCCAAACCTAAATTTTCAACGGTTTTATCTATTGCCTGCTTAACTTTTTTTTCGTATTCAGAGCGTGTTCTGATAATATACCAACCCCGGCTCATTACCTACCTCCAAGAAAAATTCCCAATATACGTGAAAGAATAAAATCAATTACACCGACATATAACGACACTACCAGCATAAAAATTATAACAACAATAGTAGTTGCCACAACCTCTTTTTTAGAAAGCCAACTGACCTTTCTAAATTCATTTATAACTTCTTTAAGAAATTGAATAGCCTTATTAATATATTCCATAATGAGTTAAGAATTTAGCAAATAAATTCGTGGATGTCAAGCAATTTCCTTGCTTTTGGTTTCGTAGGCCGCAAGTATTTTCTCTTCAAGTCTTTTGCGGAAATCGCTGGTTATCGGGTGGGCAATTTCTTTATAAGTTCCGTCTTCTTTTTTTCTTGCTGGCATAAATACACGGAGCCCTTTTTCCAGTTTAACTATACGTATGTTGTGCACAACAAAACAACTATCAAGTGTAATGTCTACGTAGGCCTTAAGCTTTTCTTCAGGTCTTGGAGTAATCCTAACTTCAGTTATTTCCATGGCTACCTCCGCTAAATAGTATGCACTACCCATGTACTGAGTTTGTTATCCTTAAGCTCCCTTGCCGCTTTCCGTGCAATAACTTCCCTGCGATATATACCGAAAACCGTTGTTCCGCTGCCAGACATTAAACTTTTAACTGCTCCCGAAGATTGGAGGAATCGTTTTATTTTTCTAAGATCAGGATGCTCATTAAAAACTACATTTTCCAGGTGATTTACTAATACAATATCGTCTAAACCCACCCGGTCGTGTTCTTTTATTTTAGAAATATTATTGACATAAGTCAAATCACTTTTATTAGTTAAATCATCATATTTTGAATATATATTTTGTGTGGATTTTGAGTAATTGGGTTTTACCAGAACCAGAAATAGCGGGTCACGGTCCCATTTTGTCTTTAAAGAAGTAAGTTTTTCACCTATTCCGGAGGCCAGGCAACATCCTCCTTTTAAAAAAAATGGCACATCTGCGCCAAATTTTAAAGCAAGACTGTTGAGTTTTTTCTGAGACAATTTTCTTTTCCAGAAATTTAAAAGGCCCTTTAATAAAACACCGGCATCAGATGACCCGCCGCCAAGGCCGGCACCTGAAGGAATTCGTTTTATTAGTTTAATTTTTGCTCCGTTTTTTTCTTTAAGCGTTTCTTTTAGAAGTGAAGCCGCTTTGTAACAAATATTTTTTTCTGGAGGCAGCTCATTTACAGGTTCATTTTTTAGCCATTTGCAGATTAGTTCAATTTTTCCTGTACCGTTTTTGCTAATCTGTATTTCATCAAATAGTGAAATGGTTTGAAATACCGTGTTGAGGGTGTGATAACCGTCTTTTCTTTTGCCGGTTATTTCAAGAAAAAGGTTTACTTTTGCGGGAGCTTTTAACTTCATGATTTTTTATACAGGCTATTTACTGTTTATCTTTTTTTCGAGTTTTTTTATTTTCTTTTTCAGGATTTTACTTTGAGGAGTAAAAAAAATTGCTTTTTTATAATTTTCAATTGCACTTTCAATATTACCTAATACTTCTTCTATGTCACCCAGATGTTCAAAGATTACCGGGTCTTTTACCTTTTCAGAAGCTTTCAATATCTCAGCTTTTGCTTCAGCATATTTGCCCTTTTTAAAATAAACCCAGCCAAGAGAGTCCAGATAAGCCCCGTTTTCAGGGTCTTGGGCCAGAGCTTTTTTTATAAGCTCTTCAGATTCATCAAGATTCATGTTCCTGTCTGCCATTGTATAGCCTAAATAATTCATTGCTACCGCATTTTTAGGGTCATATTGCAAAAGTGTTATAAAACATTTTATCGATTCGTCTATTTTATTGTTTTGTTCGTAAATCGTGCCAAGATAATAATAGGCATCTACTAATTCCGGGTTTAGTTCAAGAGCTTTCTTTAAATGTTTTATTGATTTACTTCTTTGTTTTTTGTCCAAATAGCCAAGACCCAGAAAAAACTGTATTTCCGGGCTTTTAGGGTCAAATTTCTGCGCTCTTTCAAGAGCTTTGATTGCTTTTTTTGAATCATTTTTTTGCGTATAGAAATAACTTAGTTTTAAAAAACTGGTAACGTCTGGTTTTCCGGATATAGATTTTTCCATGTATTCAACAGCTTTACCCCAGTCTTTTCTGCTTTCATACAATAAACCGAGCCAATAATATACCAGCGGGTCATCCTTGGAAACCTTCAGTGATTCCTTGAAAATTGACTCTGCGCGCTCCATATCATTTGCAAGGACAAACATCTCTCCTGCACGTATATATAACGCATAATTTTCATTTTCAAATACGGTACATTTATATAGTTCTTCTCCGGCTAAAGCATACTGTTGTTCATCCTGATATATTTCCGATAATGCAACATGCGTTAACAAGTCATCTGGTTTTATTTCTATCGCTTTTATCAGGCTTTTTTTAGCATCTTCCAATAATTTTAATTTACGCTGTACTACTGACTTTCTTAAATAAGCTTCGCTTGAATCCGGCTTATATGAAATAAATTTATCCCAGAAATTTAAAGACTTTTCCGGATTTATTTCAGAATATATTCCTGCCAGCATTAGAATTGAGTCTATATTATCGGGACTTTTTTTTAATATTTCTTCATACTGGGTTATTGCACTCGTAGTATCCCCGGCATAGACATAATATCCGCCCAAAAACATTTTTGTATCCTGGTTTTCAGATATGTTTTTCAGCCGTTTCGCCAGCATCTGAGCCTTTGAAACGTTTCCTATATTAATATAGATGGATATCAATTCTTTGTAGGCAGGAGCGGCATTTTTATCAAAATCAATTGTTTTTTCAAGTTCATACTGGGCTTTAGCAATTTCATTATTGCGCAAAAATATTATGCCCTGCAGGTAATGCAGGTATGATTCATATTTTTTCGCGCCGGATTCTAATGAAAAACCCGGGATTGAAATAACCGCAATAAACAACACAATAATTAAACCAATTTTTGTTTTCATGATATTTTTTTATACATTATCAGGCCGTCATCATCATTATAATACTTCTTTCTTGTAAAACAAACTTCAAAACCGTACTTTTTATATAATTCCTGCGCCGTTGTGTTTTTCAGCCTGACCTCAAGATACATATCTGATATTTTTTTTTGTTTTGCGGATTCTATAAGGTATTCAAGCAGGTTCTTTCCTATTCCCTGCCTGCGATAAGCTTTCTTTACAGCTATATTTACTATATTGGCTTCTTCCGTAATGTGCCAGAAACCGGCATAACCTGCTATTTCATCATTTACTTTTGCAACGTAAAAGTGTGAAAATTTCAAATCAATTTCCTGAATGAACTTTTCTTCTGTCCAGGGGTCAGGAAACGATTGTTTTTCAATCTCAATAATCTGGGGTATATGCGAACGGTTTAATGGTTCAATTATAAGCTGCTGCAAATTTAATTGCCTCAATCATACTGTCCGGATTTGCACGGTTTCTACCGGCTATATCAAAAGCAGTACCGTGTGCCGGGGATACACGCAGAAACGATAATCCGCAGGTGGCATTTACAAACTTCATACCGCACATTAACCGCAAAGGCTGCATAGCCTGGTCATGATACAAAGTAACAATAAGCGAATTTTTATCTGCCCTTAAAAAAGCATATTCCGACGGCATTGGTCCTGAAATGTTCATTCCAACGGCTTTCATTTTTTTAATTGCAGGTACTACTATAGTTTTTTCTTCAGTGCCTATTTTCCCGTTTTCACCGCAATGAGGGTTTAAACCGCATACAAATATTTCCGGGTTTTTTATTTTTAAAATATCATTCATTGCTTTATAAGCGATAGAACATTGTTCAATTAATAGCTCTTGTGTCAGGTTTTCTGCAACATTAATTAACGGTATATGCCTGGTTGCAAGCAAAACTCTATATTTTTCTGAAATCATAAGCATTGCAACAGTTTTTGTATTCGTCTTTTCAGCCAAATATTCTGTATGGCCGTTAAAAATCATACCGGTTCCAGAAATTAATTCTTTGGATACCGGTGCAGTAACCAGAGAGCATTTTGTATTACTATTATGTTTCAGCTTGTTTATTATTTCCAGGGCAAGATTAATGTATGCTAAGGAGGCGCGGCCGGAATTAACGCCCGGAGAAGCGTAAATGCCCGGGTTTTTTGTTTGTGCCGGGTCAATTATGTTTAGTGTTTTTGGTAAAATATTTTCTGGTAAAAATTCGGAAGTAACACAGTATTTCAGTTTTGTTTTCTTTAAAAAACACTGTAATACAGAGTAATCTCCAACAATTACCGGATGGCATTTGTTTAATAAGGATGGTTCTTTAATAAAAGACTTAATTGTAATTTCAGGGCCTATTCCTGCCGGATCCCCGATGGTTACAATTACATAAGGCAGTTGTTTCATTCAATAGGATTTGTTGTTATGGCTGCTTTTGCGCGAAGTTCTTTCAACCATTGAGAATACAGTTTTTCTGCATCTTTCTGGCGCAAAAAATCAGCTAAGTAGGCTTTGATGCTATCATAAGTAAGTTTTCTGCCAATTTCTTTGCCTTCAAGTTTAACTATATGATATCCGAATTCTGATTTAATAATACCTGAAATGTCTCCAAGCTGCATGGCAAAAACAACATCATCAAATTCTTTTACCATTTCGCCTTTTCCAAAAGTACCCAGGTCTCCGCCTTTATCTGCACTGCCCGTATCTTCAGAATATTCTTTTGCCAGGTCCTCAAACTCAGCATCCTTTTTAAGTTTTGCCTGAATTTCTTCAATTTTCTTTTTTGCGGCAATCTGGTCTGTCATTGCATCATCTTTTGAGCTTCTGATAAGTATATGTTTGGCTTTTACTTTTTCTCCGTATTCCCTTTGTATCATTTTTGAAAGTGTATCAATATTTTTCTTTTCCTCTTCGGTTTTTTCTTTAAGTTCTTTGCCATCTATTGCTGACTTGATATCTTCAAAAAGGGCTTTTACACTTTCATCTTTAGGTACTGCTACTTTCGCCTTTATCTCAGAATCAATCAATTTAATCTGCTTTAACTGGTCTTCAATTCTTTTTGTAAACTTTTCTTCGGTTAAACCCTCTTTTTTAAGCTCGCTTTTAAATTCTTCATCGGTTTTAAATCTTTTCTTTATCTGGTTTACACCGTCTTCAATATCTTTTTTGAATGCGCGGATTTTCTGTTTGTTCGCTTCCTGAAGAATTAATTTATCGTCTATCATCTGATCCAGGACTTTTATCTTAAGTTCTTTCAGTTTTTCTTCCGTAAATTCTGCTTTGGGCGTTACTAACCTGTACTGCTCTATTATAGGCTCAGCAATCTTGCTATACTCGGATTTCAATATATGCTCTCCGTTTACTACCGCAATCGGTTTATCAATTACTTCCGCTGCATTTACAATACCGTAAGATACAAATAATGCAAAAACTAAAAAACCAAGTCTTTTCATATAATCCTCTCCTAAAAATAATTTTTATTTTACTGCTGTGTTTAAAGCAGAATAATCAACTTTTACTTTTAAACCTTTTTTCTGTTCTTCTATCCATTTGTCAAAATTAGTTTTTAATAACAGCCTTCTTATTTCTTCTTTTGCCTGTTCAAAAGACTGGGCTGGCAGTATTTTCTGTGATGTTTTCTTTAAGATATGAAAACCATAGTTGGTAGATACCGGTTCTTCCGTTACTGCACCGACATTGAGTTTCTTTACCGGTTCCACAAAGTCCGGAAGCAGTTCCGCTGACTTAAAAGCACCTAAATCCCCGCCCTGTTTGCTGGTTGCGGGATCCAGGGATATTTCTTTTGCCAGGTCTTCAAAATCTTTTCCTGATTTTAGCTGTTTTACCGCTTTCAGGGCATCTTCTTTTGTAGAAAGCAGGATATGGCTTAATTTAACTTCACTGGGCTGAAGAAAATCCCGCTTATGACTGAGGTAGTATTTCTGAACATCATCATCAGTTACATTCATAGAACTTTCTATCTCTTTCAGGTATGTTTCTATGATAAGTTCTTCTTCATATTGCTTTATTTTGCTTTCATATTCCTGCCTGAAATCTTTAAGCGCCTGGGCTACTTCTTTTCTTTTATGCACATTGCCCTTTCTTGCAGCGGCAAGAATTATCTTCTGGCGGACAATAATGTCTACAAACTGTTTCTGGCCGGATTCCGTGGCCAGATATTCCTGATAGCCAAACGGCAGGCTTTTTATACGGCTTGCCACGTCTTTTAAAGTTATTTTTTCTCCGCCTACTTTTGCAACAACTCTATTGTCAGCATTTTTACCGCATGAAGACAGAATAAAAAACATACCGCACAATAATAATGATATTTTCAGATGTTTTGTTTTTAACAATTTTCCTCCCGGATATTAACCTGTATTTTTTTGGATTTCTTTAAGGTTGGTTAATAATTATTTTGTTTGAATAGTTTAGCAGATATTATTTTAAAAATCAAGGGTGCTTATATACGGAATTTTAGTGAAAATACCTGTGTTTTAAGCTTGAAATAAATCAGGTGATTACTTGTGCGGTTAAAATTTATTTAATTATCACGCACATTGTTTGTTTACAAGCTTTCTAATAGCTCCACTCGCGCAATTCGTAGGATTTCAGGTGTTTAATACCGCGCCAGACAGGCAGGATAATTACCATTGCGTTTAAAACCAACAGGTCAATAGCATACCACAGCAATTCACCGGAATGATTGCCTCCGCCCAAATGATGTTTTATAAATATCTGCATAGGCCTGGCTTCAATAGCCAGTGTAAGCCCTATATAAAGAAGCGCGCACGCCATATAAAAAACACCACCGTAGGAGGATTCAATTTCTGCAATATTATCTGTATCAAATTTTGGATACACCGCGCCTAAGCCCAGCGCCATGCACAGCAACCCGAATGACAGCAGTATAATAGTTAAACTTGAAACAATAAAAACAGTCCAGGAGGAAACCTGTAATAAAATATTTGAAAACACGCCCATAATTACGCCTAACACAAGCATCGGGACAGCGCTAACAATGAACTTCTTAAAAAACATTTTTTCTACAGAAACCGGAATACTTAAAATAAACCAGAGCGTGCCTCTTTCCAGGCTGATTTGCGGAAAAACAAAGCGTAAAGCCAGCGACGCCAGAATAAACCCCGCAGCTCCGATATTAAAAAAAGCCAGGAAATTTGTGATATAGAAAACAGGGTATTTTTCCCCCGTAAAACTCTGCGGGAGTTTGTGTATGCTGAAAAGATATACCAAAACCAGCGAAACTACCAGCAGAACCTGCGACCATTGTTTGGTGTCGCGGAAAAAAATATTTATATCTTTGTTAAGAAAGTTCAGTTTTTTAAGTTTCAGACCTGTCTGCTTTTTATTTCTGCGCACAGACCCGAGCTGGATGCCTGTTAAAATAGGGTAATAAACCTTTTCTGCTATAAAAGCAAGCACTGTTAAAATACCGCCTGCTGTTAAAAAAATCTTTAGCGTATTTTTCAGCAGTAACTGCCGGTCTGCTGTTATTATGGCGTTAAGAGATTCTGTCAGCCACCAGGACGGGAAATATTGCGCAACGGGTGCATTTAAATAGGCAATGTAGCCCATAGCGTCATAAAAAGCATCCGGGTTGGCCAGCTTTTCGGGTTCCAGAAAACGAAACAGCACGTACCCTAAGGAACCGAAAAATATTGCTATAAACAATATAATATCCCGGGATTTTGAGGTAGGAAACATTTTCATAATAATCATGCTTATTATAATTCCAACAGAAGCACTGATAATAAAAAATGGAATTGACAACACACCGAATATTATGAAAAAGCTCAGACCCGTATTTTTTACCTGCGCAAAGGCCGCTAAAAACGGAATAAGCGTTACCACAATCATCCAGGAAGACTGAAACACTGTTTCAAAAGTTTTTACCAAAAACACTTTCCATGCCCGTACCGGCATAGTAAGAATCAGGTTTAAATCGCTTGAAAAATAAATAGTAGAGAATGAAGAGATTACCGCAGACAAGGCCACCATCATAAAGGAAGAGAAAAAAGCAATACCCAGAAATTTCAAAAGCAGTAAAGAACCTATCAGCTGGATTTCCTGCACATAAACAAAAAGCCGGTAAAAACCAATATAGAGCAGATAAAGAAACCCGGCACCAAGCGCCATACCTATTGTAAGTTTAAATAAATCAAGAAAAGTAAGTTTTTGAACAGAATTTAGAAAGGATTTTAGTTTTACTTGAAGAAGAAACATGTTTTTATAAATACTTTAGTATTTCCATATATTCAATACCTCCGGTAAGCTCAAGATAAATATCTTCCAGGGTACCGGTTTTATTGGACCTTATTTCTTCTTTGGTTCCTACAGCTATCAGCTCGCCTTTATGGATAATACCTATTTTCGTGGCAAGTTTTTCCGCTATTTCCAGGATATGCGTGCACATAAACACTGTTACGCCTTTTTGTGAAAGCCCTAAAAATATATCTTTTACCAGGCGTGCGCTTTTCGGGTCCAGCCCTACCAGCGGCTCATCAAGAATCAGCACTTTCGGATTATGTAAAAGCACGCTGGCAATTATCAGTTTCTGCCTCATACCCAGCGAATAAGTTTCTATCAGGTCCTGCGCGGCTTCATCCAGACCGAACATTTTCAGCAGTTCCGGTATACGCTCGCGCTGTTTCTGAATATCAACCTTATAAACATCCCCCACCAGCTGCATAAACTCTACGCCTTTTAACTTCGGGTAAATAAACGGATGGTCAGGCACCAATCCGATAATTTTTTTTATTTCCAGCTGGCTGTCCTTTGCGTCATTGCCGCAAATTACCATTTTACCGGATGTGGGGCTTATAAGCCCGCAGAGCATTTTTACGGTAGTGGTTTTACCCGCACCGTTAGGCCCTAAAAATGCAAATATTTCACCCTGTTTGATTTCCAGGTTTACATTTTTTACGGCAGTAATACCGCCGAATGATTTTGTAAGGTTTTCTGTTTTTATGCTTAAATTATTTTCCATAAAGGGGAGTGAATTATTGCCGGATTTTCCGGAATTAACTATATTATACTTTTAAAGAAGGTAAGCGCAAAACCGGAAGCAACCGGCACCCAGAAATTATCATTTAAGGGTAACGGCAGAAGTTCGATAATAACCGCCACGAAAGCGCCTATTAAAGCTAACTGCCACGGAAGAAAAATTATCCCGCAAAGAAAACATACTACAAATCCTGCAAGGCTTCCTTCAAGGGTTTTTGGGCCCAGTATTTTTATCTTGCCGTAGTTTATGCCCACTAAACAGGCTATACTGTCTCCAAAAACCATATAAAGCAGGGAGGCAGTTACAATAGCTGGATGATCATTAAATAAAAGCATGGTAAGGAAAGAACCGGAAAAAGTCCAGATAAGAGTGCTGATATTTTTTGATTCGTGTTCTCTGTAAGTACCTTCAAAAAACTTCAGGGTAGCCTTATTAAATGACGGGAAAACAAACCGCATAGACTCTACAATAATATCTGCAATAACTATACTGCCCGAAACTACCAGAGTGACTTTAATAGGCAAAATATTATACAGTATCGGATACAAAATAGTAAGAAAGTGCATTAACTTTCTTTTCAATTCCGAATAGTTATTAGTTTCTACTTTGTTACAGTTTGAGCTGCCGGCTTGAGTATCCATAATTCCTTTATTATATCATAAATCCAAACATATGCATCTGCTGAATTTTTTACCGTACTTTTTAGAAAAATCCAAAAAGAAACCGGAAAAAACAAAGAAAACAAAAAAGCAAGAAAAATACAGTTTGCCAGAAATACTATAATAAGCGAATAAATTATTCCGTATCTCTGAAAATCACTCTGCCCCTGAAAAATAGCAAATATAGTCAAAGCTATATGAAAAGCAATGCTCATGCCAAGTAAAAAAACAAAATAATGGTGAATACCGTATGCTTTCTTTGCAAAAAATCCGAAAAGCACATAGCAGAGCATCAATAAAAGTGTATAAAGCGGCACAAAATAAGGTGAAAGAACTGTTAACAGATTAACTTTTGATAAAGTTACACTTCCGGAAGATTGTTTTACTTTAAAAGATTTCAGCCTTGCCCCGGAAATCAGGCCTACCAGCGCATGGGTAAGTTCATGCCCGAACACATACAGTTTAAGCGGTTTAAAAAAAATCAACTGAAGCACTACATAACTTATAAACCCGCAGATAAAATAAGTCCACAGCGAATAAGATGCCGAAACTTTAAATAGCTCTACAAGAACATAAAAAAAACTTTTTCCAGCACCAAAACAAACCGGAAAAAGAACTAAACTTAATAAAAACGTAATTATATTGCCGAACATTGTGTGTTTTTTATACCGGCCGGATTTAGTCAAGCATGTAGTCTTCTACTTTAATGCCTTTGCCTTCAAGCTCTTTTTTCCAGAGCTCTCTGGCCTGAGGAAGTTTTTGGCGTGATAGTTTTACCCATTTGGTTTCCGGGGGGCTGAAAAGTTCTACTACGGTCTGATACCAGACATAAGCATACTTTATTGAACTTTCTTCCATTTCGCGGTCATAATTAAATTTTGACACTTCTATTTCGCGGTCATATTCTTCTTTTTTTATTTTATTTTTTGACAGCCGGGCATCCAGGGCTTTAATTTCATTATCATATTTTGTTTTTAAATCCTGTTTTTTTGCTTCCGGGTTTTCATGCCAATAATAGTACTTTTCCGCCTCATTATACGCGGTCCTGGCTCTTAGCATAACATCTACGTAAACCATAGCGTACATTAATATAATTATTGCCAGCACGGTTGCTGCTATTTTTACCCATTTTTTATTTAACATTTCTTTCATTAGTTATCACCCGTATCCTGCTTTGGCTTTAGGCGTTCTTCCAGCTGACGCCTTTTTTCATCTGCTGATTTCTCTTCAGGAGAAATGGTGTTTAAAAGAGTATGAATTTTACTCATCAGGTAAGGCGCTTTGGCAGGTTTTACTATAAAATCTTTTACGTTCGGTTCAAATAAAACATTATTTCTAAACTTGTCATCCGTATATCTGCCGGTAACCACTATTACAGGAATTTTCCAG
The DNA here is from genome assembly GCA_001800285.1 of Elusimicrobia bacterium RIFOXYA2_FULL_39_19. GTDB lineage: Bacteria > Elusimicrobiota > Endomicrobiia > CG1-02-37-114 > XYA2-FULL-39-19 > XYA2-FULL-39-19. The sequence continues at coordinate 33,836 of MGVC01000001.1, read as the reverse complement.
TAATCGCCGGTTTGAATCATTTTAATAATTTCAAAACCGCCCTTTTTAGGAATCATCATATCCAGCACTATCAGGTCCGGCTTAATTTCAGTAATTTTATTAAATGCTTCGTCACCGTCTTTGGCGGTATATACCTGAAAACCGTCTCTGGCAACTGTGAAAGATACAAAATCCAGTACGGTGTCATCATCATCTACAATTAGTATTTTTTTGTCTCTGGGGTCAATTTTGTCGGGCATTTTTTTAGTTGAAATTTTAAAAAGATTTGGGTAACTCAGGTTTATTATTACTGCTAATAAAAATTTATTCAAGAAAGGAAAAAAAACGGGGACGACGAGATTCGAACTCGCGATCTTCGACTTGACAGGCCGATGTGTTAAACCAGGCTACACCACGTCCCCAGAAAATTCAATGATTGGTTATTAGTAAAACCTTCCAAAAGAACAAAAATTCTATTTTGGATTAGTTATTCTATAAAATATTGAGATTTATATCAATAGCGATGATTTTGCGTGTGATTTTGGCGCACAGATATTTTTAAAACATTTTCTGGAATTTTTTGATTTCTTTTACTACGTCATTTGATGTTATAACCGCAGATATGGCGCACAGGCTGTCTGCCCCGGCACGAACCACCTCGCCTGCGTTTGACAGGTTTATTCCGCCAATAGCAACTACAGGTATATTAACCCCGCTTTTTACTGCCGCTAACAGTTTGGTTCCGGCAGGTTTACCGGCATCTGCTTTGGTATTTGTTGCAAAAACCGGTGAAAAACCCAAATAATCTGCCCCCCACCGCCGGGCCTGCAGGGCTTCTTTTATATTATGTACCGTAAGGCCGATAATTTTGCCTTTTCCCAGTATTTTGCGTGCTTCCTTATAATACATGTCTTCCAGGCCCAGGTGCACGCCGTCCGCGTTCACTGCCAGGGCAATATCTATGCGGTCATTTATTATAAAAAGGGCTTTCCCGGCACAAATTTTCTTAAGTTCCAGGGCTTCGTCAAACAATTCGCGGCTTGAGCCGGATTTGTTTCTATATTGCACTACGCTTACCCCGGCTTTTACAGCATTTTTTACATCACTCAGGTTTCCTTTTTTGCTCAGCCCGGAATCAGTAATAAAGTAATACCCGCGGATTTTGTTTTTATTCATTTTTAGTCACCTGAAACCTGTTTAGCATCCTATCTTTTTCATCTTTTCCACTGTTGCGCGGTCAAGATTAAATATAGCATCAAAGAATTTCTCTTTAAACGTTCCCGGCCCGCTTGACTGTGCGGCAGCAAGCTCTGCGGCAACTTCATAGCATACCAACCCTGCCGCTGACGCTTTGGCTAAGTCCTTTTCTACAGCACAAAACGTGCCTATAACCGACGCCGCCATACACCCCGTGCCTACAATATTTGCCATCATCGGATGCCCGTTATTTATTAAATAGATAGCCTTCCCATCAGTAACAATGTCTTGTTTTCCGGTTATTACCACTACTGCGTTCTTTTTTACTGAAAGGTTTTTTGCAATAGTTGTTAAGTCACCGGACACGTCTGCAGAATCTACGCCTTTGGTGTGCACTTCCAACCCTGCTATGCGCGCTATTTCTGAAGCATTGCCCTTTATTACGTTTATTTTTACCTGATTTAACAATTCAAAACACTTATCATCGCGTAATTTTGTTGCACCGGCACCGCAAACATCCAGAATAACCGGTATGCCTTTTATATTTGCGCTTTTTGCCGCAATTTTCATGGATTCTATAAATTCTGTCGTAAGCGTACCGATATTTAATACCAAAGCAGAAGCAATATTTGCCATATCTGCTGCCTCTTCCTGGGCGTGCGCCATTACCGGTGAAGCACCGAATACTTTAACTACATTTGCGCAATCATAAATTGTCACCCAATTGGTTAAATGATGCACTACGGGTTTTTGTGTCCTTACTTTTTCTAAAACAGGATAAACTTCAAACATGCAGCCTCCTTACAAGAATTCAGTTTTTTTCCGCTATAAAACAAAAAATCCTACTGCGGAGGCGTAGGATTAAAAAAATACTTTATCACCTCCCTACGCTGGTATTAGCCAGATCAGGTTCTGCGGGTATCTCTCAGATCACACGGTTTGTGTAACCACCCCGATATTTACTGCTGTTTCTATGTCAAACTTTCGGCAAATATTATCAAATGGTGGGCAATGCAGGATTCGAACCTGCGACCTCTTCCTTGTAAGGGACCGAGGCAATAAAATTTTTTTGTACCTAAATAATTCAATTTACCGTCGATAAATACAATGCTTTCTGTTCTCTTATTATCGTCCCCAAATCAGGAGTGTCCGTTAAAGTGTCCGTTGCTAGCAATGGTACTATCTTGTTATTCAATATCTCAAGGGCTGCTTTCTTGTGATTTGGGGTTAAATGGGCATATCTCATAGTCATTTCAATCTTCCGGTGCCCTACCAGCTCTTTTATTGTGAAAATATCAACGCCTGCCAAGGCCAATTGAGAGCAAAATGTATGCCTCATGGTATGAAAAGTTGCTTCTTGAATTTCTGCTTTCCTTAATGCTGTACCAAATGACTTTTTAATATCAAGTATCATTCTGCCATCACTGTGACAAAAAACATATAGACTCTTAGGATTCCGCTTTATATTATTGAAGGTATGCATTAAAATACTATTCATTGGAATCTCGCGACTGTGCTTATTTTTTGAGTTACCAAAAGGTATGAAGATGGTACCATTCTTAAGATCAACGTCTTCCCACTTCATATTCAATATTTCGCCTCTTCGCATACCGGTGGTTAACGCAAGCACTACTATATCATACAAGTATCCTGAACAGTTGTCCAGCAATCTCTTGATTTCTTCAGTTGATAAAAATCTTAACCTTCCGTTATCTACTGAAAACAATTTAACCTTTTTTACTGGATTTGCTTCTGTTATTCCCCACTCAACAGCCCGGCTAAACATAGATTTCAATACAACCAGTGCTCTGTTGACACTTGACGGTTTAACACTACAACACCTTTCGGATTTATATTTTTCAATAAGCAAAGGCGTAAATTGATCCAAATATATGTCTTTAAAATGCTCTTTAAAACATTTCACAAATCCTACATCAGAGTCATAGGACCTTTTGTTGGGCAGGGAATAATTTTTCAGATAGGTGTCACATAATTTAAAGAACCTATATTTCTTCTTTTTATTAAGAAACTTACATTCTGCAACCTCAACCTTCCGTTTTTTAAGAACTATTTCCGCTAACTTTCTGTCAGTTCCTATCTTTTCCCTGACTCTTTTTCCAGAGACATAGTAATCCAAATGCCATATACCATTCTTCTCCGACATGCCACGATATTTACGTTTTTTCCAATTATTTTGGCTCATAATATTACCTCCTTAATTATACGTTTTTATAAGAATCTAGTCAATAAATTTAGACCTCATATTTTGTGATATCTACCTTATTTTTTTCAATCCATTTTTCTAAATCTTTAACATCAAACTTTACCAAACTACCCTGTTTTACGAAGGTTATTTTTCGCTGCCACACCCAATTATACAGAGTCCCTGTTTTAATATCGAGCATGTATGCGGCTTCTTTCAAGCTTAAAAGTCTTCTTTCCATCTTTTTTGACCTCTTTATTTAAAAGGTCGCAATTTTAAAAAATCTAGGGAGAGAATCTAGTTCTTACTGCCCCAGAGAACCCATTTAAGGGTTTTTAGGCTGTGAATCTTATTTTGTTTCTATTGTTTTTCCGTAATGTTTATATCAATACTTGGTTTTTTATAGTTCATCACCTCCCGCGAAAATTGATCTGGCATCACTTTTTACTTAAAACGGCTCATCGTCTACTTTTTTACTTATAAACTCACTGTAATTCGCTTTTTCATCAACCAACTTAAGCAGTTTCAGTTGAATGAATACTGCACCTGGAGTTCTCTGTAATTCACTTGCAATCTGTTCGATGGTCTTGCTTTGCTTGAATTCGCTTTGGATCTTTAACTTTTCTTCTTCTTTCCATGGCATCCAAGCCCGGGGTGTTTTCTTCCGTAATACCTCTATGTAGGCGTTCCTGTATTTCACATTGAACTCATCAATGTATTTCTCTGGAATCTTGATGGATTCTACAGGACCCGTACCTGTTTTAGGTTTACGCTTGATTTCAAGCCACCGACCTTTTCCTTCTACATCTACAACTTTGATGGTGCATACGTGATAATCTGTACTTAATTCTTCCTGAAAAACTTGTTTTACGTTGTCCATCTTATATCACCTCCCGCGAAAATTTATTTAGCCCCCTGGTTTTTAATATAGCCCTGACTATATTTTTCAACCGCTTTTGGGATGTATCCCCCGCGAAAACAAGGTGAGCAGGGCAGCCATTCTTGCAGTCGCTGTTGCCAAAGCCTTCCACAGGCTCAAACTTGTCGCATAGCATACTGGCAACCCTGCATTCGTTGTTACCATTCCCTGTTTCCGCGAAAATTGGGAGCACTGAACCTGCCTGCACCCGCAGGTAGTCAATATGCCACTTGAGCTTCTTGGCCTTTTTCATATGCCGCCCGATCCTTGCTTCAAGCCCTCCGGGCCCCATAGCAGAGCCTGTATAAATATAGTTGCCTGCTTTAAATTCCCTGGTGCCGGATTTACCAACCTTAATCGTTTGCATCTTTTGTAACGTGATAATTAAACAGTAGATTCCTTTCATATGGCCTCCCGTATATCTTTTTCTTTTACCTCAATCCCCGCCGATTTGAGTGCAGCGATGAATTTCTGAGTCTTTTCCAAAGATGGCTCTGGGAGCTGTACCTTATCCGGATGGGAATTGTATCCTATCCAGACTGCTTCAGGCTTTATACTTGTTATCCATTCCAGGAATATATCATGGTCAAAGTCCATGATTGGCTCGATGGTGACTATCTTCCGCGGCCAGTCTATGGCTTTGAAAGCTTCATACCTCTGTGAAGGGACTGGTGATTGGGATACCAGGTTGTAGCCTTCATCTCGGTTAGTTTCCAGGGTTGTAAGCAGGATAGAATTACCCTTTGGAAAATCGCCCAGGTATTGTTCAAAGCACTTTGGATTCTTGGACTGGAAATAAAACTGCTTGTACGGGCATCTTTTTAGATGATCCTTTACCCGGGCAATTGCCAGCCTGATAAAATCCGGCCGGGCAAATGAGATATCCGCATTCCCGCAGAAAAAGACTGTAGGACTACTCGGCATAGCCCTGTCTTCAATTTTATGTTCATGCGGCTTGAAAGCATAGCAATCTAAACAGTTATGCTTTTGCCTTTTTGCCTGCCCCTGAAAGCTTGGCTTGCAATAGATACAGCTAAATTCGCATCCTTTAAACGGATTCCACGTCTTTGTGTTGCCGTACATGTGATTTTTCATGACTTTTATCCTCCATAATTAATTTTTTTAACAGTGTCCTATGACATCTGTTTTCATCTTTGCAAAAACACAGAAGGGTTATATTCTCCTTCTTGCTTCTTTCTGCCCAGTACCTGATACGATCCTTTTGTGCCCGCATCTCTGTGAGGTATCGACCTTTATACTCCTGCCAGGAGACCTTCCTGCCATTTTTACCATAGAAGTCTGCGTGCAACTCCCGGCTGGGAGCAACAGAAATGTCCCATTCCTGCCATGTCTCATCTTGCTTCCTTATATACCTGGGCCTGTAGCGGGTGACAAGCACCCGCAGGCCATCTTCCTTACTTACCGGATCGCTTAACGCTTTAATTCTAATCATCTTATTTCACCTTCTCCATCAATGTTTTCAACAGAGACGTGTGACATCTGTCCTTATCTTTACAAGAACAGACTAAGGTTACTCTCTGTACTCTACTATGTTCTGCATAGTATCTTATTTTTTCTTCTTGCTTCTTCATTTCTTCGAGATACCTACTCTTAAATTCCTCCAAAGAAATTTCTTTATTCTGCCATTGATTATGCAACTTCCTATTCGGGGCAAGCGAAGGAACCCATATGCTCCAGGGTTCAAAGGGTTTATCAAAACCTTTGGGTTTATATCTTGATACAAGTATCCTGTAGCCATCTTCTCGCGACAATCCATTACTTAGTGTCTTTGTTTTAATTAATCGGTCTTCTTCTCCAAGCTTGTATCTAACCGGATAATTAGTATCTCTGACTTGACTTATTAGACTCTTGTTTAACAAAGCAAAAAGCGTTGCTCTACTTAGACTTTTAGGCTGCTCCATATTAGTCGTATCTTTTTTACGAAGCCATGGCAACTCAGAAAATCTGTCACTATAACGTCGCAATTCCCATCCTTCGGACATCAATCCCAAGACTTCTTTCTGGGTTTTGCTAAGAATATTTGGGTTTTCTCTTTGTTTTATTGATGATTCGTCTGACTTAAACATTTGAACACCACTTGTCGTATGAATACGACAGTACTTTTTCCTGGTACGTATTATTTCTCCAACTTTTAATGGAGTCCAATTTCGTTCTGTGGCCATCACTTTTGCATGAACAATACCCTTACTGTATTCAATAAAGGAACATGCATATAGATAGGAATAACGGCCCTTATCCGAAATGAATATTAAATCACCTGCTTTTAGATCTTCAATTTTAACCCCTGGTTTTACCTTGGTTTTAACTGTTAAGGTAAATCCCCTGTTATAATCCCATGTATCCTTTATTTCTAACTTTGTCCCGTTGAAATCTAGGATTCTTACTTTCTTCTTCTTGTATTCTCTGTTTTTAATCATTTTCTTACCCTCCGCCCCTTGGGGCATTTTTATTTTTTGGTGAGTTCTGGGGTGGTAGCAACCCCAGAATCCTCACCCTTCGCTTTGCTTCGCTACACTTTACTGTGCCTTACATCGCATTACCGTACTTTACGCTACCTTAAAATAATCTAACAAACTTTACTTTTTCTAAATCTGTCACAGACTCATGAATGAATTCTTCTTTTAGAACTTTTGCTTTTATACCCTTGTATTTTGGATTTGTCAGAATTTCCTTAATCGGTAAAAAAGAATCATTCTTGATTTCACAGAAAGCTGGACCAGTCCATGTGCTCTTACCATCAGTCAACTCGGCTGCAAAGCTATTTAATAAGACTCTGGCTTGCTGAAGTCTATACTGATGAGCTGCTGCCGAAAGCTTTTTCCTTGAAAATTTATTTTTTGTTTCTACCATGATTTATTTCACCTCCTTTTTATTTTTTTTCAAACGAATTGTTGCTAATTGTTTTTCTAATTCCTCTGCTTTTTTATTAAGTGAATCTGCTTCTTTTTTGAGCCGCATTATTTCATTAGCTATCTCTTTATTTTTGTCGTTTAGTTCGTAAAAACCGTGCTTATTCAACCATTCATGGTCATACTTGCGTCTTTCCGTCTTGCCATCAACATCCTTATAACATTTCCAAACATCCCCCTCTTCCGTGATGGAAGTTATTTCTCCTTCCAACCATCCCTGAGTATACTTTTCAGTATCTTTTACCCAAGAACCCCATTCATTTAAAACCAGGATCTTTATTCTTTCGAATTTTCTCTTGTTTTTTTCAAATCTATCTATATAATTTTTGACAGATTTAAACGAAGCGTTTGCATAAAGCAGTTCCGGTCCTAAACGCACTGCCCATGTTTCAGAATTCTCATTGAATGTAATATCGTAATCTTCATAATTCACTACTTTTGCATCTTCAACGTTTTGATAGTTAATCATCTTAGTTTTCCTCCGCCCCTTGGGGCATTTTTATTTTTTGGTGAGTTCTGGGGCGGTAACAAACCCCAGAATCCTCACCCGTTACTTTACTGCACTTCACACTATGCTACCTTATGGAAATTTCCATGTTTACAGCTTGTTTCCGGTTTCTTTTTAACCTCACGCCATAACAGCTACTTTTTCTTGCCCACCTCCTGTTTTCTCAATATTTTCGAGTTTCAGCAACCCGGATATTCTATTTCTTATGTCTTTTGTTGAAGGCTTACTTTGATGTTTATGAGTTTTTGCCAACATATACCTTAAAGCAAGTCTCATAGTATGGGCTCCGACAAAATTGACCCCATATTCATCAGCTTTACGTTTTTCCTCTTGGGTGAATGTCAATGGCTTACCCTCATTGTCTTGATAAATACAAACCTGCCCCAGAGCATGAGCTATCAATCCTTGCTTGACTTTATAAGGTAATTTATCAACTCCACCAGTCACCGTTACCATACCTACTTCAGGATCACCATCTGGATAAATCCCGATCTTATCGGAGAATTCAGCAACCGTATAAGGGACCTGCACACCATCAATTTCAATATGCTTCTTAACAAGCATATTGCGATATTTGGCAACCCTTTTGTTTAGTTCTTTGCATAGTTCTCCTACCTTATACATCGAAACAAACATGTCTTTGGGAACATCCTTGAACATGTCTCCTGCCTTGACCGCCTTCAGAGCATCTTTTTCGCTCATGAAAAATATGGGATTCAGATCTTCTGATATGCTGGTCATCACCATATCCCTCTCGAAACCTGTACGTAAAAGAAGCCCTTTGCTCTTACTTTCGACAAACCAGTACTGCTCATCTTTGTTGCGTTCTTCATCTAAATATCTTTTCATCTTATCCTCCTGGCCTCAGTTGAGGCTATTGGTTTAATATTCACCTGTTTCAATTCAGCAATCCCGCTATTTCAAACCGGTGATCCAAAGTCTTTGCCGGGATTTAATGCTACCTCCTTCTTCTGATTTTCCTGCTCTACTTTGCCCCTCTACTTATATATGTCAACAAGTAACCTAAAAAACAACCTGTCATTTATCACTTTTTTGAAAAACAGCCTTTAAACTCATTTTTTCGCGGTTTTCCTTTGAAAAATACCTAAATTCAGCCCCTACTATGGGGCAATTTGATAATACAGTTACTTCACATGGCTGTCTTAGTACCCTGGCCCGCCCTATGGCCTGCTCAAGTTCGGATTCTATAAGGAATAGCTGTATCTCACGTAATGCCGAACCTTTTGAGAACGTATTGAAATAGAATTCCATGCCATTCCTTTCAATCGGGATATACTCAGGCCTTTCGCTAGTTCTCCCCAACCTGGTATCTAGCCCAAGGGCTGCTGCATAAAGCGAATACACCGTAGGATTAACATGAGGTGTTCCAACTATGACAATGTTGTTTCCTGAAAAACTGTCCAGACCATTCAATGCACCGAAATGTGCAATAGGATTACCGAAAGCTTGCCTTGTAGCTTTATACGTTATCACTGGCTTATTACCGGCAAAACTCTTCGCAAACTCCATGAGTTCAAGGTTCTTATTTATGCAGTCCCTAGAAAATGATTTCTGCGGGTATTGAATTATCCTGCCAACAGTTTCACACCGTTCAACCTCAGAAAAATGAACTCTGTTTCCAAACAATTGTTCATAAATAAACTTGTTAGCGGTTGCAGAAAGAATTATTATGTTTTTGTTTTCAGGTAAGAATCTCCGTCTTATGTAATGAATAATATTTCTATTCCCTCTGGATTTAATAAAGAAATCGCATTTAAGAAACCCCAGAACGTCTGTATTGATTTGAGTTTCAGTAAGTATTTCATCCGCGGCATCTGGTCCTCTTATGCCCACATTTCTACCCATACAAGTTTCTGGTTCTAAATCAACAACAGCATTAAGCAGTGCGTAATATCTAGTTCTTTCCTCGGGTTTTATTACGGTCTCAAACTCTCGAAAATCGCTAATTTTCATACTCCCTTGTTTTAAAAGTGTAGGCAGGATGTCTTCGTCAATAATAACGGTGTCGTTTTTTGTTTCCAGACTCATTAATCGCTCGTGAGTGGTTATCACTGTTCCTTCAGCTTTACTGAATTTATCCAAGTCATCCAGATATGTCGCCAGTTCCGGGATACCTTTCTTCTGAGCAATTGATTTCATGTATTCAGCTGCCTCTTTAGGTGCTCCTATGTCGTAAAGCCTATCGATATAAGCCATTTCCTCCTGATATTCCGGTCCCAATTCCGGCAGTTTCGGAGAAGTAATGACCTCTTTCCCTTCGTTTTTCATACGCGTATGAATTTCATCTTTAAGTTTGTGGGTTGGTGCCGCTAAAGTGAAATGCTTCGTTTGTTTAACAAACTCTTCAGTTTTACCCAGGCCGGCGGGAGCTTTTATGACATAGATACCATTGTCCTTTTTCGCAATTGCCTCTATTACAAGATCTGCGAGTTCCTGTTCAGCCTGTCTGCAACTTATAAGTTTGGGCTCTTCTATCACATTCACCATTCCCCGGCACAACCTAACATGGTCAATCATATTTCTGCGGTGCTTACAGTCTTGGGTAAATGGGCAAAACTTGTCACACCCCGTAGGCTTATACCCGCTTTTCCTGCAATAAGTGAATCTTGATTCCCAATCATATTTGGCATAGCTCCGGAAAGGCATCTTATATCTTTCTATTGCTTTCATAAACTTCTTTCTTGCTCCCTGGACATTCCAGAGATTTGTAATCATCCCAAATAACTCAGGATAATAGGCCCAATAGCGGCCATTTATAAATTTCCTATATAGTTGGCATTTTTTGGACAATTTCTTAAAACCAAGGTTTCTTATAGGTGATATATCACTTTTTCGGCTATTTCCTGATTTAGTAGGTGTGGTTATATTTCCCGCGAAATGTAACATTATGGTTTTTGGCGATTTTACAGCAAGTCCTTTATTAATATATATATAATGGATTTGCGGTTTTTTCGCCAAAATAGCACTATCACCACTACTATAATCAGGAGATTGCCCATTTAAAACCTCAATATAAGGTAAACCATCTACCATATCTAAACCCACTATATTGCAAAACCTCTCTATTTCCCTGGCTGCATGGGACTTATCTTGGTCACATAGGTACAAACACATGCTTTCTATAAGTTCCGGGATACCAATCCTAGCGGAATAGTCTGTATGTAACACCGCTTTGCCCCCAAAGAACATCCTGGCAGGGTCCTTACACCCTGGATCGCATTCCTTTAAAATGGTCATAAGAGCAGTCTGTATTACATCCCGAACCCTTTCGTCAGTTATCTCATAATCCAAGGCAAAAACCATTCTAAAACGTTCATTTGTTATGCTGCTGAATGTAGTATAAACCAAAGCCGGCTTTAAGCCTGTTCTTCTACAGCGTTCTAAAGCTATATCTGAGGTTATCTCATGGTCTATATCCAAAACAAACAGCTGCTGAGCCTTCCAATTGTCATTTTCTCTATATTGAGGATCAAATATCGCTGGGGTCCAAGTCCGCCCATTTGGGATGATGATTTCACGAGTTAATTCTTCAAGGGACATATCAGTTTCTTGAGTTGCTATTCTCGCAGAAACGACTCTCCTGTATTCCTTCTTGGGTTTTACTATAAACCGTTCGTGATCAAGGCAAATCTTCATGGTCTTTCCTCTTTATTTCATAATCATCTAGTGTGCTTTTGCAGTCGTTTTTTATGATTTTTATTACATGTTTCATGAATCTGACTGAATCCTCTTTTCCTGCTATTGATAAATATCTCATCAAAGGAACGAGTAAGAACATAATATTCACACTTAAAATCTTGTTTAAGCGTTTGTTCAATTCTGTTTTGTGTATTGTCATTTTCGTCTTCCTCCTCACCTATATATGCTAATGAGTTTGCAAAAAAACAACCTACACTCCCTAAAATAGTGAGATACTTTTATTAATAAATACGGTATTTATAAATAAAAAAGCTCCTATGTATATGTGTCAACATAGAAGCTTAAAACAACTTAAATAGTTCTGACTAGGGTTTTACTTTTTTATTTGGTGGGGTAATTTTAGTAGCGGGATGCCTATATGTTATCTATCTTGTCAATTTCTTCACGTAATCTTTCATATGCTTTGTTTATATGTTTTTGAACATTTTGTTGTGTTAAACCTATTTTTTCAGCAATTTCCTTATCAGTCAATTTTTTCCCAATATCTGGATTATATTTAAGTTTAAGACAATCTGCTTGGGGTTTTGTACAGTACTTATCCACAATTTTCCAGATATCTCCTAAAATCATGTACTCTAAAATATTTTTTTCTTTTTTAGCTACAGTTTCATGAAATGGTCTTTCTAAATTGCCGTCTCGATTGAGTTCGCGTTTATCAAGTGGCACATGTATTCCTTTCTCAGGTAATTTTTCTACTAATTTTCCATTTTCTGCACAGGGCGTACCGCTTGTAAATGATTCCTTATAATACCTATCGTGTTGGTCTTCTCGGGCAAAATATGTCCATAAAGGATATATTTTTAGATATTTTTTATACAGTTGCTCAATTGGAGGAAGGTTAAAATATTCTTGAATCGGACTGTCGTCAATTTTCTTTAGCTTAAACACAGTAACTAATATTATATACACTTTAATATAATCAGGCATTCCACTATAAAAGCTAGTAATACCTCTCGATTCGTCTAATCCAAATATTCTATTTAAAAATATTTTTTGCCTAAAATAAATTAGTTGGAATAATCTTTTTTCGTACTTATTCATGTCTTTTGAGAACTCTCTATAAATAGATGTATTGACAAAATGCATTGTTTCAAAGTAGTTTATATCAACAATGCTCCGTAGTAATTCATAATACACAGACCTTTGAGTAAAAGTTGTTCTCATATAGTTTAATTCAAAATCCAACAATCCTTCCCCTGATTCAATCTCTCCAAGTTGTTTTACTTTTAATTCTTTGAGTTCTTTTTTTATTAATTTGCATTCTACTAAATCATTCAACAGATCCTCATATCTGTCCCTGCTATAATCTCTTATTAGACCCTCAACTCTTTCTTTTATATTGCAGGATTTAACTATTTTATCTTGCTCATGTATTTCCTCTTCCATTTTCTGAATCTTGCTATAAATTTGCTCCATAGATTTCTTTATTTGATCTTCAGGGATGACTGTATTCCGTTTCCCATCTATGTGTTTGATTATTAATTTCTGTAAATCTTCAAAAGATTTACTTGCATTCTCGGTGCTATCCAAGTACTTTTCCTTAAATTCTTTGAAACTAAAATGCTCTTTTATTTCTCCTTTTTGAATGATATTAGTGAATTCAGCAAATACATAATTAAGGAGCATAGGGTCAAATGCTTCAGGGAGATTTTTTGTTAATTCTAATATGTCCTCTTCATATACAACACCCATAAGTAATTCACTTAATTCGTCTGCTACTTCTGGCACTAATTCATCTAGTTTATCTATGGGGTTTATGTTTTTTATCGGGTGTGCTTTAAAAAGCTCTTGCATAGAAGGATAATATTGGCTATCTAAGTAATCGAGTTTAAATTCGCGTCTTGTAACCCTGTCAATATTCATGTTTAAGTAATTATACAATTTCAACATGTATCTTTTTGAGTTTATATATGACTTTACACTAACAGCGTCTTCGTCAAGAGCTCTAATATTATTAATATCAATAAAACTCTCTTCAGGATTTTCTTGGTAATCAAAATCCTTTTGTTGATCTCTTAAATCATTAAAGACTTTATCAAAATACTTGATGATTGTAAGCAATTGGTTTTCGGGTTCTTCAAGTGAATAATGTTTTAGAGTGTATTTGTGTTTATTAAGGCTAATAGTAACACTTTTTACATTTATAACACTGTCACCCCAAATGGTTGTTACTTTCCGAGATTTTAAATCTTGGAAGGTAATAGTAGCATTCATATTTTTATTTTTAAAATCCATGATGGAAAATATTTTACATTTTTTTTGATGGAAAAACAACCCGGAAGTATTTAAACTTAAATTAGTGAAGTGCGATTTACTTCAACTGGTTAGAAATGTATTCAGCAGTACTTCCTGCGGCTTTCTTTAATGCTTTTTCTTTGGATTCTGACAAGCTTTTACCAAAGTCTTTTTCGGAAACATTCTTACTCGTTACAGCTGTATCAGTTTCAACATCAATTACTTTAACTTCAATTGTTGCCCGGGTTTGTTCAAGGCTCTTCATGACCTTCCCCCCAGGCAGTTCTATTCTGTTTCCCATGTATTCTGCGGATAGTGTTCCAATTATGAGTTTACTTGCTTTATTTCTGAGCTGGTTTGTTTCAGTTGATTCTACTATGACAGCCTCATACCCTTTTTCAGCCAATTTGGAAGCTAATTCCGTGATAGTAACCTTTACTGCGTCTGACCCTAAGTCCTGCGAAGTCAGGTTTATAGCCACTGTCTTTTTATACCGCTCCCTGGCTTTTTCTATTCCGGATTGAAGCTCATTTATTACCGCTTCAACCTTTTTTGAAATTGGGGCTAATTCTTCGTAAGCATCAACCTCTGTTTTCAACTCAATTGCTGGTTTTAATACCTGATTTAACGCACTGATTCTTTCTGTGTATTCAGAAATCTTTTTTTGCTTCGTTTCAAGCAAACTGCTATTTATTTCAACTAATTTCTTATTCGCCGCTTCCGCGGCTGTCCCTACTTTCTGTTGGTATACTATCTGCTCCTGAATTATCTTATCAATTTCAGCTTTAGGCACCAGGCACAACGCGTAAACCAGGAAATAGTCTTCAGAATAGCTTCTATATTTTGCTTTCCATTTCTCTAGGTACCAATCCCTGGCCTTTATCTGTCTTGTGAGTGCTTTTGATAGCTGGTCTTCGAGTTTTTGGGTAGTAATGGTGGGATCAAGAATGTCGGTACTTAAACCGTGGGCTGTCTGGATTCTTTCAAACCTGCTTTTTGTGTCCGTGCCGATAAATTTGACAACATTTGTAATCGCAGAACTAAGGGCATTATCCCTGGATTTCTTTTCTGTGTCAAGCTTGTCGGATAATCCCACAAATAACAGGAATTCGCCCTCGGAATAGGGTTCGTTTATGGTCCAGGAAGGCCTCTCTTTGTGCGAACTCCAGGTTAGTTTCTCTTCAAGAGGCTTTTCTATACCTGTTGACTTTATCCTTGGAGCGGTAGCACAACCGCTGGCAAATAATAGTAAAACAAACAAAAAAAGCTTTTTCACTGGCTATTTTATATCCAGGCCCTGTGTCTTAAGATCCTGAAACGCTTTCATGGCGTTATCATACTGCGTTTTGGCTTTTTCTTCGTTTACTTTATCTTTGCGTGCCTTTAAATCGGCAATGGATGAATCTGCAAGCTCTTTAATTGATTTGTCAATCTCAGATTTTGGTACTTTAGCTTTTAAATATACGGCATAATACGTCTGTTTTGTGTCATTTCTCTGCCATTTTTCCATGTACCATTCATCGGCTTTAATTTTTGATACAAATGCTGAGGAAATGATTTCCTGGAACTTGCGAGTAACATTGGTTGGGTCAACAATATCCGAAGACAGATTATAACTTGTCTGGATCTTCTGAAACCTGTCATTTACGTATGTGCTGACATATCTTGTCGCGTTTGTCATTGATTCCCGTTGGGCATCGTCCCGGGCATCCTTCTCTACGGCATACTTGCTTGAAAGGCCAACAAATACAAAATAGTCATTTATCATTTCGGGCTCGTTTACTGTCCATGTTGGCCGGCCAGTATGGCTTGACCAGATAAGCGTTTCATTGGGTTCAGCAGCTGGTTTTATCATCTGCTTATTAGCACAACCAGACATTAATGCCATTGCACATAACACAACCATAAATGTTTTTCTCATAAACCCTCCAATTATTACTTTTATAATTATTTTTTCTTTTGAAGCTTTATAATATCTCCTTCAGCAATTTCAGTTCCTTCCTTTATTTTGCAAATAGCAGATTCTTCGCCGGACACTTCTTTAACCTGTAAAACACCTATTTTCTTTTCTATAATTATTTTTTTCTTGGTTTTCGGATGTTCCTTTTCTTCCTGATAAATAACATCAAATTTCATGCCTTCTTCAACACCTGAACCGCTTCCAAGGTCTATAGTAACTTCCTTACCATCTACACTTATCACTGATCCCTGAATAGGGAAAGTATTTGACATTTTTTTCGTTATTTCTTTTTCATAAGTACGTTTTACCATTGAACTAAGCGTTGAATCAGCATCAAGAGAAGCATCGCCTTGGTCTGAGCTGAATAAACTACCTAATCCACCGCCGCCAGGTTTCATATTAAACGTTTCACTGAAAATAATTCCAGCAGTTTGTACATCAACAATTTTTATTTGAAGTACTATCAGGGCATCAACTTCCCACTGGTATTTTTGTGAATATTCATTATATACCTGTCTTCTGCTATAGTTTACATTCGTGACAGATCCAAGCACGCAATATTTAATACCAGCAATTTTACCGATTTTTACCGCATCTCCATCATTAATTGCTCCGGATTGACTGAAAGCTTGCTCTTCCATAATGGCCTGCAACTGTTTCCTTTCAATTACATCGAACCTTTTCTGATTCACAAGCAGGCTTACCATCTGTTCTTCTGCTACATAAGTTACGTTATAATCATCACGAACACCATTGAATTGAAACACCGCTATCTTATCCTTAGCCCAGCTCGCACCTGAAAATACAAACAACACAAATAAACCTAACAACATTTTACGCATAAAGGCCTCCTCCCCCGTAAAATTACGGGATTTGAATTTATTTGAATTTCTTGAATGCCTCTAAATATGCCTGTTCTACATCCTTCTCTGACTTCATATTTTCAACTGAAATTTCATGATTCATTGCTACTGACATCAGTTTGTTTATAAATTTCCCGCATGTTATGTTAACCCCGTTACTTCTGACTTTTGCTACACTATGATTTATATACCTGTTCTGTTTCTTGGTTAGTTTCAAGTTCATTCGCAGGAAATTATTCATTTTTAAATTGCTCCTTGTATTACTGTTATGCTGTTTTGTGCTTTACATAATTAAAAAAATATATCATTATACCTATTTATACTTCTTTATGGCTTCTTCTACCCTTTTTTCAAGTTCTTTCTCATCCCTGATTCCATTCAGGTTTATCTTTAGTTTCATGATAGCATTTATCAATGCACGGATAATGTAGGTTTTTGGCAGTTTGTACCCACCATTTGCTTTCATATCCGAGCTGAGTTTATATAACCATTCATCCATCTCTTTTGAGATGGTCAAAGGTATCCTTAATAACCCTTTAGCAATGTCCGACCGGAATTTCGTTCCCATGGCTAATTTATACAATATTCATTTGTATGTGTCAAGTGTGCTTTTGTGCATTACAGAAACTCATTTTCCGGATAATATATTTTTTAGTAACTTAACTTGATTTTCTAGATTATTATAAAATGGTTGTAATTTTTCTTCTTGATAATCAATTTCTTCAAGAACTTCTGCTGGGATTGATTTATCAAGCCATCTATGCCATATATCAATGAATTTATAGAACCCAGAATAATATTGTTGGGTTGATGGATCTGCAAGCCATTGTTTTTCAGTAAATATTTGAAGCATCTTATCATATAAAGGAAGGGTTTCTGTTCTAAATTTATTATTATCATGTTCAATAATTTTTCTGAAGGGTTCATAATAGGTCCCACTGTCTTTAAATGGTTTTGGTTGATTATCACATATTTTTTGCCAAGCTGATTTAGCTCCAATTTGAATTTCTACCCTTAATTCACCCTCCGCACGCATCTTCATATGATATCCAAGCAAAGGAGAATATAGCTCATTAATCTGTCGTTCAATAAATTCCATTTTCTTTTGTTCTTTCAAGCTTTTTTTGCCATAGAAATAGCCCACAAATCCAGTTATACCCATCGGTAATATAAGTTTAAGAAGATCAATCACTTCGCTCAGTAATTTCATTACACCATCATTCATCTTAACCTCCATACGTTAATCTTTCTATCACGTTTTTATTGTTCCATGAACACAGTTTTTCCTTCAACCTATCAATCGCATACTTCCCACTAAGTGGATCACTGTTAGGCCTGCCGCACAAAAGCGGCGTATGATTCAGAAGGTGTTTGAGTTCATCCCATTTGCACTGGTAAAACCCGCCTTCATAGCCTACCATGTACTGCAAATTTTGGGTATGGTTTACCATAACACCGGTCGTAACCCGGTCTGATGGTACAGAATACCTTATCTCCTGGCAGTCAGTAAGAATACGCTGGATATTTGTCTCTTCAATTTTCTCATCCCTAAGTGTTTTTTCAAGGCCTTTCCTAAAAGTCGCGGGAAGATTTCTTATATCATCAATCTTGATTCCCTGGCAGATAACAGTAAAGCAAGTAAGCTTATTTGTGAATATCAGGCATTTATACTGGGCTATCTTGAATAGATTGGCATACCATTCACCCAGGAAGGAATTATCAGGGTTAAGCGGGACAATCTGGTCCCGGGATACCGCCATTTCCTTAAAAAGTTTCTTAGTACAGCAGAGATAGGTCATGTTGGCACTACTATTCCAGCAAACAACTTTCATCAATAAGATAAGTTTGTTTTGCAATACATAAGGGCAACGAAGATTCATACTTTCTATGAATAATCAAAATTGAACCTTCTTCCTGAGCAACACTCTCTGTATCTATCATTAGGTATTGACGTCTTGTTAAAAGAACTCCTACTACTCCCGAACCATTATCAGAAAGTTGTGCAATTTTAACCGATGCAACAGCTAATGCATCATCAATCTTTTTTAACCGATTAATGAATTCTTTATCAAGATAAGCCTTATATATGCGACATCTACATGGTTTATTGATCAAAAATAATGTTTTTAATATTTCCTTGGTGCTTGGTCTTGATGTACTTGTGATATCAACATAAATAATACCTGGACTGTTGGTGGCAATGCCACTGCTGTCTCTAAACTTTTTGGCTTTTTCGTCAATTGCTTCGCTTATTGCAATTGCTTCAGGCTTATCTTTTATTGGTTCTTTTCTATTTGCTTCTATAAAATATTTCCAACTACTTCCAATTCTTGATGAAACAGAAAAATCAGGGCCACCTGTAGGAGTACTGGCAGTTCCAAGTATTTCTACTTGATATCCAGCCAATAGACATTCACCTACTTCATTGAACATATAATATAAATCTAAAAGATCTTTAACCTTCGCCTTCTCATTGAGAGCTTGATTTAATTCACAAATAAACCCAGAATCATCTCCAAGAGACTTCGCTCTACATAATGCAGCACCAATATCTCCAAGAATCATTCCGAATATTAATTTGGGACAATTTAGAAAAGGAATTTTATCTTCGTTGTCAGAAAGAACCTTAAGGCAATGTGAAATCGGGAAACTCTTTTTGGGCTTCGTACCATTTAGTATGTCAAGAAACTCGCTCCAATTTATGCTCCACCCAGGTAATTGCGACACACCTCCTTGTCGAAGAGCTTCAAAAGCTTTATGAATTGAATCTTGAACATCTTCATCACGAGTATGGCCATAAGAATAACCCACCTCTTCTAAAAATGTTTTAAACCACTGTGGTTTATGACCAACAGCTACTATTTGTTCTTGAAGAAAGAAAATACCACTAGCATAAAAATCTAATGGATTGCCAGCACAAGAAATGCTTTCATACAACAAATTTATGTCTATTATTCCATCCTCAACAACCCTTGTCTGGTTATTTGATGTACCATCACCTTGTTCATTCATTTTGCTAATTACCCAATATCATCTTCTGATTGTTGACTTATAAAATAATACTACTAAATTAATTCTAACTTTTTATAGACGATAAGTCAAACAATATTAACACTACAAAAAATAGGTACCAAGGGCCTTTTAACGACATGCCCAGGTCATAAAGCACAATACAATTAGTAGGTTCATGGCTATGCCTCCACAAATCCACCATCCAGGAATACCTTTCTGTCAATCAATGCCTTTGCCAGCTCCTTGACGAGATAAGTGTCATTTTCATATCCAGTATCAAATACTATATTCCCGCGTAAGTGCTTGATAAAATACATAGACAGCAACAGGTTCTTAATCGGATTGTCTTTAAGCACCTCAAATTCCTGCCCATCTTCATCCCTACTATCTATACTGACTTTGATAAATTTCCTGTCAGCAAAATACTTATCCAGCTTAGGTAAGGATTTATTGTATTCCTGCACAGCAATATCTGTATATCTTTCAACAATCTCCTCCTTGCGGCCAGAAATCTTTTCGTCAAAATACTTTAGTATCTCCTGCAATTTCTTGTTAGAAGCGGATTCAGTCAGGAACTTGTCTATCTTATAGAACCTAACTGATTCTTTCTTAAGGCCCGCTTCGGATTTTGTTGGCAATTCATCCGCTTCTTCCCTATAACTGAGGCTTCCAAAATAGATATACGCGATTTTTTGTTCCTGAAGCTCTTCTATTTTGCTTAATGGAACAGCAGGGCAGTATTTCTCATTGTTGACTGCATATAGCCGGCTGAATTCCTTAGCAATCTGCCTTTTCTTCTCAGAAAACTCATCCAGTTCAGGATAACACTTTACAACATCGCCTGTAAGTTTACAGTTGTATATGATTGGTTTCTCCTTTGAAGCAGGATATTTTAACTGGAATTCTGTTATTTCCGGCTTTAGGGAAAGGAAACCTTCTGCCGTAGTGATGCTTTTAAGATAATCGGCATACCTGAAGTTGTGTGTTTCAAACCCATATAAAATAAGCATCTTTTCAAATGCACTGAAATCCTCTATTTTCAGGATTTTATCAAGATGCATATTGTCCAGACTTTCATAACCAACCATTTTGACTTCCGGATCCTTGCTTTTTACAAAAGTTCGCAGTTCGTTGAAATCGTGGTAGCAGGCTTTAAGTATCTCTTTTACACTATAGTGAGTCCAGTCTTTCTTAAGCTGTTCCTTTGCTATTTCAAGCAGGTCCGGGAACCTGATATCACTATCTATAAAGTAGATAACCGCCTTTATTTCTTCAAGAAATAACTTTAGCTTATCATTTTCTGTATAGTCATTCACGCCTGAACTAAATTCTCTAGTATAATCGAGTTGTTTTAATTCCGGCGGAATAAACTTTTCCTGATTGATTGCATCCGTGAGTTTATCCCTTAGGCATTTATAACTACCAAAACTATACGCCGGGTGAATACCTTCTTTTAATAGCTTTGATAGTGGTACTTCAACTTTAGTAAAATTCAACCTTTTAAATCCATTAACTTTCTTGTCTGATTTTAAAGATAATCTGTATACGCTAAACATGATGGCCTCCTTTTAGGCTATAAGTTTATTGAATGTCTCAATCTCTGACTGAATTCTTACTTTCGTTTCTTCGATATCCTCCTGAGTAATTATATCTTTCTCAGTGAGCTTATTGATGCACCCATACGCAACAATCCTGCCCAGGTCAGTTTCCTGGTTAAACAAATCTTCTATTTCTTCAATAAACTCAATCTGGTCATTCTTAAGTCTAGGAATGCTCTCTGAACACAGTTTACTGAAATCAATTTTCTTGCTCAGTGATTCGATCATTTCCTTTGGCACAGTTCCCGGTCTCCTGGTTTCAACCTGCAAGGCACTGTATGCAAACAAGGTAATGTCTTCTTCGTTGTTCACGAGATCGTTCCATGCTTTGGTTTTGGCAAGCTCTGATAAATTATGCTTAATCAGTAATTCTGCCTTTCGCATAAAATCGTTCGTAGTAAATAGCTCATACACTAAATTTACATTTGACAGTTCGGAGTCATCCTTGAAATAGTCTGCCAGCAGGTCAAAACAGATTTCAAACTTGTGCATGATTTCATCGCGTTTTATTGAAGCGTCATTTAATCCCACTGGAATACTGGATTCTATGACATACCTTGCACTATCTGTAAGATTTGGAGTAGTATCACTACAAATCTCTGTTTTTGCCAGCTCAACTGCACGGTTAGCAATTATGTTCCTGTAGATAAATCCTAACCGGCGGCCATCAAGCGAAAGAGTCCCGCTTGTCTCTTTAAGCACAAGCTCACTGAATTTTGCCAGGAATACCGGTAATGTATCCATATGTTCCCGCAATTTCATGAAATGCTTAGCAGATTTCTTTAGAACCTTGCTTAAAGTTTCGCCGGTAAGCGTGGTATCTTCCTGCGTGATTGTCTTACAGTTTTTGCCTGAAGTCCATTCACTGATTGCAATTCCATCGTCACCATTGATATGAGTCAGTACCTTTATCCTGTTTTCTTCACTCATTTTCATTGCTTCCGGTGGATAAAGAAACAATGCAAACCTGCCAATCAATGCTTCGTCCAACTGCTGAGCACCGGCATAGCTTGAAAAGTTCATCGCACTGAAACACCATTTCACGGCTGTTGGAATGCCCATGATTTTCCTAGAGCGGATTATCTCCAGCCATTTGGATTGCATTTCCGGTAATGCCCTGTTTAGTTCGTCTATAAGGATAAACTCCTTATCCCAGATTGTGACTGTCGACGGAATATACTCAACCCTGCCTTGCTTGAGCATCTGAATGTTTGGATAGCCCAATACATCTTCAAACAACGCTTTTGAAGCGTCATAAGCAATAAATTTCTTGCCCAGGGATTCTGCAAGTTTGTAGATTACCTGGGTTTTTGCGGTCCCGTGGCTTCCAATAAGTAACAACGGATCACCGGTAAGCAAACATGCCAACAACAAATTCTCATCCTTCTCTGTCCAACCATAAATTCCTAACTTTTCTAATAACATAGTATTCTCCTTGGCCCTTTTTGGGCATAAAAATAGAGAGGTTTATTTCCTCTCTTTTGTAACTTAAAACTTAACTGAAATTGAATCTTATTGTCCGACCACCTCCTTGATATCGTCAAGCTGCACTACATCCCCGAAGGGTTGAAACTCAGAGCAGCTCATTTTACCGTCAAACATTATTGTGAGTATCCTTGGATTAAATACCCTCAACTTTTCTGCAAGGTCATCCTTTAAATTAGCATAGCCATCGGTAATTACTATTGAATGTTCATACCTGTTTTCAAGGATTGATAATGCTATGCAATCAAAATCAGTCCCGCCAGTGCTTGAAGTCTTGCCTTTCACCAGGTCAGTAAACGGGATTTCTTTAACAACATTAGAAAACGCGTATACTTTCCCGAGTTTATCTTTGATTGTCATAAGCACGCCAACAATATCCGGCAGGCAATCCTGAAAACTACCGCTGACATCAAGATATACTACAATCCCGCTTTTTGGCTTAAGGCTGCTTTTGGGGATGTAATACCTTACAGGATATACACCACAAGATAGTAACACCGCTGCACGCCTGAGCCTGCAACCTGATGTAAGCACAGGTGAAACCCGTTCTGCGTCGTTACCCACAAACGACTTAAATTTGCTTTTAACTGTATTTGAAACATACCGCTCAAGAATCTGCTTTCTTAGTGTAAACTTGCTTTTAAGAATCTCTATGAACAAATCAGCAAGATTATTGTTGCTTCCAGCGTTCTTTCTGTACTGCTTTGAGATATTGTCCTTTAGCTCGCTAGCAATTTTCTCCGCAATATCAGCAGGAATGTTACCTTCACCGGAATGCGAGCCAATAAGCGTTATACCCGCAGGTACAGTATCAGCAAGTATCCTTAGCGTCTGAATTACATCGCCAGTAGTAATTTTTGGCCCGCAATAATATAGGTTGCCATACAAGCCCTCAAACCGCGTCTCCCGCAGGTTGCTGTTTGGCCTTAGTAACCCGGTTAAGCCGGTAGCAGTGTAGAGTTTAGCGAAGAACTTACCACCGTCAGATTGCTCACAATACAGTTTACTTATCACAGCATTGATTATGCTGTCGGTAGCAATGTTTTCAAGGTCACCGCAACGGTAAATAAAATGGTTGAACATCGGGTGTAACAGTTCGTGAAATACCACACTAAACAAATCTTCCTGGGTTTTAACATGCTCTTCAAGAAAATCAGGGTTGAATCTAAGGACCCCTTCTTTTGTAATACAAACCGTGGGAGTATCCCTGGCTTCAATAGTTTTACTGATAAATCTTGCCACATAGGACTCCCAGCCGAGTGCCTTCCTTA
Organism: Elusimicrobia bacterium RIFOXYA2_FULL_39_19; assembly: GCA_001800285.1. Lineage (GTDB taxonomy): Bacteria > Elusimicrobiota > Endomicrobiia > CG1-02-37-114 > XYA2-FULL-39-19 > XYA2-FULL-39-19. The sequence goes on along the minus strand of MGVC01000001.1, from coordinate 9,956 downwards.
ATGTTTCTCTTACTGTTTCAAGTGTTATCTGCATAAAACTAACCTCCTAAAATAAAAATAGCGAGAGGCAACCCTTTTACAGATTACCTCCCGCTTTTGCATTGAACATTATCCTTTACACTTCCAATTTCAGGAACTCAAGTGCTTTTTCTGCCCGGGCGGAAGCACCCAGCAGCATCCTATTGTCGCCCTTGATTGCCTTAACCCAGTTATCCAGGTATGCAGCATTGTGGGCGGGCAAGGATATCCCGAAATAGTGGCACAGGATTGCACTCCCTATCTCTGCGACAAGTTCCTCTTTGCCGTAGGATTGATGGTAATTGCTTATACCATCACCATTGAACCGGTCCAACCTCCCTTTGGAACCTGTCCAATGCAGCAATTCGTGCATAAAAGTCGCATAATAATGATCCGAATCGTTAAACCGCTCAATTACCGGCATATTGATTGTGTCGCTTTCAGGATTATATGAAGCAGTCGACCCGCCGAATTCAATTTTAGGATTGATTCTTTGGATAAACGCCTCAATATCTTCCCGCCGGGGATTGTTGTTTAACTTTTCCGGCCTGGAAATACCTTCGGTATCAGCGAGTTTAAACACGCGGTAATACCTCAGGAGAACAAAATACTCCGGCTTTTCTTCAGGCTTTTTATTCTCTGCATCAGCTTTGTGTTTCTCAATCGGTTTCCAGAATATCACAATCTGTGCTTTAGCACCTTTCTTAATTTTTCCGCCAAGCTGTTTAACCTGGTTGAATGAAAGATAATAATCTTCATTCTCAAAGGCTAACAATAGGCGGTTAATTCCACCATATGGCTTCTTGCTCACCATGTTTTGCTTAGGAATAACAATCCAGGGCCTTTCCCAGGGCACAACTCCCTTTTCCATTTCAGCTAAAATCTTGTTCGTAACAATTTCTGTGACGTTATTCATAGGACCCCTCCTCTTGTTTAATTAAACCTTTTGACTGCATCGAAAAATGTTCATCGCCGGCATTTCCAGTGATTATGTGATCCAAAACTTCAATGCCAAGCAATTTTCCACACTCAATCAGCCGTTTTGTGAGCTTAAGGTCATCATCACTTGGCGTTAAATCAAAACTTGGATGATTATGAACCAGTATAATGCTCGCCGAGGAATTCAAAATCGCAGCCTTAAACACTTCCCTCGGGTGAACCATGCTGGCATTAAGTATGCCCACAGAAACAACCTCTATGCCAGTCACGCTGTTCCGTGCAGACAAATGGATTGACATAAAATATTCACGGTCCATTTTGCCAAGCATTGCCTTGATGACCGCAATAGCCTCAATCGGTTTAGTGATAACTGGCCCCGGCTTTTTATCCCGTACTAACTCTAGATGAACAAACGATTGATTAAACTTGTTTTTCATTGCTGCCTCCCGGAACATTCATAATAGAAAGCTCCTTTTTTTATTGCCTTACCGATGTTTGTCCAGCCAACACTCATGATTTGCCTGCTGGATAACTCCTGCTCTGTGCCGTCAATCCAATTTGTCACATAGAAAACCTTGGACTTCTTGTCATAGGACACGGTTTTTGAGGATTTACAGTCATAGTTAAGGGCTATAAAAAACTCGCCCGGCCCCTTGAACAAGATTTTCTTCAAGTGTTCCAGTGACTTTACCTGTAGTACTTTCATTATCTCACCTCCTTAAGCACGTAACCCCATTTATTAGCCAAACCTTTAGCTGCATTTACATCATTTTCTTTCTCGCTATTACGCAATTTCTCGTATAGCGTTTTCTTGTGTTCATCGATTGCTATACACATAGCCTGATTAAGATCTGCAAAGTCGCCATCCTGCCACCAATTAAAACCGTATTCAACGCTCTTGCACCCAAGATCACTGTCAAACTGCTGGATGAACTTTATCGTATAGACAGGGTCATCAAAATACGTGGTGTAAAAGCCATAACGGTCATAGTGGGCTATGAACGAACAATGCAGATGTAAATGCTCGTACAACCTTTTGGTAAATTTACTGAAAAGGTCCGGCTTGTCTTTACCTGGATTTGAAACCAATGTTTCAATAAATCTTATCCAGTTTTTTAGCACCAACTCTTTTTCTTTTGCTGTCATAAACTTTACGTCTTTAAATTTGTTGTTCATTTGTTTTATCCTCCGATAAAAAAATAGGGGAGCAACTCCGATTAGCACAGAATTGCTCCCCTTTTGCTTAAATTTAACACTAACCTTACTTCTCCTCTACGGCAGGTTCATGGCACAATCTGCACCGGTAGCTTTTGTCATAATGCTCCCATGAAGTGTCATCGAGCTTTAATTCTTTACCTTTGCTATCGTAAAGAAAATTCACATACCAGCCGCGATAGAACTTACATCTCATTTTTGTCTTACATCCTTTCGGACATTTAAGTTTCATATTGATACCTCCTTATTCCTTGTTTTTTCAACGAATTTTACCAGGCACTGTCTGCAAACATTGCCTGACACACTGTATCGGCCGGAACCTTTTGAAAATGCTAAGCAATTCTCTCCCATCCTGATTTTTCGGCCGCAGGGATTACATATCCTTGCACCACCAGCAGTTTCCATTACGAAACGGTTATCTTTCATGGCATCCTCCGTTAGTAATCTTCAGGTCTCATGAATGTTACTGCCTGGCCATCTGCGATTACCCAGATTTTGTCCTTTTCGACCACACGTAACCGCATACAATCAGAATCCTCCGGGCCCGATTGTTTAAGCATCTCAATCCCTTTTTGAACAAGAATCATCCGCTTGTCCTTGTCTTCGTAACCGCCGTCATAAAACAGGTTAGCGGTGAATATCACGGCGTAACGGCCACACTGCCCAACTTTCACAAGGATTCCGTCAGAAATCGCTTGCTCGAGCGTGTAAGCACTGATGATAGGCATATCATCAAAAATGTTTTTACACATATTGCACCTCCTGATAAAAATTAGGGAGTGACCTGTATAGCAACAAGACACTCCCTTTTATTTGCTTCATTTGAATCTAACCCTACCAGCTCGAACAATGGTCCTTGCGATATCCGCACCAGCTGCACACCTGACCGTTTTCACACGGGTAAAATACACCTGTCTTGATTGACTTGGAAACAAACCCTATCAGCTTGAGCAACCTGTTAAGTTGAGCTTCACCTCTTGGCGGTGAAGAAATAGTCTGAACCTTTGGCGTCTTGTTCTTAACCATCACGTCAAAGATTAAAGCCTTTGGTTCTTTGCCCTTCAGAAACTTGTACGCCAGGTTATACGCAGTGAGCTGAAGGTCATTTTCCGCGGCATTCTGAGCATAGGATCGCTTGGCTGTCTTGCTGTCCCGGATATTTGACTCAGCATCAATCACATCCATATATCCCTGAAATCCGTATTCCACCGGTGCCTCGAACTCCAAAATAAAATGTTCTTCAACACTAACCGGCTGGATTTTCGGTGACAACTCTGCGTGGTAAACTTTTACAAGCCCAACACCCAAATCCTTCACATCTCCGGGCTTATCTTCACCAAAATTAAATTCCTCCTGGAGATAACTTTCAAACGCGGTTGAGTAAATATCCAGAACATCATTGAGAGGCAGGTCAGAAAAGCTCGTTATCTTCTGCCTGAAGTTCTGCTCTATCCCAGAATGCACCGCTTTTCCTAGAGTCAAGCCTGCATCCGGTGGTATCTTGATGCCTTCGCAATATCGATAGTAATACTGGAGCGGGCACCTCAAATACATCTTGATTTTTGAAACCGAAAGAAGTTCTTTTCCGTTATCTCTGTCCATAAATTATCCTCCAAGGATAAAAAAATAGCAGGGCTTTGAAGTCCATCAGGACTCTGACTTAATGTCTGCCCTGCTTTTGCTGATTTACTTCTGAAATGCCTTCGGTTTAGGAATTGTTACATTCCCTGTTGAAACCGGGTTTGCTTCAATAAGTTTCTTTGCCTCAAGCCGAATCTTTTCAATCTCAGACTTTGCCGCTAGCCAATTGACATAGCTGCGATCAATTTTGACTAGCTCTTCCAAAGTTTTGCCCTTGTACTTCCCGAAATTCACTATGAGCGGAACATCGGCCTTGGGTTTCTCCTTTGTAAACCCGTTAGCGTTGCCGTTACTGTGTCCATTGCCATTTCTGCTCTCCTGTATATAGAGCGATATGGCCACTTTTATCAAAGAGTCTTCTGATAAAAATGAGACACCTTTTTCCTTCTTAATTTCTTCAAATACTTCCAGGCTGGTAATTACTGCTTGTTTTAAGGCCTCTTTAGAAATTGTGTTCATGTTGTTTCTCCTTTGCCCTTAGGGCAAAAAAATAGCAACCCCTTTCTGAGATTGCTTATTTTTACTTCTCGTTTCTGTTTCTTACCTCAAATTCTGGCTTTCTTTTACTATCTTGTAGTACCTGCGTGTTTTCTTAACGACATGCTGGCCGATAAGAAATACTACCAACAGGCACTGGAATGCTTCTACAACCAATTTGCGGACAGAAGCACTCCTAACAAGAAAGTTTATCGGGATTTTAGCAAGCATTGATATCACCTCCTTTTTTCGCGTTTAGCTGAAGCTAAAAGCTTCCGCGGGAATAAACCCTTAGAACAACCAATGGTCCGCCGGATTCTCCTCCACAAAATCCGGGTACTTTAACAAAATCGCGTACCGTTTCCATACCAGCTTAACACCGTGAAAACGGGCATATCCAATCAACCAAAAAGAAACACCAATGCTTGAGATCATGTTGCAAATGCCTACGAAGCTGGCAACCCCGGTGAAAATGCTTATACTTCCACTGGCGGCCAGGTTGGCAAGGAATCCAAGCAAAGGAAAGTACGCGAATGCCCGTAACAAATACTTCGGAACAGATCTCAACACCAGCCATTGGATAATAAAGAATCCAATGGATATTCCCATGAAAAACCATCCGCTCATAAAAAGCATGTATCATCACCCCCTTTTTAATATTTGTCTACGAACCAACCAAGGTAAATCACTAAAACAAAAGCCCCTATTATGGACAGAAGCTTTACTAACAGCAAAACCTGCAACCCTATTATGCTCGTTATGAAGCCCAGCATATTTTCACCCCCTTTTTGCGGATTAAATAACACGTGCCACAGCTTACGCAACGTTTTACTTTTATCCGTCTATTTACTGTAAAACCCGCCACTTCAAGAGTCTTGCAACCGCATATCCTGCAAACCATGTTCCGTTCACCTCCTTGCCTTGCAGCGTTTCTTCTCAGGATATTTACAGCGTTTTACCCTGTCGCATTTGCCGCCGAGAAGCCGTACTGCAAGCCAGCAATTAACTCCAAGTTTCTTACTACTAAGAATTCTGGTACACATCCCACGCCTCCTATGAAGTTTTATTTTCTGCACTCAATTTTTCGACTACTTTTACTATTAACCAAACTACTAGCCCAATTGTGCACCAGAACAGAATCTTGAGTACCAACAGAACTGGATTAAAATGGTCATCCATGTTTTTTTACCTCCTTTTTGATAGTTTCTGCGATAACTTCCGCAGCACAGTCAACAATTTTGCTCAACTTCTGCCAATACTTCTTTGCTACTTCCACAGCCTCTGTCTTGCTCTCCGGAACCTTAAACTTAATGTTTAAATCTTTCACCTGACACCTCCTGTTTGGCTTTATTTTCGTGCAAATAATCCAATAGAGCATAAACATCCTTGAAATCAAGATATTCATGCGGATTATGCACATTCCTGAGCTGACGTAACCTTAGATCTACAAAAAACAGCTTGTCCTTAATCCTGAAAATCGGCAACCTGTTCATTTTTCCTCACTTTCCGTGTTGTCTTCTGTAACTTTGTCCATCAACTTTTCAACTAATTTCACTCTGTCTGCCGGAGCCAGGCCTTCGCACATGACTGACCAGAAAAAATGGGTTGTCAGTTCGATGGTCGGTATTCTTTCTACTAAGTTGCAGGTTGAATCAAATATCTTAGCCATTGGTATCACCTCCCCTTTTAAAAGATTTGAATGTCAAAACTGTCATCAGCAGTTTTTAATTCTTTTTTGAGCCGTGTGACAAGTTCCCTTGGCACCTTAATACGTTTCTCTTTTGCCCTGATTAATGCCTGGCTAAGAGAATCTTTGCTGACATAGTAACTGCCAGTTTCATTTAAGCTAAAGCAATTCTCAATGAAACTGATTTCTTCTTCAGTTACATGGTCATAAACATTCTTATAGCTAACTCTGTAGATGTCTACTCCCATCGATATCACCGCCTTTTTGAGCAGAATACAAACTACTTATGGCTACTTAAAATAAAACAGCAGCCATATTACCCACCAAACTGCTCCGACGATGAGTAAAACAAAATACAAACTAATAAACCTGAACAACCACCAAATCATAAGCATCACCGCCTTTTTTCGCGATAGCTATTGATATTCCGCGTATGCCCTATATCTCAAGGCATTTTTCGCGGACTGCATCTAAAACCCTGCCCTGCATGTACTCACACTTCCCATGACCTGCACACCTCAAATTTCCGGCTACAACAACCAACATTGCTGCTAACTTCACTACTGGTCCGTAGAAAATCTTATACAGCATAGAAATCACCTCCTTGACTGACGAATTTCTCCCCCTGCTTTTTTTGGCGGGCATATTACCCTTCAATTGCTTCTACGAGAATCTGCTCCAATATGTTCATTCCTTCATCATTCTGCATGAATATCACCTCCCACCTTTATCTGTTTGCACCACCGGACAGATATGCTCATCATAAGTCGTGGTCACCCGTTTGTCAGTCATCGTGTCTACAACCATTCATTTCCCATTCGTGTTCTGCATCCAAGTGACGGACTTCCAACTGCATCCAATCATCATGTCTCTCGATGGCTTCATCTTCAAGAATCCCCTTCATTCTCGCTATCGCAGCATCAAGTGCTCTTTCTGCCTTCTTGAAGTTTGTGTAGCGTTTGTAAAGGATAAACCCAAACAAACCAAGAACTACTAGAATGATTTTCTTCATGTTTCTCACCTCCTTTTTTATTAGAATTGGTCCAGACAAGGTTAGCCTGACAGCGGATTGCCTTCTGGACCCCCTATCCGGCGTAAAACGGAACTGTTTTCCTATCTACATACACCTGGGTCCCGTGAATATTTTCAAATTTTGGGATTCATATAGGGGCAAATTTCTGGTGCAGGAATTTTTGGGGATTTTTGGGTTATATAAGGCGAGTTCGATTGACAGGATTGCTTAAAAGAGATAGAATTTTAAAATGAAAGAAATCACTTTAAAACTATATTGTGACGAAGCACAACAAGTCGAAGTTAGCTTTTCCGGCAATAATCAAGAAAAATGGATATATATGGGTATATTACTGGTACCTGTCGACAGTTTAGATACCTTATTAAACAATCTTTTAAACGCAAGATGCGGCGATAAAAATAGAAATTGGGAATGGGGCAATTGCGGCAAAATTAATGACTGTAAATATCATGAGAAAAACAATAAAGAAGTTCATTACAGCGAACTTGATGATACAGAGAAATATTATATAGCCAAAAGATGGGTTGATTATCTATTAAATGATAAAAATCTCATATATTTTTATATCTTAGGATTAAATTATTCTAAATTAAACCTTGATTATTTTGGAGATCACAACACATCTGTAAATGCCTACAACAGATTCTTCAGAACAGCAATATTGAAATCAGCAAAAAGCTATTTTTACAAGTACGACAAATTACGCATAAAAGATATTTATCATGACTTTGACGAAAGCAAAAGCAGCCATGAATATTTTCCGTGGCACTCAATAAAATTCATTAACAATAAAGATGATAAATTAATGTTTGAGAACGAAGAAATAAAATTTATTTCATCTTCGCACAAAAAGTCTGATGATTTAAACTCGCATTTAATACAACTTATTGATTTAATTACAGGATGCACGATGAATTGCCTACACAACAGTACAAATAATCAAGAAAAAATTAATATATCGAAACAATTCTATCCTATTTTAAGAGAAATTATTAAACAACCGAACAAAAAAGATTGTTATTATAATTGTTTTAATAGACAAAAAGTTGAATTTTTTCCAAAAAATGACATAAGAACGGTAAAAGAAGATGATTTTATAAAAAAAGAATTGTTTAGGAGCAATTCTTTTTATAGCAATAGAGAAATATTAATTGAGCTGAGAGATCAATTAGGTCTATTCAATAATATTACTTCAATTAAGTAAACTTTATGGGACCATTGGAAACATGGGCAATCATCAAGGTCAGCTATAATCCAGGCACGAACCAGGCAGCGGGCGGGATTTGTGGCACAGCATTCTTTGTAAGTAAAAACACATTCATTTCGGCTCACCATTGTTTTAACAGCCCTGTATTTATCCCCAATCCGGGTTTTTCCAAGGTAAAGGTATTCCTAACAAATGAGAGCGGGCGTATTATTGAAAACATTGCGATAGACAGGTTGGTTCCGGAATATGATCTAACGGTAGGGCGATTGAATAACCAGGAAAATGCTGATGTTTTGCCAACGGAAAGTGAATTCAAGGTAGGCGATGAAGTTTACAACATCGGATTTCCAAAAGATGAAAGTTTAGTTAAGTTTAATTTAAAGATATCTAACGGTAAACTGAAGGTTGACAAGGTGAGAGTAAAAGCGTTCCAACAAAGCGGTACAATTAAGGCTACCCCGATAGCGATGCTCAGTTCAAATGATATAAACATAACCGGTAAACAGGTGATAAAACTAAGCTATACCTCCCGGAGAGGTTTTTCTGGTGGCCCGCTAATTTTGGGCGGAAAAGTAATAGGAATGATGTCCCTTGTAATACCATCAGAATATGATCCCGCCCAACCTGCTATGGCAATAAGAATGGCTGACATATCAAAATATGTCGATTTTTAAGCTTTAAATGCCCTTTTTAGACCTCAAATAGCCCAAAATAGGGTTATCCCAGGGCATCCAGGCTTGAAGCCGCTTTCACGGTATCTACGGGTTTTTCTGGTGCCTTAGCCACATTTTGGCCCATATCCTTAAACCTCTCCCTGGCAAGCTTCCTGGTATCCTCTGCAAGAGTACCCGCATATTCGCGGAATAGCTCTGACATACTCTTTTTCTGTAATAATGCAGCCATCTTGATAAACTCAAATACATCATTTTTTAAATAGAACTTTACGGATTTCATTCCTTCCATCTTTTTTTCCTCCTTTTGTGGTTCTAATTCAAGCTTTAAATTGACCTTTGCCTGCTCAAACATGTCATCCAGTCCGGGCCTGGATTTTTTGAAGTCCTTCCGCCATTTTTCCCACTCCTCTTTTGAAATTTCGCGAGGCGGGTTAATTTGCTTCTCCAATTCGAGATTAATGTAATACTCCCTGTTTGTGTCCTGGACCGCCTTGCAGAGCGTCCGCAGGACTTTGGACATACTGCTTCTCTTGCGGTAAGCAAGTGCCAGGATACTACCATAGAGGTCCCGCGGCAACCAGAACTTAATTGAGCACCCATCTTCCATAATATTGCCCATAACTAACGCTCCTTGGGAATAAGGGCAATTTGCCCTCTACATATATAATATATGCAAAAGTCAAAATAATTCAAGTTATTCCATTTACATACAAACGAGTACAAAACACGTTTTCTTTAACTTTGCGAAACAGGGGAATTTGGGTCAAAAGATGGGTTTAGGGCTGGGAATATAAGGGAATTTACATAGGTATGACGCACCAGGAACGAAGGGTTGCGGTAGTTTCAGGTTTACAGTTTTTGGTAGGAGTGTTGGGTAAAGGTGAAAATAGTCTTTTCACGTTACTTTATATCTTGATTCGTTAGTTATATTTTTATTTTTTCTTTCCTTTTCTGATAACTCTTTTATCATACTGTTAAAACTCTCTGCTAAGTCTTTAAATTCATCGTTTTTTCTTAAGTTTATTTCTATATCAAAATTCCCTTTTGCAACTTCTTCAGTTACTT